>JAUIDE010000170.1 GCA_030429105.1 Alphaproteobacteria bacterium
GAAGGCGAGGTAGAACCAGTTCGCGACGTAGATATGCGGCTCCTTGCGCCGCATGATCGTGCCGAGGAAGACAGCGAGATATGCGACCCAGACGATGGTCAGCCAGATGTCCACATACCATTCCGGCTCGGCGTATTCCTTGGACTGAGTGGCGCCGAGCACATATCCGGTCGCCGCCAGCACGATGAAGAGCTGGTAGCCCCAGAACACGAACCAGGCGAGGTCCCCGCCCCAGAGCCGCGCCGCCGAGGTCCGCTGCACGACGTAGAAGGAGGTCGCGAGCAGCGCGTTGCCGCCGAAGGCGAAGATCACTGCAGAGGTGTGGAGCGGCCGGAGGCGCCCGAAGGTCGTCCATTCGAGGCCGAGATTGAGCGCCGGGAAAGCCAGCTGGAAGGCGATATAGACACCGGCGAGAAAGCCGACGACGCCCCAGAGCGCCGTTGCGATCACGCCGTAGCGCACCACGCCGTCCATGTAGCCCGTTTCCGGCGCGGGCTTCGCGCCGCCGATCCCGCGCAGCACCCAGACGAACATCCCGATGGATATCGCCAGGATGATGAGCGCATGAACCTGATAGGCGACGTCATGCGCGAAATTCGCGCCGATCGCCGCGAATGTGGCGATGAACGCCAGCACCCCGAGTTTCAAACCGTCCTGCATCCGTCTCACTCCTTCGGCCGGGCCGTCGCTATGACGCGGCGCGGCATTGGCATGGTGAGGGAATGCGGCTTCGGGCCCATCGTCGCCTTGATCCACGTCAATACATGGCTTCGGCGGCAGGCCTAGGTTCGGATCATCCAAACACAGGAGGAGACCGCCATGGCTTTCAAGTCGATCGTCACCGTCTGGGACGGCAAGGAAGAAAGCCGCGCCGCCCTGCGCGCCGCCGCCCGGCTGGCCGGCGACGCGTCCGGCCATCTCGACATTCTTTGCCTCGGGCTCGACCGGACCCCGGTCGGCTACTACTCCGACGCCGCGATGGAGGTGCTGGACAGCTTCCACAAGGCGGCGGTGAGCGAGGCGGAAACGCGCGCGGCGGAGGCGCGCCGGCTGATGCAGGCGGAGGACGTCTCATGGGCGGTCAGGACGGCCGCCGTCCGCTACGCGGAGATCGGCCGCGCCGTGGGCGATGCGGCCTGGCACCAGGACCTCGTCGTCCTGCCGAAGCCCTATGGCCCGGACGGCGACGAGACGCCGGAAATCGTCACCGAGGCGGCGCTTTTCGAATCGGTCACCCCGGTTCTTGTCGTCCCCTCGGACGCGGTGGAGCCCGCGCCGCGGCGCATCCTCGTCGCCTGGAACGGCTCGGCTCAGGCCATGCGGGCCGTGCGCGCCGCGCTCCCGCTGCTGGCGGCGGCGGAGGAGGTCGTCATCGCCGTCGTCGATCCCGGTCGGCATGAGGCGAACGAGGCCGATCCGGGCCGTGCGCTCGCCGTCATGCTCGCCCGCCACGGCGCCCACGCCGCGATTTCGGTGATCGCGGAGACGGGCCCGTCCGTCGCCCACATGCTCAATCGCGCGGCGCGGGAGGCGGGGATGGAGATGATCGTCATGGGCGCCTACGGCCATTCCCGCTTCCGCGAGCGGCTGCTTGGCGGCGCGACGCGGGACATGCTGAAGAGCGCCGAGATCCCCGTCCTGATGGCGCGCTGAGCGCCGTCAGCCGGCGCGCGCGCCCTGCCGCGCGCCGGCCCCGGCGGGAAGGGAGGGGAGGTTCGCCTCCAGCCAGAGCGCCAGCGCCTTCACATGGCCCGCCACGCCCCGCCCGTGCGGCGTCAGGCTGTATTCGACATGCGGCGGCACGGCGTCATGCGCGACCCGGCGGACGAAACCGTCCGCCTCAAGAACCTTCAGCGTCTGCGAGAGCATCCGCTCGCTCACCCCGCCGACCCGGCGGCGCAGCGCGCTGAACCGCAGCGTCCCGTCCTCCTCCAGCGCGATCAGCACGAGCGCCCCCCATTTGCTCGACACATGGGCGAGCAGCTCGCGGGAGGGGCAGCGCTCGTTCAGCACGTCCGGCTCGAACCCGGCCCAGGGCGGCGCATCCATCATCATGCTTACCTTTTTGTGCGTACTTACGAAATGAAATTGCATCGCCTACGTCCCTTCCGTCAACACGAATCGGGAGAGTGGACATGACCATCGCCATCACCTGCGCCAGCGGCCAGCTCGGGCGCCTGACGATCGAACATCTGAGGGCCACGGCGCCCGCGGCGCGGCTCGTCGCCCTCGCCCGGTCCCCGGAGCGGGCGGCCTTCGACGGGGTGGAGACCCGCGGCTTCGACTATCGCGACGCCGCCGCGCTCGCGCCCGCGCTGGAGGGTGTGACGACGCTCGCCCTGATCTCCTCGGGGGATTTCGAAGGGCGTGTGGGCCAGCATCTCAACGTCATCGAGGCGGCGAAGGCCGCCGGCGTGCGCCGCGTGGTCTACACATCGCTCCTGAAGGCCGACCGGTCGCCGCTGATCGTGGCGGGCGACCACCGGGAGACGGAGGCGGCGCTGCGGGCTTCGGGGCTCGGCTTCACGATCCTGCGCAACGGCTGGTACACGGAGAACTGGACCGGCTCGCTCCCCGCCGCCGCCGCCGCGGGCGCGATCATCGGCTGCGCCGGGTCGGCGCGCGTCTCCCCCGCGACGCGGCGGGACCATGCCGAGGCGCTCGCCGCCGCCGTTTCCGGCGAGGGGCATGAGGGCGCGACCTACGAGCTTGGCGGCGACGCCTTCACGATGGCCGATCTCGCGGCCGAGCTCTCCCGGCGGGTCGGCAAGCCCGTCCCCTACGCCGACCTGCCGAAGGCGGAGTTCGAGGCCGCGCTCGCCGGCATGGGGCTGCCCGCAGGGCTCGTCGCCGTCATCGCCGACGCTGACGCCGGCGCGGCGGGAGGCTGGCTGCTGGAGGAGGGCGGCGCGCTGGCGCGGCTGATCGGGCGGCGGCCGACGCCGCTCTCGGCCGCCGTCGCCGCCGCCCTCGCCTGACGGAGCGCGGCCCCGCCGGCCCCCCTCGCTTGACCCGCGGGCGCGCCTCCCCGATCTTCCCGGGGGGGGCGGAGGAGCCGGGATGCGGACCATGAGCGCGAGTGACGATCCGGCGGGCGCGCCGCTGATCGCATGCCACGCCTGCGACGCGCTGCTCTTCGAGCCGCCGCCGGGCGTGCGCAGCGCGCGTTGCCCGCGCTGCGGCGCCGTCCTCGCGACGGAGCGGGCGGGCTCGCTCGACGGGGTGATCGCCGCCGCCGTCTCCACCCTCGTCCTTCTTGGCGCGGCGGTGGCGCTGCCCTTCATCTCCATCGACGCGGCCGGGCGGCACAGCGAGGCGTCTGTGCTCGACGCGGCGATCGCGGCCGGCGGGGACGCGCGTGGGCTCACGCTCGCCGTCTTCGCAGCCATCGTGGCGCTGCCGGCGACGCGGGCGCTCGCGCTGATCTGGACGCTGGCGCCGCTCCGCCTCGGCCGCCCGCCGGCTCCGCTGGCGCGCGAAGCGTTCAGGCTCGCCGTGGAGCTTCGCCCGTGGTCGATGATGGAGATCTTCGTCATCGGCGTCGTCGTCGCCCTGGTGAAGGTGGCGGGGATCGCGAGCGTCGGCCTCGGCGCCGCCTTCTGGATTTTCGTCGCGCTGGCCGCCGTCGCCTTCTACGAGGACGCCGCGCTCTGCCGGCGCACCGTCTGGCGGCTGATCGGATGAGCGCGTCGGTCCTGACGGCGGCCGAAGCGGGCCGGCTCGGCTGTCCGGTCTGCGGCCGGGCGGCGCCGGCGGACGAGGCGCTG
>JAUIDE010000071.1 GCA_030429105.1 Alphaproteobacteria bacterium
GATCCCGCGGCGCCGCGGGATCGAGCGGCGGCGGCCGGTGCTGCTGGTGACCGGCATGGCCGGCGCCGGCCGCTCGCTGGCGCTCGATACGGCCGAGGACCTGGGCTACGAGGTGATCGACAACCTGCCGCTGGCCCTCATCCCCTCGCTCTTCGTCGGGGCCAGCGAGAGGCCCCTGGCGCTGGGCGTCGACCTGCGCACCCGCGACTTCTCCATCGCCCGCTTCTACGAACGCCGCGCGCGGCGAATACTCCCGGCGCTCTTCGTGGTGATGCTGGCCTGCCTGCCCTTCGCCTGGATGTGGATGCTCCCGTCCGATCTGAAGGATTTCGCGCAGAGCATTATCGCAGTTGTATTTTTCGCCTCGAATATCCTCTTCCAGCGGGAGAGCGGCTATTTCGCGGCGGATGCGGAGCTGAAGCCGCTTCTCCACACCTGGAGCCTTGCGGTGGAGGAGCAGTATTACCTGATCTTCCCCGTCTTTCTGCTGCTGACATGGCGCTTCGGGCGGAACCGGGTGTTCTGGGCAGTCGCCGCTTCCGCCGCGCTCAGCTTCGTCATCTGCGAATGGTGGTGGCGGGACAGCCCGAGCGCCATCTTCTACCTCGCGCCCGCGCGCGCATGGGAGCTTCTCGCCGGCTCCCTCGCGGCCTTCTATCTGCAAGGCAGGGCGCAGCCTTCCAGCAACGTCCTGAGCCTCGCAGGCCTCGCGCTCATCCTCTACGCCATCTTCGCCTTCGACGAGACGACGCCCTTCCCCGGCGTGTACGCCATCGCGCCGGTGCTCGGCTCGGCCCTGATCATCCTCTTTGCGGGGGAGCGGACGCTGGTCGCGCGCCTCCTCTCCGTGAAGCCGATGGTCGGGATCGGCCTGATCTCCTACAGCGCCTATCTCTGGCATCAGCCGCTCTTCGCCTTCGCCCGCATCAGAAGCGTTTCGGAACCGTCGGAGGCGCTGATGGGCGCGCTCGCCGCCGCGGCGCTGCTCCTCGCCTGGGCGACCTGGCTCTTCGTGGAGACGCCGTTTCGCCGCCGCCCGGCCCCGCTCCTGCCCACCCGCCGCCAGGTCTTTATCGCGAGCGGAGCCGCCGGCGCGGTCTTCGCAGCGATCGGCGTGGCGGGGCATGTCGGGCAGGGGTTCCACGGCCGGTTCAACCTCGACAAGGCGTTCCTCGACCATTTCGAGAACAGCGCCCCCGCGCATGAATTCCTTCACCGGGCGGACCTGTTCCGGCGCTATCGGGACGAGTGCAATTTCTTCATCCACGACATCGAGAACTACGAGGGCGTGCGCGAGGGCATACCGGAATCCTGCACCGTTCCGCAGGACCCGGCGAAGCCCACGATCCTGATCTGGGGCGACAGCCACGCCCAGCATCTCCATCCCGGCGTCGAGGCCGTCGCCGGAGGGCGCTGGAACATGCTTCAGGTCGCGACCTCGGGCTGCCGCCCGCAGCTCCTCTCGAACCCGATGAGAGAGATCTGCGCCCGTTCCAACAAGACGGCGCTGGACGCCGTCGCGGCGGTCCGGCCGGAGATCGTGCTGATCGGAAGCATCGGCATGTGGGACTTCGCCGCCCTGAACGGGATCGCGGCGCATCTGAAGAGCCTCGGCGTGAAGACCGTTCTCGTCTCCGGCCCCCCGCCGCACTGGCGCCCGTCGCTGCCGTTCCTGCTGGCGTCGCGGGACCTCGGGCTCGAACGCCGCACCTGGCGCGGCGTGGACCTCGCCTACGTCGACTACAGCGAGCAGCTCGTCGCCGCCGCGGCGGAGGAGGGAAGCGCCTTCGCAGCACTCGACCTCATGTCCGCGCTCTGCGACGAGGCGGGCTGCCTGACCTATATCGGGGAAGAACGGCGGGAGGGGATCACGTCCTTCGACTACGGCCACCTCATGCCCGTCGCCAGCCGCCTCGCCGCCGAGGCGACGCTGCGCCCCTTCCTGGACCGCGAATAGCCTCCGGTTTCCCTCCCGGGCGCATCGCGGGTATGGGAAGGGCGAAGAGCCCCGGAACCGAAGGTGCCATGCCCCCCCCTCGCGTTTCTCCGTCGCCCCGATGATGGACTGGAAAAATTAATCAATATAAACAATATATTACAAAAAGCCATGTGCAATACATGTTCATGTTTTGATCGCATGATTTCGCGCTCTGGCGTAGGTCGGAGTCGATCCAATGGATGACCGGATCGACCGGCATTCCGAAGCGCTGAAACCTTGGTTGATGGCCTGTGATCTGGGCCTCCTCAAGATCTGCGTGGCGTCCACTGCGGCGTGAAGCGATCATCAGTCTTTCATCGCCCGAGGCTCGAGTTTCCGGGCTTCCTCGAGGCGGCTGTTTCGTTCGGCTACCGAAATTTACCTGCCTGCTCGGAGCCTCGCACCCAATAGCGCCGTGCGACGATCCTCATCTGGCAGCTAAGCCATACGGCCTTCGGCGCGCCCGGCCGGAGTGAGAGGCTGCGGCGGTTTCCGTGACGGGTTTGGAGGCGAGGGAGAGGCCCTGCGCCGCCCGTCCCGGGAGATGACTGATGGATATGCAGGTTCTGGACAGTAGCCGCGACGTGCCCGTCGGCTACAAGGTGGATGTGTCGCGCGGCGAGCGGGTGGGGCGGGTGACGTCGGAATGGTTCAATCGGCCCGATGACGAGCGCTTCCTGTCGCTCGACGACCTCTTCGCCTCGGTGAAGGGACGCGCCGAGCGGAGCCGTACGCGCAGCGTGGAGAGCGCGGCGATCCGCGTCGAGGCGAGCCGCGACAACCCCGAGCGGCTGGGCCTCGTCCTGCCTGGCGCCGAGGAACCCGTCGCGCCGACGCACTGGAGCTTCGGGCAGATGGCGAGCCTCGTCGGCGCGCCGGCCGCCTATCTGCGGCAGCTGCCCGCGCCGCTGGCGGGCATCAACCTCCAGTACGGGCTGACCAACCACCGGGCCGAGCAGATCAAGACGCTGGAGACCGAGGACGGCCGGACCGAGCTCCGCGCCGTCACCGGGCCGGATTATGGGCGCATCTACGACCATGAACTCGTCTCCGCCGTCCGGCGCATCGCCGGCGATGGTACGGGCGACACCCGCTGGAAGGTGCCGGGCGTGCTCGACTGGTCGACGGGCGTCTACAACCCGATGGTCGACGTCACCAGGGAAACGACTACGCTCTACGCCTCCGACCGCGACGTGTTCCTGTTCCTCGTCGACGACCTGAACCCGATCGAGGCGGGGCTCCTGCCCGACGGCTCGCCCGATCTCTATTTCCGGGGGTTCTACTGCTGGAACTCCGAGGTCGGTGCCAAGACGCTCGGCATCGCCAGCTTCTACCTCCGCGCCGTCTGCCAGAACCGGAACCTCTGGGGCGTCGAGGACTTCCAGGAGATCACGATCCGGCACTCAAAATACGCGGCGAACCGCTTCGCCCATGAAGCCGCCCCGGCGCTCACGCGCTTCGCCAACTCCTCGCCGGCGCCGTTCATCGAAGGCATCCGCGCAGCGCGCGAGAAGATCATCGCGCGCAGCGACGAGGACCGCGCCGATTTCCTGAAGAAGCGCGGCTTCTCGAAAGCCGAGACGGCGAAGATCGTCGAGACCGTACTCGCCGAGGAAGGCCGCCCGCCCGAGAGCGTCTTCGACTTCGTGCAGGGGATCACGGCGGTGGCCCGGTCGAAGCCGCAGCAGGACGCACGGCTGGCGATGGAGGGTAAGGCGAAGGTGCTGCTCGATGGGGTCCGCCAGTAGCTACATGACGTCCACTTCCCGGTCACGGTCCATCGATCCCTCAGAGGGAGAGGTGGGCCGTGTCCTTCGTGACGGGTTTGGAGGTTGGGGGAGTGGCCCCTGGCCGGCCCGTCGCGGAGAAGTCCGATGTCCCGGAAGACCCAGACGCACCCGAAGATCACCCTCAGCGCCTCGCGCGACATTCCCTTCGACAAGCTGCGGCTCAGCCAGTCCAACGTCCGGCATGTGAAGGCCGGCGTCTCGATCGAGGAGCTGGCCGAGGATATCGCGCGGCGCACGCTGCTCGCCTCGCTCACCGTCCGGCCGCTGCTGGACGAGACCGGCGCCGAGACCGGGATGTTCGAGATCCCGGCGGGCGGGCGGCGCTACCGCGCGCTGGAGCTGCTGGTCAAGCAGAAGCGGCTCGCCCGCAACGCGCCTGTCCCCTGCATTGTGCGGACCGACGGGCTCGCCGAGGAGGACAGCCTCGCCGAGAACGTCCAGCGCGCGCCGCTCCATCCGCTCGACCAGTTCCGCGCCTTCCAGGCGATGCGCGACAAGGGCCGGAGCGAGGAGGAGATCGCCGCGGCGTTCTTCGTCGCGCCCGCGGTGGTGAAGCAGCGGCTGAAGCTCGCCGCCGTCGCGCCCGCGCTGCTCGAAGCCTACGCCGACGAGGCGATGACGCTCGACCAGTTGATGGCCTTCACCGTCAACCCCGATCCCGCCCGGCAGGAACAGGTCTGGGAGGCGCTGCAGCGGCACTACAGCAAGGCCCCGCACGAGATCCGGCGCATGCTGACCGAGGGCGCGGTGCGGGCCTCCGACAAGCGCGCGCAGTTCGTCGGGCTCGACAATTACATCGAGGCCGGCGGCGCGATCATGCGCGACCTCTTCAGCCAGGACGATGGCGGCTGGCTGCAGGATGCGGGGCTTCTGGACCTGATGGTCTCGGAGAAGCTCGCCGAGGAGGCCGAGGCGGTGCGGGCCGAAGGCTGGAAGTGGGTCGAGGTCGCGACCGACTTCGCCTACGGGCACAGCTGGGGCATGCGGCGGCTGCGCGGTGAGGCCGAGCCGATGAGCGCCGAGGAGATCGAAGCGCATGAGGCGTTGCGCGCGGAGATGGACGCGCTCGAGGCCGAGCATGCCGATGCGGGCGAGCTGCCCGATGCGGTCGACCTCCGCCTCGGTGAGATCGAGACGGCGCTGGAGGCGCTCGAGGCGCGGCCGGTGCGCTTCGATCCCGAGGACCAGGCCCGCGCCGGGGCCTTCGTCAGCATCGACGCCTCCGGCCGGTTGCGGGTCGAGCGCGGCTATGTCCGCCCCGAGGACGAGCCGGCCCCGGAGCCCGAGGCGCATGAGGAGCCGGGCGCCGCCGAGGCCGTGGCCGGCGGCGATCGGGTCGCCTCGTCGGAGGACGGCGATGAGCCCGTCCCGCCCGAAACCGCCCCGGTCGAGGAGGAGGAGGACGGACTGAAGCCGCTCTCCGACCGGCTGGTGGCCGAGCTCACCGCCCATCGCACCATCGCGCTCCGCGATGCGGTGGCGCGGGATCCGGAGGTCGCAACGCTCGCGGCGCTGCATGCGCTGGCGCTCCGGCTCTTCCATCGCTACGGGCTCGACAGCTGCGTCGAGATCGAGCCGAGGAGCGCGGTCTTCGGCGCTCAGGCGCCTGGACTCGGCGACATGCCCTATGCGCAGGCGGTCGAGGCGCGGCACGCGGACTGGGCGAAGCGCCTGCCCGGGGCCCCGGAAGCGCTCTGGGACGCGCTGACCGGCCTCGACGCGGAGAGCCGCGCGGCGCTCTTCGCCCATTGCGTCTCGCTGACGGTGAACGCCGTGCAAGACCCCTACCATCGCCGGCCCCGCGCGCTCGCGCATGGCGATGCTCTCGCTGCGACGCTCGGCCTCGATATGACCCGGGCGGGCTGGACGGTCTCGACCGACAACTATCTCGGCCGGGTCGCCAAGGCCCGCATCATCGAGGCGGTGACCGAGGCGAAGGGCGAGGCGGCGGCCGAGCGGATCGCCGGGCTGAAGAAGCCCGAGATGGCGGCGGCGGCTGAGGCGCTGCTCGAAGGTTCCGGCTGGCTGCCGGAGCTTCTCCGCACCGCGCCTCCGGTGGAGAACGACGCGCCGGAGATCGAGTTGGTCGAAGCGGATGACCACGCGGTCGATGCCGACCCGCAGAACGGCGTAGCGCAATCGGACATCGACGGCGGCGAAACGGCCATGGGCAATCCGGAGGACGCGGGCGAAGATGAGCCCATCGCCGGCGAGGCCCTCGAGAGGACCGCCGCCGAGTGATCCGCCAGGGTCGGAGAGGTCGCTCCCCGCCTCGCCGATCCCGGGACGCCTGGGGTCCGCCGGGGACGGCGGACCCCTCTTTCGCCGCCCTCCGATCCGAGGCGCCGCCGATGGACAGCCCCGCAGCACTGCTTGCCCGCCGCCTCGCCGAAGAGGCCGAGGCCGTCTGCCGCCATTACCTGCCGAATGGCCGGAGGCAGGGTCGCTACTGGGTCGCGGGCGATGTCCGCGGCGCACCGGGCCGCAGCCTCTATGTCCGCCTGACGGGGCCGATATCGGGGCCGGGCGCCGCCGGCAAGTGGACCGACGCGGCGACCGGAGAGCACGGCGATCTCATGGACCTCATCGCCGCCAACCTGGGCCACGCGAAGCTGCGCGACACGCTCGACGAGGCGCGCAGCTTCCTGAACCTGCCGCGTCCCTTGATCACTCCTTCCAGCGCCTCACATGCTCCCGCCGGATCAGTTGAGGCCGCACGACGGCTCTGGGCCATGGGCCGGCCGATCCCCGACACGCTGGCCGAGCGCTATCTCGCGCGGCGGGGCATCATGGGCCTCGGCGACCTTCCCGCCTTGCGGTTCCACCCCGCCTGCTTCCATGTCCGCGAGGGCCGGCCGCCGACCGACCCGCCCGAGACCTGGCCTGCGCTGCTGGCGAAGGTCACCGATCTCGACGGGCGGCTGACCGGTCTTCACCGCACCTGGCTCGACCCAACCAGCGCGGGCAAGGCGCCGGTAGTCCCGCCGCGCAAGGCGATGGGGCGGCTGATCGGCGCCGGCGTACGCATCGGAACCGCCACCGACATCCTCGCCGCCGGCGAAGGGCTCGAGACCATGCTGGCGCTCCGTTCGGCCCTGTCGTTCCTGCCGGTCGTCGCCGCGCTCTCCGCCAACCATCTCGGCGCCCTGGTCCTGCCCGCTGCGCTACGCCGCCTCTATATCGCGGCCGACCGCGACGAGGCGGGCCAAGCCGCGGCGGATGCGCTCCGCAGACGCGCCGTCACGGACGGGATCGAGTCGATCCGCCTGCTCCCGCGCCTTGGCGACTTCAACGACGACCTGATCGCCTTCGGGCTCGCCGATCTTCGCGCGCATCTCCGCCCGCAACTCGCGCCCGAGGACGCAGCCCGTCTCCAGGCGCTCTCCCCCGGCTGACCGTGTCCGGGCGCAGGACTCTGGCTCACTCCCCCGTCAGAGCCCCCGCCTCCTGGCCTTCCGAGAGGGGCGAGACGGAGCAGAGCCCGACCGGACCCGCAACGGCGAGCCGTCCTCCGCTCCGCTCCGGCCGCCGCATGCGCGGCGGTGCAGGCCCGCCCGGCCCCCGCTTTCCCGTCGCCCGGGAAGGCCCGCGAGAGGCGCGGGCCGAAGCGCAGGGAGACCCGACCATGACCGACATCCAGACCCGATCCGCCACCGCCATTGTGCTGGAGGAACTGCAACTCTACGGCCACCGCCCCTTCGCGGACGAGCCCGACCCGCGCCCCTTGCCGGAGCCTGAAGCCCTGCAGGGCGCCGTCGCCGACATCTTCGACGCGCTGGTCGCGACGCTCGGCGACACCCGCCTCGAGCCCGATCTCGAGGATGTGCTCTGGCGGGTGACCGACCTCTTCCACCGCATGGCCGCCCGGGTCGAACGCGAGCTCGACGCCAACGAGCAGGCGCAGCGCCGATCGCAGACCGAACAGGACGGATCGGAGATCCGCTCGGTGGAGCTTGAGACCCTGATCGCCGAGGGGCTCTCGCTGATCGAACGGCGGAACGCCTGGGAGGCGCTGCGCGACCTCGCCGCCGAGGGATTCGAGGCCCATGTCGGCGAGATCTGGCGCCCGCGCCTCGGGAGCCATGTCAGCCATCGCAGCCTGACCGCCGCGCTGATCGACAGTCGCGACCACATCACCGCCCGGCGCCGGGCCGCCATCGAACCGCTCCTGCCGCCAGGGCCGAAGATCGCCTTCACCGGCGGAGCCGACTGCGCCGACCACGCCGCAATCTGGGATGCGCTCGACCGCGTTCGGGCCAAGCACGCCGACATGGTGCTGCTGCACGGCGGCTCCCCGCGCGGTGCGGAACGCATCGCCGCCGCCTGGGCCGACAACCGCAGCGTGACGCAGATCGTTTTCCGTCCGGACTGGACGCGCCATGGAAAGGCCGCCCCGTTCCAGCGCAACGACCAGCTCCTTGAGGTCCTGCCCATCGGGCTGATTGTCTTCCCCGGTTCCGGCATCACCGACAACCTCGCCGACAAGGCCCGCGCCCTCGGCATCCCGCTCTTCGACTTCCGTCCCCGGCGGCCGGCGGCCTGAGCGGAGCCGGCGAAACCGCGTCGACGCCCGCGCCGGGCGCTTCCGGCGCGGGCGCGACTCTGCTAATATCTCGACGCGTCAATTGGCGGTGGTGGCGACGCGATCCCCTGTTCGAGGAGCCCCGCCATGCTGGCCTCGACCCTTCTCACCGCCTTCGGCCTCGGCGCGATCTGCTGGCTGATGTTCACCCTCGCCGTCTATGCGCTTCCATTCTGGATCGGCCTCTCCACCTCCCTCTGGCTGCATGCCGACGACCACGGGTTACTGGTCGCCATCATCGGCGGCCTTGTAGCGGGCGGCGTCGTCGCCGCCCTTGGCGAGGTCGTCTTTGCCCGCGTCCGGTCCGTGCCGCTCCGGCTCGCAATCGGTCTCGTCTACGCCATCCCGGCGGGTCTGGCCGGCTTCCACATGACAAGGGGCGTCGCCGCGCTCACCGGCGCCGGCGAGACGGCGGCCCTCGTCCTCGCCGGTCTCGGCGCACTGATCATCGGCGCCACGGCCTGGGCCCGCATCGCCGGGTGGTCCGGGGCGGAGGGGCTTGCGGAGGACGCCGGGGGCGATTGTCGGGTCGCGACCGACGAGGGAGAGGCTCTCCGGGCCCTCCGGTCACGGGGTCACGTCGGCTGGCGAGATCGGGCGGTCAGAGAGGGACGCCGACCGAGGCTGAGATAGGCGTGGCCCAAAGGCCGAATCGGAGCGCGACAACGCTGTCTCCGACGCCTGACGAAGCCGCGTTTGGAGGGCTTGGCGCTGGCGGGGACCTGTTCCGAAGCAAGCGACGCCCGCCGCCGGCACGCCGGGGCCTCTCTTCGCACGACGCCTGTCGCCGCGGTCTTGCCGGGGCGTCCGGCGGCCTGTGATCGTCTCTCCCGGCTGACGCCCCCGTCCCTCGCGGACCTCTCTTGGCTGATCTGACCGGGACCGGCTGACGCCTCGATCCTCGGGCCGCAACGGCGCGCCCGGACTTTCTTCCCCTGGCGGTCGCCCGCCATTCCTCGCGGGGCAAGAAAGACCGGTCCCGCCGTCCTCCGCGATGCTCCGGGTCCGAAGGACTGCGTCGGCGGATCGTCCCGGCCCTGACGATCGCCATCGAGGCCGCGATGGGCGCGGGCTCGGACAGCAAGGAGACCAACGACATGGCCACCATCGGAACCTTCCGGAAGACCGGCGCCGAATACGTCGGCGAGATCGTCACCCTCAGCGTGCAGGCGAAGGGCGTGCGCATCGTTCCCGAGGACAGCGTCCCCACCGCCAACGCCCCCTCGCACCGCGTCTTCGTCGGCCGCGCCGAGATCGGCGCCGCCTGGTCGAAGCGCTCGGCCGAGGGCCGCGACTATCTCAGCCTCAAGCTCGACGACCCGAGCTTCACCGCGCCGATCTACGCCAACCTCTTCGACGACGCCGTGATCGAAGGCGGCGAGGAGACCTTCTCCCTCATCTGGTCCCGCCCCTCCACCCGCCGCAACGGCGACTGACCGCAAACCGCCCCGCCCGGGATCACCCGGGCGGAGCGGGCCGGAGAACGCCCAGGCCGAGCGCCGCTGAGCAGGCGACGCGACATCGACGGGATCGGCTCGGGGCGGACATGCACGGGTCACCGCTCCGCGCGGAGCGGCGGCGGAATGCCGCCGTTCGATCCGGAACCTCGAGTGACGCATTTTGCGCCTTTCCAGCCGGTGGCGTTCCGGCGGGTGGCGGCCCGTGGACGGCTCACGTAGAAGCGGACGCTCACGCTTGACGGTGGGTGCGCGGCCTGACCGCGCGCCGCGTGCGCCTTGCCGGCCGGTCAGGTGCTATTGATAGCTGACGCCAGAGTCGCCGTTCGCGGTGAGGTTGAGCAGGACGAGGGTCAATCATACTTGACGGACCGGACTGCGATGCCCTTGAGACCCGCCGCGTCACTCGTCGTCCCGCGTCGGCCAGTCGAACGGGATCAGCGCGCGCCCCGAGGCTCGCGTCCACCTCTCTCGAGTCGCGCCGACGTAGCGGGCATCGTCCGCGAAGTAGGCGTGCTCGATCAGAATGATCTGCAACCCCTTTCGGCGCGCCGTCTCGGCGAAGAGAAAGTCGATGTGCTGACGCATTGCCTGCACGTCTTCGTCCTCCTCGCGCCCTGAGATCTCCGTCTCGTCTTCATCCTCTCCGCTCTGCGGAAAGTAAGGCCGGCTGATCTGGTCGAGGATGAGCACGCCCGGCACCGGCGCGTTCACACCCTCGAAGTAGCGCTGAAGCGCGAAGGACAGCGCGATATGGATGGCCAGATAGTTCTGGTCCGAACCGACGTCGGGCAGGCGAAGCACGGCTCCGCTCCCCTCCTCGATAACGGTGACCTCGGGCTGGCGCGACGAGAAGTCGAGCTCCGAGCCCACGCAAGGCTCCACCGTCGGCAGGACCGAAAAAGCTTCCGAAGCGAACTGCGAGATCTTCGCCTCGGCCCGCTTCAGTTTGATGTCCCTGGCTTCTCGATCGACCCGGGCCTCAAGCTCGGCAATCTCGGCGCGAAGCACGCCGAGATCGCGCGTCACTTGGCGCGGCTCGTCGACGCTCGCTTCCAGGAAGAAGGAGATACGGCCGAGGAGGTGAGCCCGAAGCTGCCCCAGGTCGGCCAAGCGGCGGGTCTCCTCGCTCTGCCGCAGCCACGACTGGATCTGATCATCCACCCTTCGCAGCTCGCTGTTCAACCGTGCGACGTCGTCCTCGAGCGCCCGGTCATACTCGACGAGACGGGGCTTGACGCGTTCGACTGCGGCGCTCTCGGCGCGAACCTTGGTCAGCGTCGCTTGGAGGGCCGCCGCCGTCTCCCGGCCCCGCTCGGACGGCGCATCGCACACTGGGCAGACCCCGGTGACCTCGTCCAGATGCAGGTGTTCCGCCAAGTTGAGTTTGTCGCGCTGTCGAGCAACTGCACCCTGAAACCCGGTCGCTTCCCGCAGCGCCGTACGCGTGGCCTGCGAGCGCCGGCGCAGCGCGCCAAGTTCGGCCAGGATGTCCCGGCGGCGACGGTTCAGTACGCCGAGTTCACCCTCGCTCGGGTAGACGCTCGCCTCTAGCTGGGTTTGCGAAACCGTCGTCAGCTCGGCCAGAAGGGCAGCCTCAGACGCGTCGGCCGAGGGCGCGGCGGCGACGCCGATCCGGTGCGCCTCCTCGAGCAGGCTGGTGGCACGCTGCTTGAGCGCCGTCTCAGCCGCAGCACGGGATCGGGCTCGCGCTTCTTCCTTCTCCAGCGCGCGCTGGAGCTGGCGCAGCCGCCGCTCGTCCATCGCGCTCGCCTCATCGGTGACGCGCAGGAAGTAGGGCATGGCCGCGATGATGTCGCGCGCCTTGTCCGCCTTCTCCAGACCATGAAGGAGGGTCGATTCGCTGTAGATCACCTCCTTCGTCACGAACATGTACGGGGTGACGTGCCGGACCGTTGCCCGCCCCCGGCCTCCAGCCGCATCAGTCTCGCCGATCAGATCGCCGATCCCAAACGCCCGCTCGATGAAGGCCTTGGCCGCTTCCAGCGTTGTCGCACCGTCGAAGTCGTCCACCGTGCCGGGAAGCGAGAGCTGCCGCCCGCTCGTCGTGAACATGCGCGTGCTGGTGGCCTGGCCCACGGGCGGGATGAGACGGCCGACAATCATCTGCGCGTCCCCGGACATCCACCGGACGCCAACCGCGAGGCTCCGGCGCCGCACATGGGCGGGCAGCTCGCACTTGCTTGAGCCGAGGCAATAATCGACGGCCTTGATGAGCGTCGATTTGCCGGTCCCAGACGCGCCGGTGATGATGTTCAGCGTGTCAGCCTCAAAGCTGACGTCGCGCCGCTGACCGGAGACGCCAAGAAAGAAGATGGTGTCGATGTTCCAACGCGTCATACCGTCAGTCCCATCATGTCGAAGATCGTCCGGGTCGTGCCGGCGGTGGAGAACCAATGTCCGAGGCGGCCCGAGCGCTTGATTGCTTGCGCCGGTTCCTCTCCGAGCGCGTTGACGGCGCTGGCCCTCAGCTTCTTTCCGCCGAGCTGAAGCCGCGCGCCCTCATCCATCATGAGAATCTCCGCGAAGCAGCCGAAGCGGATCGCGTCAGACACGATGTCGAGCGACGCGTTCACCCGATCGGCAAGCCCGACCTGGACCTGAGGGCTGCGCTCCAGCCATTCGAGCAGACCGGTGTTCTTGTTGGTGCCGTCAAAGGCGCCGGCCAACTCTCCGGACAGCGCTACCGGCAGCGCCAGATACGCCAGCGGCATTTCCGGCCCTTCGCGCTTGGCGGAGAGATACGCCTTCGTGAATTCGATCAGCGCGGCCGCGCAGAATGCCGGGTTCGTCTCGGCATAGACATCGTGGGCGACCCTCATTTCTCGCCTCCAAGCAACGTCTCGTAGTCGGGGTGCCAGCCGACCTTCAGGTTGATCGCCAGCACCTGGTAGCTGCCGCGCACGTAATAGGGCGCGACCCACCCTTCAGCGATCGGGCGTACGGTCGTCGGCGCCTCGTAGTGCGTCCACCGCAGCAGCTTCAGCCCAGACTCGCACTTGCCGTCCTCCTCAAGAGAGGCGCACGCGTCGACCAGTTCTAAGTGACGGTCGGACCAGTGCTCGCGAAGGACGACGTCATAGGTCGTGATCTTCGTGGCCATGGCTGGATTGTCGGCGAGCCAGCGGGCGCGCTGTTCGCGCGCCTTCCACTCCTCCCGGATCGCTCGCTCCAGAACGTAGGGCTTGCCCTTCACCAGTTCGATCTGGCGGGCGAGCATGCCGTCGGGCTGATAATCCTCAGGGTGACTGACGGTCTCGAACTCGGCCACGAGCTTGCCCTGCTCCAAGTCGGCGACCACGTCCATAATCTGGATTTGCAGCTCGGCGCGCGTGATCACTCGGTCGCGCTCGCCACACAGCGAATAGACGATCTGGCGGTCCCACCATTCGATGAGTCGCTTCGCAACGGCCGAGCGATGATCAGGCGGCACTAACTGGAAGTGCCCGGCGATCCTCTGCTCAATCTCCGCGACCGTCGGGCTGTCGGGCCGGACCACCGTGCGCCGCAGCAAGTTCAGGCGCTCGGACTCGCTGAGGGCCAGGAAGGCGCGGCACGCATCGATTCTGTCGGAGAAGGGGAGCGTCTTCTTGGCTTTCGCAGCCGCCTCTCGCGCCTCGATGACCCGTTCGGCTTCGGCGATCATCGCCGCCACGAGGTCGGCACGATCTGCGTCAGGATCGGTCAGGGCCCGAAGCGGGCTCTCAGTCGGAATAGGCCCTACGGCGATCAGGTGCAGCGTGGTCTCCGCGAGGGTCAGCCGAGGCAGAGCGTCGATCCAGACCTTGACCGTTCGCCAAAGCGAGCGCGACTTGATCGTGATCGGCGGCGGGCTGGAGCTGATCGAGTGCTTCAGTTGGTAGAGCAGCGTCTGCCCGTCAGCTTTCAACTCAACATCGTCGAGCTGCTCCACGCCGATTGCGGCGTCGTCGGTGGCCAATGAGACAAGCGTCAGGAGAGCGAAGTACGCCTGGAACCAAAAGCCGAGTGCGGAGCCCTCGGCGGCGTGCGTTCCGCTCGTCTGATTCTGGTCCATACGGTCGCGATCCGGAGACTGGGTTGTGACGTCTGTTCCTTGCCTTGTACTTCGTGTGGGCCAGGAACTCAGCGGAGAAAATAGAGATGTTCCCCATCGGCGCTGGTGCAGCCAGAGGAGAGGTGGTGCTGTTCCCTAACCGTTCCTTTTCAGCCGACGCGACCTGTGACGGGCTTTGCTGTGAAGAGCTGGCGGTTGGCGATCCTGAAAAGGACCGCAGCCTCCTTGGGCTGCGCACCGAATGCGCGGGCGTGCAAGCGGCCGCCACGGTTCGCCTTCAGCCGGCCGATCGCCGTACTAAGTCATTGATACGAAACGCCTAGGAGAGGTCGCGGTTCGACGCCTTTCCACACGCATGCAACGGATCCGCGCCGCAGACCTCAGGCCCAGTCAGTAGGACACAAGAAGCCGCGTGAGTGGCCGCTTTGCGCTTATGACGCCGGTTGTCCGGAAGGCTGCTTTTGAGAGGAATGCGCCTGCATCGACGCAGCCCGCCTAGAGCGGCGCAAACGCAACCAATTCCGACTCCCCGCAGACCGCGTCGGCGTGACTAATAGCATCGCTGTTCGCCATCGACCGATCGCGCTCCGCTTTCTGACTGCTACACGTCAGGCGGCTCCCGCCGCTCCAGCAGCATCGCCGGCTCGACGTTGAGCGCCAGCGACACGTGCCATAGGGTCACGATAGTGACGTTCTGCCTGCCGCGTTCCATGGCGCTGACATGCGCGCGATCAATGCCCAACAGAGCCGCCAGCGCGGCCTGGCTGAGGCCGGCGCGCCGCCTGTGCAGCTTCAGGTTTCGACCGAACACGGCGCGGATATCCATCCGCCGACAGGAAACCCGTCGCGTATTTCGGTGCGACGCACTATAATGCTCATATGACGAATGCGCCGCATCGGACTTGCGTTCGAGCGGTATCGTGGAGGATGTTTCGGCGGCGCCCCGTCGGGCGCCAAGGGGACATATGTCGGCAACGAACACGACAGGCATCGCCGCGACCGCGCCACAGGGCGAGGCCTTGACCGACTATGACCGCGCCAATGTGAAGCTCTACATGCGTCTGCTCGACGCCGAGACGAGCGGCGCGACTATGGCGGAGATGGCGCAGGTTCTGTTCGGCATTCATGCCGAGGCCGAGCCTGACCGCGCGCGCGACGTCGTCGAGACGCACCTTGCCCGCGCACGCTGGATGACCGAGATCGGCTATCGCCTGCTGCTGGCCGAACGCGAGGACTGACGCCGGCGTTGGGGCGCCATTGCGAAGACAGACTCGCGCTCAAGTTGTATTTCGATAGCCTTCAACCGGTGGACGTGCTGCCGCGCCGACCCTATTTCCCCTCAGGTTCCGGCTATCCGAGGCGCGGAGCATCGCCATGACGCAGTACTGGCGGGACGAGCACGCCTACGACCTCTTCGACGGGCTCGACCTCTCGGGCCTCGCCTGGGAATGCCTGCGCCGCAACAGCCGCTACAGGAAGGAGTACCCCCTGCTGGGACGGGGGCTCGCCTCTCCGACCAGCTGGGGGTTGCGATTTCCCGGTTGATCCGGAGCTGGCGGCGCCCCGCGCGCCGGTGTTCTGGACACCAAAGGCGGCGCCCGCCGCGGTGACGCTGCTCGCGCCGTCGACAGAGCCGGACGGCGACTCGGTCACGCTCGATCCCGACGGGATCGATCTCCGCCGCGAGGCCGACGGCCTGCTCTTCCTCCGGTTGAAGACTGGCGAGCTGCTGGCCCTCCGTCCCGCCGATCTCCGCAAGCCTGTCGGCGTCCTGCTACCGCTGGATGACCGCTGGCCGGCGCGGCGCGCGAACGCCGCGCGGCTGCGGGCGCGGCTGATGGGTCTTCGGGCTCCGCCTGATCCGCTGACCCTGCAGCAGCGCCGGCGCATCGCGATGGCGCTCCGGGCGCTCGACGGGCGCGAGGCGGAAGCCGTCCTCCGCGCCATCGCCGAACAGCTCTACGGCAAGGATCGCGTCGGCGCCGAGCCCTGGAAGACGAGCCCGCTGAAGACCCAGGTCGTCCGCCTGATCGCGCATGGACGGCGCCTGACGGAGGAGGGCTACCGCGCCCTTCTTCTCGGCCAGCGTCCGACCGCACGCCGCCGGCGCGACGACTGACCGCCCGGGCGAGGGCCGATCCGTCGCCCCCGAACGACCCGCGCCGGGGGGTGACGATTTCCGGGTTCGATCTTCGTCATCCCTCCTGCGCCCCGATCTTCGCTTCACTCGCCTCCGGTAGCCCGGCGCAACTCCGCGGCGGGCCCGAGCATCCGGAGGCCCTTCGCCATGCCCGATCCGAACCCTTCCCTGCCGCCGCGCTATCTCCGCACGCCCGAGGCGGCGCGCTTTCTCGGCCTTTCCGGCCGCACGCTCGAGAAGCACCGGACTTACGGCACCGGTCCGCGCTATTCGAAGATCGGCGGGCGCGTCGTCTATGCGCTCGGCGACCTGCAGGCCTGGGTCGCCCGCGGCGGCAAGACGTCGACCTCGGACGAGACCGGCGAGACCTTGCCGCCCGCCAAACGCCATGCCGCGCTCGCGCCCGCCTATCTCCGCACACGGCGCTGACGCGATGCGCACAACGGTCGATCTCACCTGGGACGAGGGACGCGTCGAGCGCTGGATCCGCTTCGGCCGGATCGCCGAGGAGACGATCCTGACGCGCACGGAGAGGCGCGTCAGCTTCGATCCCGGGGCGGTCTTCGCGCTGATCCGCTGGGCGTCGAACGCCTATGGCACGGTCGAGAGCCGGATCGACATCCTCCGCGCGGTCGAGGCGGGCGCGCCCTGCGCAACCGTGCCCTTCGTGACCCCGGGCGGCGAGATCCTGTTGCGGCTCTCCGGCTGGCCGAAGGTCGAGGCTGCGCTCGCCACGATCACGCAGGTGGAGAGCTGCGGCGTCGCGCCCGAAGACGCCTGTCCGGATCACTGGCGTCACATCCACAACCGGCTGACCGCGGGCCTGACGCCCCGCCTCTACGCGCCGGCCCGGCACGTCGCCTGGCTGAAACGCCGCGGAATAACCCCATGACCCGCGCCTCTCTCCCTCTTCTCGGCGCGGGCGTCGCCATCACGCTGATCGCCGCGTCGCTGCCGGACCGGGCGCCGCGGTTTCTCTGGAACGCCTCCGCCAGCCTGCCGATCGGGCTCTATGCCCTGACGCCGCCAGAGGCGCTCGCCGTCGGCGATCTGGTCGCCGTGCGGCTGCCGCCGGAGCGCGCCGACTGGGCCGCCTCGCGCGGCTATCTCGGCCGTCAGGCGCTCCTTCTGAAGCGCATCGCAGCGCTGCAGGGCGCCGTGGTCTGCCGGTCCATCGGATCAATTCTGATCGATGGAGTTGCGGTCGCCGAGGCGGACGTCGCCGACAGCCGCGAACGGCCGATGCCTATCTGGCGGGGCTGCCAACGGCTGGGAGTGGGACAGGCGTTCCTCCTGCTGGCCGAGACGCCGGACAGCCTCGACGGACGCTATCTCGGCGCGACGGCCGTCTCCGCCATCGTCGCCCGCGCGCGCCCGATCTGGGCGCGGGGAGGCTGAGGCGATGTCGGTTCAACCGCAGTTGACCCGCCGCGCCGCTGTCGTCGGAGCTGCAGCCGCGTTGCTCGCAATCGTTGCGATCGCTGCGCCCCGACCGACCGCCGGGCAACCAGCGCTAGCGCGCCCGCTTGCCGCCGCCGTGCCAGAGATCGAGCGCCATGTCGCCGAAGCGGCGGAGCGGTTCGGCCTGCCGCCGCACTGGATCCGCGCCGTGATCGCGGTCGAAAGCGCCGGCGATCCGCGGGCGGTCAGCCGCGCCGGGGCCATGGGGCTGATGCAGGTCATGCCCGCCACCTGGGCCGAGCTCCGCGCCGCCCACGGGCTCGGCGACGATCCCTTCGATCCGCGCGACAACATCATCGCAGGCGCAGCGTACCTGCGGGAGATGCTCGACCGGTTCGGCTCCCCGGGCTTCCTCGCCGCCTACAATGCGGGGCCCGCGCGCTACGCTGAGCATCTCGCTACGGGTCGCCCCCTGCCTCAAGAGACCCGCGACTATCTCGCCGTTCTGGCGCCGATGATCGACGAAGACGCCGGGGTTTCACCTCCGCCGTCCATTCTCCCCGACTCGATCGATTGGCGCGACGCTCCGCTCTTCGTCTCGGCGCCCGTCGCACGTCGCGCTGACGTCGAAGACGCTTCCGGAAGCGCTGCGGAGTCTTCGGCTCGGCGGTACTTTTCACCGCTCCATACCCGGAGGACGCCGTGAGTCCCCCGCGCGCGGTCAGGCGCGTTCCGGCCTGCGATGTCGCACGTTCGGCAGGCCGGGGAGGATCGGCGCAGGCCCAACGGGAAAGATCGCAAGATAAAAGCGGCGCCGCAGGCGGGCCGCATGCTGTTGTTCCTGTGGCTATTCTTGCGCGGCGCCCACTCCGCCCATGCGGCAAGGCGAGGCCCAAGCTTCTGAGACCGCGCGGATTTCGGCGCGGCGACGCAGGCCGTGCGGAGGCGGGGGCATGACGCGCGGCGACGACGATCTCCGCATCCGCCCCGGGCGCATCCGCGACGGCGGCCCCTCGCCCCGCCGGGCCACCCGCTTCGTCGCCGAGGTCATGCGCGCGGCCCGGAAGGAGGGGCATGCCGGCCGTCGCTTCGGCGCAGCGGGCCGCGCCGGGGCGACCGGCGGACGCGGCCGCTTCGCCCGCGCCGCCGCGGGGCTCTCCCGCTCCAGCCGCCGCGTCCTCGTCAAGGCCCGCATCGTCCGGCATGGCGGCGCGAAGCTCAGGTCCGCCCCGCTCGCCCGGCACATCCTCTATCTGCAGCGCGACGGGGTCGGCCGGGACGGACGGAACGCCGATCTCTTCGGGAGCGAGGGCGACGGCGTCGACGGCCGCGCCTTCGCCTCTGCTTGCGAGGAGGACCGGCATCACTTCCGCTTCATCGTCTCGCCGGAAGACGCTCATCGGCTCGGGGATCTCCGCGCCTTCACCCGCGACCTGATGGCCCGCGCCGAGCGCGACCTCGACACGCGGCTCGACTGGGCGGCGGTCGATCACTGGAACACCGACAACCCGCATGTCCACATCCTCGTGCGGGGCAAGGCCGAGGACGGGCGCGACCTCGTCATCGCGCGCGACTACATAGCCCACGGGCTGCGCGCCCGGGCCGAGCAGCTGGTCGGGCTCGAACTCGGCCCCCGCAGCGCGCGCGAGATCGCGGGCGATCTGGAGCGCCAGGTTCAGGCCGAGCGTTGGACCGATCTCGACCGCTCGATGGGCGCGCTGGCCGACGACCACGCCGGCGTCCTCGACCTGCGCCGTGGCGCGCCCGAGCCCAGCGACCCCGAACTCCGCCGCCTGATGATCGGCCGCGCCGGCAAGCTGGAGCGACTGGGGCTGGCGACGCCGGTCCTGCCCGCCGTATGGGAGCTGAAGCCCGGGGCCGAGGCGACGCTCCGCGACCTCGCCCTCCGCGGCGACATCATCCGGACGATGCACCGGGCAATGGCGGGCGGCCCGGAACGCGCCGCCTCCGACTTCGTGATCGAGGGGGTGCCCGCCGCGCGCGTCCTCGGGCGGCTCGTCGCGCGCGGCTTGCAGGACGATCATCACGGCGTTGCTTACGCAATAATCGACGGGGTCGACGGGCGGGTCCATCATCTCCGCTTCCCCGACATCGAGGCGACGGGCGACACCGAGCCCGGCGGCGTCGTCGAGACCCGGCTTTGGACGCCCAAAGCGGACGGGCGCGCCAGGCTGGCGCTGGTCGGCCGGTCCGATCTCGATCTCGCCGCTCAAGTCGAAGCCGAGGGCGCAACCTGGCTCGACCGTATCCGGCTCGCCCGTGACCCGGCGCCGCTGAGCGGTTCAGGGTTCGGCGCCGAAGTGCGGGACGCGCTCGACCGGCGCGCCGAACGGCTCGTCGCCGAAGGCCTGGCGCAGCGACAGGGCCGGCGGGTGGTCTTCGCTTCTGACCTCCTCGCCACCTTGCGCGCCCGCGAGCTCGACACGGCCGCCGCCCGTCTTTCCGCCGAGACCGGCCTGCCGCGCCTCCGGCCGCGCGAGGGCGATCCGATCGAGGGAACCTACCGCCGCCGCCTCAACTTCGCCTCCGGCCGCTTCGCCATGATCGAGGGCTTCGGTCCGGAGGGCGGGCTCGGGTTCTCCCTCGTCCCCTGGAGCCCGCAGCTCGACCGGCATCTCGGACGCTCCGTGACCGGAACGGTCGGGGCAGGCGGCGGCGTCGACTGGACCCTTGGCCGCCGCCGCGGCCTCGTGCTCTGACCGGAAGGACCGCCGATGCATCGTCCCGCCGCCTCGCCCGCCGCCGCGATCCTCTGGGGCCAGATCGTGATCGTCGGTCTGGTGGTGCTCGTCTTCCTCCAGGCCGCCACGCAATGGACGGCCTTCCGCCTCGGCCATCAGCCGGCGCTCGGCGCGCCTCTGACCGATCTCTTCGGCTGGCCAGTCTACCGGCCCTGGGACCTCTTTCTCTGGTGGTACTGGTACGACGCCTACGCCCCCGCACTCTTCGTCGAGGGCGCCGTGATCGCCGCGTCCGGCGGGATCGCCGCGATCCTCGTCGCCATCGTCCTCTCGGTCCTCCGCGCGCGCGAGGCGGGCGACGTCACCACCTACGGCTCGGCCCGCTGGGCGACGCCCGCCGACGTGACCGCCGCCGGGCTCCTTGGCGAGGACGGTGTCGTCCTCGGGCGGCTCGAGCGGCGCTACCTCCGCCATGACGGGCCCGAGCACGTGCTCTGCTTCGCGCCGACCCGCTCGGGCAAGGGCGTCGGCCTCGTCATTCCGAGTCTCCTGACATGGCCCGGCTCCGCCATCGTACACGACATCAAGGGCGAGAACTGGCAGCTGACCGCCGGCTGGCGCGCCCGCATCGGACCGGTTCTGCGCTTCGATCCGACCGACGAGGCGAGCGCCGCCTACAACCCGCTCCTCGAGGTCCGCCGCGGCGCCCGCGAGGTGCGCGACGTCCAGAACATCGCCGACATCCTGGTCGATCCCGAAGGCCAGCTCGAACGGCGGAACCACTGGGAGAAGACCAGCCATGCGCTGCTGGTCGGCGCGATCCTGCATGTGCTCCACGCCGAGCGGGACAAGACGCTCGCCGGGGTCGCGACCTTCCTCTCCGATCCCCGCCGTCCGATCGCGGCGACGCTCGCGGCGATGATGAGGACGCCCCATCTCGGCGACCGGCCGCATCCTGTCGTGGCGCAAGCCGCGCGCGAACTCCTTAACAAGTCGGAGAACGAACGCTCGGGCGTCCTCTCGACCGCGATGTCCTTCCTCGGCCTCTACCGCGACCCGGTCGTCGCCGCCGTCACGTCGCGCTGCGACTGGCGGATCGCCGACCTCGTCGCCGGGTCGCGCCCCGTGACGCTGCACCTCGTCGTTCCGCCCTCCGACATCTCGCGCACGAAGCCGCTGGTGCGGCTGATCCTGAACCAGATCGGCCGCCGCCTGACCGAGGAGCTTGAGGCGAAAGGGCGACGGCATCGCCTCCTCTTCATGCTCGACGAGTTCCCGGCCCTCGGGAGGCTCGACTTCTTCGAAAGCCAGCTCGCCTTCATGGCGGGCTACGGGCTGAAGGCCTTCCTCATCGCTCAGTCGCTGAACCAGATCGAGAAGGCCTACGGGCCGAACAACGCGATCCTCGACAATTGCCATGTCCGCGTCGCCTTCGCGACCAATGACGAGCGGACCGCGAGGCGGCTCTCCGACGCGCTCGGGACCACGACCGAACTCAGGGCGATGAAGAACTACGCCGGCCACCGCCTCTCGCCCTGGCTCGGGCATCTGATGGTCTCGCGGCAGGAGACGGCGCGGGCGCTCCTGACGCCGGGCGAGATCATGCAGCTGCCGCCAGAGGACGAGATCGTGCTGGTTTCCGGCGCGCCGCCGATCCGGGCGCGCAAGGTCCGATACTATCTCGACGCGCAGCTGAAGGCGCGGGTGATCGCGACGCCGCGCGAGACCGTGCCGATCCTCGCCGCCAGGGCGCCGCCTGACGACTGGAGCGCGCTGCCCCCGGTCGTAGCGCCTGCAAAGGAACCTGAAGCCACCGATGCCGATCCCGAGGACGAGGACGGCGGCATCCGACGCGCGCCCGACCTCCCCGAACACGAGGAGGTCGCCCCCGACCGCGCCGCGCCCGAGGCGGAGTTCATCGCGCCCGATGACGACGCCGATGACGAAGCCGCCCGCGCCCGCGCGCTTCGCGCCCGATTCCGGAACGTCGCGCGGCAGGCCGCGATGGATCCGGATGACGGGATCGATCTCTGAGGAAAGCCGCCATGCGCAAGCAGAAGGTCACCGCCTATCTCGACGCCCGGCTCGCCGACGACATGCAGGCGCTCGCCGCCCGGCGTCGCGTCCCCACCACAAGGATCGTCGAGGCCGCCATCGCCTCCTTCCTCTCGCCCGACGGCGCTGAGCAGAGCGAAGCCGCGATCACCCGCCGCCTCGACCGCATGACCCGCGCCATCGAGCGCCTCGAACGCGATCAGGAGATCGCCGGCGAAGCGCTCGCGCTCTTCATCCGCTTCTGGCTCGCCGCCACGCCGCCGATCCATGACGAGCTCCGCGACGCCGCGCAAGCGAAGGGCAAGGAGCGCTACGCCGGCTTCGTCGATGCGCTCGCGCGGAGGCTCGCGAAGGGCACGACGCTGTCGAGGGAGGTGAGCCGGGAAGTCTCGGGCAGAGCTACGGATGCGTAGAGCCCGATGCGGTGCACGCCGCAACTGGTGCTTGTTTTGAAAATACGCTGCGCCACAATAAAGCACCTCCATTAGGTCAAAATTGGGCTGCAGTAAACTTAGCGATCTTTTCGTCGATCTAATTATGGAAAGCGGGCATTAGATTGGAAGCAGAGCATCGACGAG
>JAUIDE010000072.1 GCA_030429105.1 Alphaproteobacteria bacterium
TGATGGAGCGGCCCTCCCATCCCTACACCCGCGCGCTGATCGACGCCGCGCCGCTGCCGCCGGAAATCGCCGCGCCCGCGCGCGCGGCGGAATGAACAAGAAGAAACGGAGACGAGGACATGCGCGACGTGAGTTTCGACCGGGAGAGCCTGTTCGCCTTCTACCGGGCGGGGGGCGACCCGGCCGCCGTGCTGCGGGAGGCGCATCGGAGGCTCGCGGAAGCCGCCGACCCGGGCGTGTTCATCGATCTGACGCCGCTTGCCGAGGCCGAGGCCGAGGCGCGCGCGCTGCCGCCCTTCGACCCGGAGCGCTTTCCGCTCTGGGGCCTCCCTTTCGCGGTGAAGGACAATATCGATGTCGCCGGGCGCCCCACGACGGCCGCCTGCCCGGATTTCGCCTATACGCCGGAGCGGGACGCCTTCGTCGTCGCGCGCCTGCGGGCGGCGGGGGCGATCCCGCTCGGCAAGGCCAATCTGGACCAGTTTGCGACCGGGCTCGTCGGCCTCCGCACGCCTTATCCGGCGCCGCGGAACGCGCTCCATGCCGATCTGCCGCCCGGCGGCTCCTCCTCCGGCTCGGCGGTAGCGGTGGCGCGGGGGATCGCGACCTTCTCGCTCGGGTCGGACACGGCGGGCTCGGGCCGGGTGCCGGCAGGGCTCAACAACATCGTCGGGCTGAAGCCCTCGCTCGGCGCGCTTTCCGCGACGGGGACGGTTCCGGCCTGCCGGACGCTCGACACGATCTCGATCTTCGCGCTGACGGTCGCGGACGCCTGGGCGGCGTTCGAGGTTGCGGCGGCGCATGACCCGGCGGACGCCTTCTCGAAGGACCGGCCCGCCGCCGGTTTCGGCGCGGTTCCGCGAGGCCTCAGGATCGGGATTCCCTCGGCGGAGACGATCCGCTTTTCCGGCGACGCGGCGCAGGCGGTGAGTTTCGCCGGCGCGGTCGGCGCGCTGCGGGGGCTCGGGGCGGAGATCGTGGAGGTTGACTTCACGCCCTTCTTCGAGGTGGCGGCGCTGCTCTATGAGGGCGCATGGGTGGCGGAGCGGCTTTCGGTCGTGCAGGAATTCCGCGCGGCGCATCCAGGCGCGCTCCATCCCGTGACCGAGGCGATCATCGGCGGGGCGGAGCGGCTTTCCGCCGTGGACGCCTTCCGCGGCCTCTATCGGCTCGCCGAACTGCGCCGGGCGGTGGAGCCCTTGCTCGCCGGGCTCGACGCGCTCGCCGTGCCGACGGCGCCGACCTGGCACGATCTGGCGGCCTTCGAAGCGGACCCGATCAAGCCGAACAGCGATTTCGGGACCTATACGAACTTCGTGAATCTGCTCGACCTGTGCGGGATCGCGGTTCCGACCGGCTTCCGCGCGGACGGGCGGCCGGGCTCCGTCACGCTCCTCGCCCGCGCGGGGCGGGACGGGTTGACGGCGAGCCTCGCCGCCGCGCTCCACGAGACAAGCGGGGCGACGCTCGGCGCGACCGCGGCGCGCGCCCCCGCGGCGCCGAAGGCTCCGGCGCTGCCAGGGCCGGGGGAGACGGCGCTGCTCGTCGTCGGCGCGCACATGACGGGGATGCCGCTGGAGGGCCAGATGCGCGAGCACGGCGCCCGCCCGCTCGGCCCGGTGCAGACGGCGCCCGCCTACCGGCTCCACGCCTTGCCGGGCGAGCCGCCGCGGCCCGGCCTTCTCCGCGTCGCCTCTGGCGGCGCCGCGGTTGCCGGGGAGGTCTGGGCGATGCCGGAGGCGGAGATCGGCCCGTTCCTCGCCCGGATTCCCGCCCCGCTCGGCTTTGGCCGCGTGACGCTTTCGGACGGGCGCGTCGTGCTCGGCTTCCTCGCGGAGGCGGCGGGCTGCGCCGGGGCGGAGGATGTGACGCGGTTCGGCGGGTGGCGGGCCTGGATCGCGGAGCGAAGCCGCAGCGGCGCGGCCTGAGCGAAGGCCGCCCCCCATCCCACGGCTGCGCGCGAGAGGATGCGGCAATCCGCCCGCTTCGCGCTACAATGCCCACAAGGAGCCGCCGCGCCGCCCCGAATCCGGGGCGCAAGGAGCGGCCCGCGGGAGGGAGACAAGACAATGATTCGCCGAATTCTCGTGCCGGTCGGCGGCGACAGCGTGTGGCGGTCCGTGCTCGAACATGCCGCGGCGATCGCGCGCCGCCACGGGGCGCATGTGATCGTGGTGCATTGCCGGACGCGGCCGGAGGAGCTGATGCCCTACAGCGTTCCGCTCCCCGCCTTCGCGCGCGAGACGCTGAGGAAACAGGCTGCGGAACTCGCGGACCAGCAGGAGCGCGCGCTGCGCGAGGAGCTGCACGGTATCGCCGCCGGCCTCGGCCTGAAGGAGACGGACGCGCCGGACGGGCGGGAGGCCTCCATCGAGCTCGTCGAGGAGTTCGGAAGCATCGGCGACATCGTGAAGCATAACGGGCGGCTCGCCGACCTCATCGTCGTGGCGAAGCCGGACCGTGACAGGAATGTCGGCTCCAACGCGCTGAAATCGGCGATCTTTCTGACGGGTCGCCCGGTCCTGATGTGCGCGCGCGCGGGCGAGGCCGCGCCCGAACTCGGCCGCCGCATCGCCATCGGCTGGAACGGGTCTCTGGAGGCGGCGCGGGCGGTGGCGGCCACGCTCGACCTCGCCGCCGCCGCCGAGGCGGTGACGATCCTGACGGCGGGGAAGGGCGAGCTCCACGGACCGCCGGCCGAGGAGCTTGAAGCCTATTACCGGCTCCGCGGCGTGAACGCCGAGATCCGGCGATTCGAGGGGCGGCATCCCGGAGCGGCTCTGCTGGAGAATACGGTCGCCGCCGGGGCGGGCCTTCTGGTGATGGGCGCCTACGGCCAGAGCCACGAACGCGAGACGCTTTTCGGCGGAAACACGCAATTCGTTGTCGACAAAGCGGAAATTCCCGTCGTGCTGGCGCATTGAAAGAAAATTTCCCGGCGCAACAAAATATCCCTTGAAGGGAGGCTCGAGAAATATAGTTAGCCTCGGCACAAGACCCGCCCGCCGCGAACGGCGAGGCGGGCGCGGTGCGATAGAGGAGGAAGCGCCATGACGATTTCGAAACGCGGTTTTCTGGCACTGGCCTGCGCGGCGACGCTCGCGGCGGCTCCGATCCACGCCTTCGCGGCCGACTGGCAGCCGCGGAAGCCCATCGACTTCGTCATCATGGCAGGGCCGGGCGGCGGGGCGGACCAGATCGCGCGCTTCATCCAGTCCGTCGCGGAGAAGAAGGGGCTGACCCGGCGCCCGCTCGTTCCGAACAACAAGGGCGGCGGCTCCGGCGCCGAGGCGCTGATCCATCTCACGACGGTCAACGACCCCGACCACACGATCCTCGTGACGCTCAACTCCTTCTTCACGACGCCGATCCGGCAGGAGAATCTCGGCATCGACATCATGACCTTCACGCCGGTCGCGATGATGGGCGTCGACCCGTTCGTGCTCTGGATCCACAAGGATTCCGGGATCACGACGGTCGACCAGTTCATCGAGACGGTGAAGTCGATGAACGGCGAGTATGTGATGGGAGGGACGGGCTCCGGGCAGGAGGACTCGATCGTCATCGCCTACATGTCCGAAGCCTTCGGCCTCAACGTCAAATACATCCCCTATGACGGCGGCGGCGCCGTGGCCAAGGACCTGGCGGGCAAGCAGATCATGGCGACGGTGAACAACCCGGCGGAGGCCAAGGGCTTCTACGAGGCGGGGGACTTCGTGCCGCTTCTGGCCTTCTCCGACGAGCGGATGGAGGCCTATCCCGACGTGCCGACGATCAGGGAACTCGGCCACGACTTCTCCTACTACAACCAGCGGGCCGTCGTCGGCGCGCCGGGCATGTCGGATGAGGCGGCGGCCTATTACCAGGATCTCTTCACCCAGATCTACGAGAGCGAGGAATGGCAGGGCTACCTCGCCTCCGAGAGCCTCTCGCCGCTCTGGATGAACGCCGAGGAGCAGACGGCCTACTGGGCCAAGCAGGTCGAGACCCACAGGAAGCTCCTCGCGGCGCTCGGCGGCTGACCCGGGGCCCAAGGCGACGAAGCCTCCGAGGGGGAGAGCCGGATGCGCATCGGCGAAATCGTGACGGCGGGCGTGCTCGCGCTCTTCTCGCTCTATCTCATGTGGAAGAGCGCGGAACTGCCCGTCGGCTATATCGCGGGGACGGGGCCGGGGGGCGGCGCCTGGCCGTTCTGGCTCTCCGGCATCATGCTCGTCTGTTGCGGCTGCATCGCCTTCAACTGGTGGCGGCGGACGAGCCCGCCCTCGCAATCCGAGGAGCCGGTGCTGAGCCCGAGCGGGTGGCGGATGCTGCTCTTCGTGGGTGGGGGGATCGTCGGCTTCGTCGCGCTGATCGAGGTCATCTCGATGTACGGGGCGCTCGCGGTCTTCCTCTTCTACTACACGCGGTTCCTCGGGCGGCATTCGCTTGCTCTCAGCCTCTCGCTCGCGCTGATCGCGCCGGTGACCCTCTTCTTCTTCTTCGAGGGCGCGATGCGGATCAGCATGCCGACCGGGATGCCGTTCACGGACCCCGTGTTCAACGTTCTCTACGAACTGATCTACTGACCCGCGCCTAAGCGCCCGCAGCAAAGACGAGACCTGATGGACGTCCTCCACCTCCTGTCGGACGGCATGTTGCTGGCGCTCCAGCCGCTCAACCTCCTGCTGATCCTCATCGGCGTCTCCGTCGGCCTGTTCATCGGGGCCATGCCGGGGCTTGGCTCGGTCAATGGCGTGGCGATCCTCTTGCCGATCACCTTTCTCGTGCCGCCGACCGGGGCGATCATCTTCCTCGCCGCGATCTATTACGGGGCGATGTATGGCGGGGCGATCTCCTCCATCACGCTCGGGATCCCGGGCGCCTCTACCGCGGTGGCGACCACCTTCGACGGGCGGCCGCTTGCGCGGCAGGGGCGGGCGAGCCTCGCGCTCGTCACCGCGGCGCTCGCCTCCTTTGTGGGGGGGACGATCGCGAACGTGCTCTTCACGCTCTTCGCGCCGCTCCTCGCCGGAGTCGCGCTCTCTTTCGGGCCGCCGGAGATCTTCGCGCTGATGCTCCTCGCCTTCGCGACCTTCGTGGGCCTCGGCGGGGACGATATCCCCAAGACGATCTTCTCGATCTGCTTCGGCCTCGTGATCGGGGCCATCGGCTTCGACCAGATTTCCGGCGCGCCGCGGCTCGTGCTCTTCGACATGTCCGAGTTCCTGAAGGGGATCGGCTTCCTCGTGCTCGCCATCGGCGTCTACGGCATCGGCGAGATGCTCTGGACCATCGAGCAGACGCGCGGCGAGGTCGAGACGACCAATCCGAAGATGACGATGAGGGGCATGGCCGCCGACGCAAAGGAGGCGACGAAGCGCGGCTGGAAGGGGAGCATGATCGGCTCCTTCCTCGGCTTCTTCGTCGGCGTTCTGCCGGCGGCGGGGGCGACGCCTGGCTCGCTCATGGCCTATGGCGTCGCCAAGATGGTCTCCCGCAAGCCGGAGGAATACGGACGGGGGACGCCGGACGGCGTCGCCGCGCCCGAGGCGGCGAACAACGCCGCCTCAACCGGCTCGATGCTGCCGATGCTGACGCTCGGCATTCCCGGTTCGCCGACGACAGCGATCCTGCTCGGGGGGATGGTGATCTGGGGTCTTGTGCCCGGGCCGCGTCTCTTCGCGGAGGAGACGGAGTTCGTCTGGGGCCTGATCGGCTCCTTCTATGTCTCGAACTTCGCCGCGCTGCTCATCAATCTCGCGTTCATCCCGCTTTTCATCTGGATGCTGCGGATGCCCTTCACGATCCTCGCGCCGGTGATCTTCGTGCTCTCCATCGTCGGCGGCTACGCCGCGACGCGGAGCATGTTCGACCTCTGGCTGATGATCGCCTTCGGGATCGGCGCCTTCTTCCTCCGGCGGTTCGACTATCCGCTCGCGCCCGCGGTGCTCGCCATCGTGCTCGGCCCGATCGCGGAGCCGACGCTCCGCCAGTCGCTCCTCCTTTCCTCGGGCGACCCGTCGATCTTCTTCACGAGGCCCATCGCGGGGCCGATCACCATTGTCGCGCTGATCCTGATCTTTCTTCCCGCGCTCAAGCTGCTGCGTAGAATCGGGGCGCGAAAGCCCGCGGCCTGAGGCGCCGGCGCGCCGGATCAGGCGCGCGCGAACCGGTTCTCGGGCAGGCCTTGCCCCGCGCCCTCGATCGCGAGCAGCGAGCCGGACAAGGGCTCGCTCGCGATCTGCTCCGGCGTGAGGAATTTGGTCGCGGTCGTGACATAGAGGGTCGAGAGGTCGCGCCCGCCGAAGCAGAGGCAGGTCGGGTTCGTCGTCGGCAGCCCGATCACGCGGTCGATCCGGCCGTCAGGCGCATAGCGGACGATGCGCGCGCCGGAGAAGAACGCCTGCCAGAGGCATCCGTCGACGTCGACGCAAGCGCCGTCGGGCCGGTCGCCGGTTGATCGATAGTCGGCGAAGAGGCGGCGGGAGAGGATCGCGCCCTCCGCAGGGTCGATCTCGAAGGCCCAGGTGAGAAAGCGGCGCGTATCGGTGAAATACATCATCCGGCCGTCGGGCGAATGGGCGATTCCGTTCGTCACGATCACGTCGCCAAACATCCGCGTCACGCGCCCGTCCGGATCGACGCGATAGACGCCTGCGTTCGGCCGCGACAGCCCGTTGTCGAGCGTTCCGACCCAGAAGCGGCCGGCCGGGTCGACGCGCCCGTCGTTGAGGCGATTGTGCTGATCGCGCTCGACCTGAGCCAAGGGCTCCGCCGTTCCTTCGAACGGATCGACGAGGCTCAGCCCGAGATCGACGCCGGCCAGAAGCCGGTTCGAGAGCGTCAGGGCGAGCGAACCGACGGCGGCGCCGGGCACGGGGTGAACGTCGTGGCGGCCGCTGGCCGGATCGAAGGACTGGAGGGCGGGCGCATCGACGTCCACCCACCAGAGCTTCCGCGCGCGGTCACACCAGAGCGGCGTCTCGCCGAGCCGGTCTTTCGCGCGGACGGCGCATTCGATGGATGGCGTCGATGCGGGCATGGCCGCACGATACGAAGCGGCCGGCGCGCCGATCAAGGGGCGGCTTCAACCCAGCCCGCGCCGCCTGCGCTCCGCATCGTCCCAGGCGGTGAGCGGCTGATAGTCGGGCACGAAGCCCAGGCCCTTCTGCGCGTCCGAGGATACGGCGTCCTGCGAGGTGATCACGTCGATCACAGCTGGCGCGTTCTCGATGCCCCGTTGGATGGCGCCCGCGAGGTCGGCGGGGTCTTCCACCCGCTCGCCATAGGCGCCGAGCGCGCGGGCCATCGCCGCATAGTCGGAATGGCGCAGCATCGTCCCGACGACGCGGCCGCCATAGTTGAACTCCTGATCGTAGCGCTCGATGTTCCAGGCGGCGTTGTTGGAGACGATGACGACCGCCTTCGCCCCGTGCCGCACCGCCGTGTCGATCTCCATCGCGTTGATGCCGTAGGCGCCGTCCCCGGTGACGGCGATCACCTGCCGCCCGGGGAAGGCGAGCGCGGCGGCGATGGCGAAGGGCGCGCCGACGCCGAGGCAGCCGAAGGCGCCGGCGTCCATGTAGGTCGCCGACGTGAGGCCTATGCGGGCGAAGCTGAGGAGGTCGCCGCCATCTGCGATCCCGATATGGTCGGGCGCGGCCGTTTGGGCGACGGCCTCGAAGATGGCGAGCGGGTGGATCTTTCCGTCTCCGCCCGTCTTCGGAGCGGACGCGCCTTCGCCCTTCGCGATCCGCGCGCGATGTTTCGCGCGGAGGCCCTCGAGCCAGCCTTCGTCCCGCGCGCCCGGATCGTTTCCGAGCGCGTGGGCGATGGCGTCCAGCGCGGGGCCGACCGGGGCGAGGAGCTCCGTCCCTCGCCGGTTGTCGATCAGTTCCCCCGCCGTGTCTGAAATCCGGAGGAACCGAGCCGCCGGGAAGACGGCGGGCGAGCCGAAGGCGAGCTGGTAGTCGAGCTTTCGCCCGAGCGTGATGACGAGATCGGCCTCCGCCATGGCGGCGGCGCGCACCGCGCCCACGACGGCCGGGTGATCCGGCGCGACGAGGCCGCGGCTTTCCTGCGTGTCGAGGTATAGCGCGGAAGCGGCGTCGAGAAACGCCGTCACCGCCGCGCCGGCGCCCCGCGCGCCGCGCCCGCTGACGACGAGCGGGCGCCGCGCGCCGCGGATCGCCTCGACCGCCGCCGCCACGCCCTCCGGATCGGGCGCCATCCGCCGAGGCGGCTTCGGCGCGATCCAGTCCTCCGGGATGAGCGCCGCGGGAAGCCGCGTGCGGAGCACGTCTGTCGGGATCTCGATATAGGAGGGGCCGGGCTCGCCCATGTCGCCCATGGCGCGGGCGATGGCCTCGTCCAGCTCGCGAAGGACCTGCTCGGGCACGCGGGCGGTGCGGCTGTAGCGGGTCACGGGCCGCATGATCTCCACATGCGGAATGTCCTGAAGCGGGCCCATATTGGCCTGCGGGCGGGAGGTGCACCCGCCGATCAGGAGGACGGGCGCGCGGGCGAGCGAGGCGTTCGCCACGCCGGTGACGCAGTTGGTGACGCCGGGGCCCGCCGTCGCCATCGCCACGCCGAGCGCGCCGGTCAGCTCCGCATGGGCGTGCGCCATGTGGATGGCGGCGCCCTCGTCCCGCACGTCGATGATCCGCACGCCGCGCCGCGCCAGATGGTCCCAGACCGGCTGGATATGGCCGCCCTGCAGGCCGAACACGCGGTCCACGCCGCGGGCCTTCAGAAGGTCGGCGATCCAGGCGGCGACGCTCTCGGGTTCGCTGTTGAGATCCTGCCTCTCGGCCATGCGCTTGCTCCCTTTTCTGTTCTTGTCCCGCCGCTTCGCGCCTCAGGAGGCGCGCGCGGCCATCATGTCCCTGAGGACGCGGTGAAGGATCTTGCCCGTCGCGTTGCGGGGCATTTCCTCCGCGGTGAGGAAGAGCACGTCGCGCGGCCGCTTGTAGCCGGCGAGCCGGTCCTTCGACCAGGCGACGAGTTCCTCCGCCGAGAGCGCCGCGCCCTCCCGCAACACGACGGCGGCGGCGACGAGTTCCCCCCATTTCTCGTCCGGGCGCCCGACCACGGCGACATCCTTGACGGCGGGATGCTGCGCGAGGACGGCCTCCACCTCGGTCGGGTAGACGTTCTCGCCGCCCGAGATGATCATGTTCTTCTTGCGGTCGATGAGGCGGATGAAGCCCTGCTCGTCCCTGAGCGCCATGTCGCCGACCGAGAGATAGGGACCGCGGAAGGCTTCCGCCGTCTTCTCCGGCAGGTTCCAGTAGCCCTCGAAGGCGTAGGGCCCGCAGGAATAGAGCTCGCCCGGCTGACCGTCCGGCACCTCGTTTCCCTCCTCGTCGAGGAGCCGGATCGGCGCGGAGCCGACGACCTCGCGGCCGACCGTGCCGAGATGATCGAACTGCTCGTCGGGATGCAGGAAGGTCACCCATCCGGCCTCCGTCGAGCCGTAAAGCTCGTAGAGGCCGGAATTCGGGAACATCTCCATGATCGCGCGCTTGGTTTCGACCCGCGCGGGCGCCGAGGAGACCATCAGCTTCTCGACCGACCCGTAATCCGCGCCCGCGCGCGCTTCCGCGGGAACGTCCAGCATCATCATGTAATGTGTGGGCACGAGGGAGGTGAAGGTGACGCCGAGGCGACCGATCGTGCGGAGGCATAGGGCGGCGTCGAAGCTCGGGCGGGAGAAGATCGTGACGCAGGCGCCGATATAGAGAAAGGCGCTGAAGAAGTTGAGCGAATTGGCGTGGCACATGGGCATGACCAGCAGCGCGTCGTCCCGCCGCTTCAGGCCGAGCTCGACCTCCGTCATCAGCGCGAGCATGGCCATGCCGCGATGGGAGCGGATCGCGCCCTTCGGGTTGCCCGTCGTTCCCGACGTGTACATGAGGCACCAGGGATCCTCGGGGGCGACCGCTACGGGGGGCTCTGCGTCTTCGGCCGCGGAGATCAGGGCCTCGTAGCTGCGCCATCCGGGCTCCGGACGATCCCCAATCAGGATGCAGTTGTCGGCGGCGACCTGCACGCCGCTGCGGAACGCCTCGACAACGGGGGCGAGGGCCGCCTCCGCGATGATCGCACGGGCGCCGCTGTCGGCGACGATGAAGCCGGCCTCCGGCGCCGTGAGGCGGAAGTTGATCGGCACCGCGACGAGCCCGGCCTTGGCGACGGCGGCGTAGATCTCCGCCCATTCGAGCCGGTTGTAGGCGAGCACGGCCACCCGGTCGCCCTTCGCGAGGCCGAGGCCGATGAGGCCGTTCGCCAGGCGGCGGGCGCGCGCGTTCCACTCGCGGAAGGTCAGCGCCCGTTCGAGGTCCCGCGCGCCGATGCGTTCGGGCTGAAGGCGCGCCTGCGCGCCCAGCATCTCTCCGACGGTGATCATCATGGTCATGCGCGCGCCTCCCCCGCGGCGCGCCCGCCGGTCGCCATGCCGGCGACGAGCGCCGCGTGCAACGTCTTCGCCGCGTCGAGGTCGTGCTCGATCATCAGCCGCTCCGCCAGATCGGCGCGCCCGGCGGCGACGGCCTCGATGATCTCGGCATGCTGGCGCCATATCTCCGCCGGGAGTTTCGCCCTCCGCAGCACCTCGCCCATCGCGCGCCTGAGGAAGCGCCAGTGTGGCTCCGCCGCGTGCGAGAGAAGCGGGTTGGCGGACGCTTCATAGACAAGGCCGTGCAGCGCCTGATCCTGCCGGACCTGCTCCGCCGTGTCGCCGGCCGCGACGGCGCGGGCTCCGGCGGCGAGGATCGCGTCGGCCCTGCGCCGGAACGCCGCAGCGGGCTCCGCGCCGCCCTGAAGCCGGGCGGCCGCCAGCCGCGCCGCCAGCCCGTCGAGCGCGGCCCGGATGTCGTAGTGATGGAGCATCAGCCCCGGATCGAGCGGCGCGACGGAAAGGCCCCTCCGGCCGATCTCCTCCACCACGCCATCGGCCTTGAGCCGGGCCATGGCCTGCTGCACCGGCTGGCGGGAGACGCCAAGCCGTTCCGCAAGCTGCTCCTGCACGAGATGCGCGCCGGCGGGCAGCGCCCCGCGGCAGATCTCGTCCACGATCAGGTCGTAGACCTGTTCGGCGAGGTTCGGATTGGGTTTCACCAGCTTCATCGCACCACCGAACTCTGAATTCAGAATTCAATATGCTGGAGCGGCGCCCGGGTCAAGCGCTCTGCGACATCCTGCAAGTTTGCGGAAAGCAGGCGAGCGCTGGCGGGGGGACATGGTTAAGCGCTTCAGGGAAGGCAGCCCGCGCCCGGGCCCGAAATCAGCGCGCGCGCATCAGGAAATCCGCGAGGCGCCGTTCGCCGATCGGCTTCGCGATCAGGCTCAATCCGTTCCGGGAACATTCGGCGCGGATTTCTGGCGAGGGGCTGGCCGTGATGATCGCGGCGGGCGCATCGCCGTGTTCCGCACGGATTGAGGCGACCGTCTCGACGCCCCGCTCGCCGCCGGCGAGGCTGTAGTCGACCAGAAGCGCGTCCGGGCTCACGCCCGTCTCCGCAAGGAGGGCGAGGGCCTCCGCGCCGCTCCGCGCTTCGAAGACGGAGGCGCCCCACGATTCGAGCTGGAGCGCGAGCGCCGCGGAGAGCTCCGCATTGTCCTCGACGACGAGTACGAGAAGGCCGCCCGACGCCGCCACCGCCGGTTCGTGGAGCGCCTCCCGCTCCGGCGCGCCGGCGGCGAGGGGCGCTTCCACGGAGAAGCAGGATCCGCGGCCGACTTCCGATCGGAGCGTGAGCCGGTGGCCCAGCAGGGCGCAAGCGCGCTCCACGATCGTTAGGCCGAGCCCGAGCCCCTGCGCCGCGTCGCCGCCCCCTTCGAGCCGATGGAACTCCCGGAAGATGTCGGACCGTCTGGCTTCGGGGATTCCCGGCCCTGTGTCCCAGACCTCAAGGCGAACGGCGCCGCCCCGCCGCCTCGCCCCGACGAGGACGCCTCCTTGCTGCGTGTAGCGAACGGCGTTCGCGAGGAGGTTCTGAACGATCCGGCGCATATAGGACGGATCGGTGTTCACCACCGCATCGGTCGGCAGGATGCGAAGGTCGAGACCCTTCGCGCGCGCCGCCGGCGCGAACTCGTCCTTCAGCCGCGCGAGGAGCGGGCCGAGCGGCGTCGGCTCCCGCTTAACCTCCGCCTTGCCGGAATCGAGGCGCGAGATGTCGAGCAGCGCGCCGAGGATGCTCTCGACGCTGTCGAGCGCGTTGGCCGCGCGGGAGGCGGCCTTCGCCGCGCGCGGGACGAGCGGCGAGGCTTCGAGCGCGGAGATGAAGAGCTTGGCCGCGGAGAGCGGCTGGAGGAGGTCATGGCTGGCTGCGGCGACGAAGCGCGACTTGGTCTCGTTCGCCCGCTCCGCCTCGTTCACCGCCGCTTCGAGCTCCAGCGTCCTTTCGTGCACCGCGCGTTCGAGATCCTCGTTCGCGCGGGAGAGGGCGTTGACGGCGCGCCGTTCCGCCGTCGCGTCGGTGAAGGACATGAGGAAGCCGCGATCCGGCGTTTCTGCGGTGAAGACGGCGAGGATCAGGTCGCGCCCGAGGCGGAGATCGAAGCTCATCGGCGCGCGGGGCGAGGGCGCGGCGACCCAGGCGCGCACGTCCCGCCCGCCGAAGCCCGGGTCGAACGCGGCGCCGCGCTCGATATGGTCGCAGAGCGCGTTGAAGGGCGCGCCGACGCGGACGAGCCGCATCGGCGGCGTCAGCAGCTCCCCGAGCCTCCGGTTCCAGCCCACCAGCCGCGCCCCGGAATCGAAGATGGCGACGCCCTGGTTGATGTGGTTTAGCGTGGCGCGCACCATCTGCGCCTGATCCTCCAGGAGCTTGGCGCGTTCGGCCCGCTCGATCCGGATCATGTCCGTCACGTCCGTCTGGAGCACGGCGACGCCGCCATCCGGCGTTCTGTGTTCCGAGACCTGAAGCCAGGCTCCGGAGCGGAGCGGCACGGTGAAGATCGCGTGTTCGCGCTCGTGCAGGCGGCGGCGGCGATCCGCCCAGCCGGCGGCGCCGCCCTCGCGCCCGGAATCGAGCTCTTCGGAGCGACTGACGGCGTCGATATAGGCGTCGAACGTCATGCCGACATGGAGGCGATCCGAGACGTCGGGCAGGGCGCCGCAGAACCGGCTGTTGAAGAGCACCAGCCGTTCGTCCGGCCCGAAGAGCGCGAAGCCCTCCTCGACCGCCTCCAGCGCGTTGGAGAGGTCCGCCCGCGCGCGCCGTTCCGAATCCATCGCCTCGGACAGGCGCGCGTTCGATTCGTTGAGAAGCTCCAGCGTCTTCTCGAGGTCCCGAGTGCGCTGGCGCACCTCCTCCTCCAGAAGGATCGCACGCTGGAAATGCGCGTAGCCTGCGCCCTGTTCGTCGGTCGCCTGCTCGACCCGCCGCATGAGCGCGTCGGTGATCGCGAGGAGCTTGGCGACGTTCCGGGTCGGCCCGTCATCCGGATTGAGCAGCGAGGAGGTCACGGGCCCATGCCTTCCGGAGGGTAGATGGCGAGGCCGGTCAGGGTCTGGTTCACATGGGCGCCGCCGAACTGCTCGCCATAGGTGTTGAAGCCGACGACGCGCCGCCGGGCCAGAGCGCGGGAGACGGCGCCGACCGCCTGCGTCTGCTCCGCCTCCACGCGGCGCAGGATGCAGTCGCAGGCGAGGATCGCCGCGGGCTCGCCCCCCTCCGCGAGCGCGGCGAATTCGCGTTCGAGATGCGTCGCGATGTCGGTCGGCTCCGCGAGGGTGAGGACGAGCCCCTCGTCGATGGCGGAGAAGAAGACGAGGTCGCCGTTGGGGGCGACCTGCCGGATCGCGCGCACATGATGCTGCCCGCCGATCCGGACGAGAACCGGATGCGCCGCGAAGATGAAGGGGGAGAGCTGCTCCGGGTCCTTGCCGAGGATGCGCGCATATTCGCGGGCGGCCGGCTCCGCATTGATCTCCCGCACCACGCGGCGGGCCGGGTCCGCGGAGGTGACGACCATGCGGGTCGCCGCCGGCTTCAGATGGTCCAGCCGGAAGGTGCGGAGCCGGCAGCGCGTGCGGATGAGGGTGAGGACGGCGGCGTTGCTGCGGACATAGCCCCCCGCCATCACCGCTGTGTGGCGGAAGGAGAGCCCGTCCCCCGCCGATCCGCCGAAGAAGGGGGTCGGGCCGAGCGCGGCGGAGAGCCCTGCGGCGAGCGCCTCCTCCTTCATCGAAAGACCGTCCACGAGGAGAAAGGCGCATTCCTCCGTCCAGTTCGGCCGGCGGAGGGCGAGCGCGGCGCGCGTGCGCAGAGCGGCGGCGGAGACAGTCTGCCGGTCGAGCGCGCCAAGGTCGGGGATCAGCAACGTCTCCGCCTCGAAATTCTGCGCGGGAAAGCCGACGGCGACCACGGCGCCGCTCATGTAGCCCTCCGGCCCGATCTCCCCGGCCGTGGTGCAGCCGATCAGCTTCGCCTCCGGCCGGGCGACGCGCATGGCGGCGGCGATGCGGTCGAAATCGCCGAGGGGCGAGACGAAGAGCGTAACGAGCGCGAGAGGGCCGGGCCCGAGCGCGGCGTCAAGCGCGGAGACCGCCGCCGCGGCGTCGCTCGCCGGCGCGTAGGCGGTGCGCACCAACGCCGTCTCCATCGCGCCGAACGGCGCGTCCTCCCCGTCCATCAGCGCCTCCCCTTTTCTTTTCGGGAAGACTACGCCTCGCGTCCGGCGCCGCGCAACAATTCCGTGAAATTCGCGCAGGAGGCGAGAAGGACGGCCTGGGTGCGGCTCTGCACGCCAAGCTTGCGGAGGATCGCCGTCATGTGCGCCTTCACCGTCGTCTCCGCGATGCTGAGCTCATAGGCGATCTGCTTGTTGAGCTTTCCGGCGCAGACGAGTTCGAGGATCCGGGCCTGTTGCAGCGTGAGGGCGCTGAGGCGGTCCACCGCCTCCGCCGCATCCGCGCGGGGCTGGTCCTTGCCGAGATGGGCGCAGGTTTCAGGCAGGTAGATCTCGCCCGCCGCGACGGCGTTCAGGGCGTCGCGGAAGCGCTCCGTCCGGCTGTGCTTCGGCACGAAGCCGGCGGCGCCCGCGCGGATCGCGAGGCTCACGATGCCCTCGTCCGTCATCGAGGAGACGACGAGGACCGGTGCGCCCGGCGCCGCGCGCTTCAGGCGGATCAGGCCGTCGAGGCCGTTGACGTCCGGCAGGTTGAGGTCGAGGAGGATCACGTCGGGCTCGGGCCCGGTTTCGAGAAGGGCGAGCGCTTCCGAAAGCCGCTCCGCCGTGACGATGTCCGAAACGCCGACGCCTGCCTGGAGGGTCATCGTCAGCGCCTCGCAGAAGAGCGGATGGTCGTCGATGACGAGCGCGGAGCGGAGGGTCGCGGGGCGCCTTGGTGCAGTCCTGTCCCGGCTCTCGATCATTCCGGCGCTCCGCCTGCCGTCGGGCCGCGCGGCGCGGCCCGGATGGGGAGGCGGCGCGCCGCAGCGCGCCGCCCGGTTCTCATTCGACCTTGGCGAGCTGCTTCGGCAGCTTGAAGGTCCAGAGCGTGCCGCCCTGATTGAGGTAGTTCACCTTCTTCGCGACCTCGCCGCCCCAGAGCGGCACCGCGCCGCCCCAGCCGGAGATGACCGAGACATACTGCTCGCCGTCCTGCTCCCAGGTGACGGGCTGGCCGACGATGCCGGAGCCGGTCTGGAAGGACCAGAGCACCTCGCCCGTCTCGTCGTCGAGCGCAAGGAACTCGCCTTCGGGCGTGCCGAAGAAGACGAGGCCGCCGGCGGTCGTCATCACGCCGCCCCAGAGCGGCGCGTCGTTCTTGTATTCCCAGACGATCGAGCCGGTGTCGGGGTCGACCGCCTTCAGGGAGCCGATGTGATCCTCATAGAGCGGCTTGATGGTGAAGCCGGCGCCGAGATAGGCCGCGCCCTTCTTGTAAGTGATCGGCTCGTTCCAGATGTCCATGCCCCATTCGTTGGAGGGGACGTAGAAGTTGCCGGTCTTCTGGCTGAAGGCCATCGGCATCCAGTTCTTGCCGCCGAGGAAGGAGGGCGCGGCGAAAATCGTCTCGCCCTTCGCGCCGTCCGCCGCCGCCGTCGGGTCGCCCGGCCGGTTCTCTTCGACATAGATGGGCCGGCCGTTCTCATCGAGGCCGGAGGCCCAAGAGATGTCCTTCACGAAGGGGAAGCCGCGGACGAACTTCCCGTCCTCCCGGTTCAGGACGTAGAAGAACCCGTTCCGATCCGCCGTCGCGAAGCGCTTGTTGCCCTCACGGTCGGCATAGGCGACGACCTCGTTGACGCCGTCATAGTCCCAGCCCTCGCGCGGCGTGGTCTGGAAGTGCCACTTGATCTCCCCGGTCTTCGGGTCGATGCCGATGCGGGAGGCGGCGTAGAGATTGTCGCCGGCATTTCCTTCGGTCGGCGTTCCGGCGTTGCGGAGCCAGCTGTTCCAGGGCGCGGGGTTGCCGGCGCCGAAGACTATCGTGTCCGTGTCCGCGTCATAGGAGCCGCCGAGCCAGGTCGCCCCGCCGCCCGTCTTCCACATGTCGCCCGGCCAGGTCGCGTTCAGCGTGCCGGTCATCGTGGAGGGCTGGCCGTTCAGCGTGCCCATGTGGCCCTCGATCACGGGGCGGGTCCAGACCAGTTCGCCCGTCTCCGCATCGCGCGCCTGCACCTCGCCGACGATGCCGAACTCGCCGCCGGAATTGCCGGTGATGACCAGCCCGTCGACGATCATCGGCGCGGCGGTGTAGCTGTAGCCGGCCTTGTAGTCCGCGATCTCCTTGCGCCAGACCACGTCGCCCGTCTTCGCGTTCAGGGCGACGATGCGCGCGTCGAGCGTGCCGAAATAGATCTTGTCGCCATAGAGCGCCGCGCCGCGGTTCACCACGTCGCAGCAGGGCAGGATGCCCTCCGGCAGGCGAGCGTCATATTGCCAGACTTCCTTGCCGGTCGCCACGTCGATGGCGTAGAGCCGCGAATAGGAGCCGGTGATGAACATCAGCCCGTCATGGACGAGGGGCTGCGTCTCCTGCCCGCGCTGCTTCTCCCCGCCGAGCGAGAAGGCCCAGGCCGGGAAGAGGTTCTTGACGTTCGACTTGTTGAGCGTCTCGAGCGGGCTGTAGCGCTGGAGATGCCGGCCCATCCCGTTCGTGACGACCTGGTTCGTCATCGTGGCGTCGTTGGCGATGTCCGCTTCCGTCACCCCCGCCGCCTGCGCCGCGCCCGCGGCGAGGAGGGCCGCCAGCGCCGCTCCCATCAATCTGACCATGTTCTTCCTCCCGTTGCGGCCCTCGGGGCCTTTCTCCGACCGTCGCATCATTGCGCGCCGGGGGAGCGGGGGAAATTGGCCATAGGTCGTAGCGGGGAGCGAACCCTACATCACAGGCGCATACTTCCAGTTGTCGGCGTCCGGCGTCACCTCGTCGAGGTCGTAGCCGGCGCCCCGGAGCCTGACGGCGGAATCGAGCCCGGCATCCGCCGCCCGATCGACCAGCGCGCGGCCCGCCGCCTCGTCCCGCGCGACGCCGCGGCCGCGCATCAGGTCGAGCCCGTAATTGAACATGCCGACAGGGTCCCCCGCCTCCGCCGCGCGCCGGTCCCATTCGGCGGCGCGGTCCGGATCCTCCGGTCCGCCGAGGCCGTTGTCGTCGAGCTGGCTCATCCAGGTCATGGCCCCGGTATAGCCGGCGGCGGCGCAGGCCTCGAACACCGTGCGGGCCTGCGCGTGGCGGCCCGACTTGGTGATGAGATAGCCGGCGGCGCAGGTCGTCATCGAGGTTTCGCCGCGCGCGGCGCGGTCGAGAACGGAGCCGAGCGTCAGCTCCTCGGGGTTCAGCGTGCCCCCGCCATCCTCCTCCGCGAGGGCGGGCAGGGCGGCGGCGACGAGTCCGGCGGCGAGCGCAAGGCGCATGTTCGGCCTCCTCCCGGGCGACGCGGCGCGCCGCCTCCGGTCATTCGATGGTGATCGCCAGCGTCTGAAGGTCGCCGCTCGATCCCGGAACCTTCAGATAATACGATCCGGGCTTGATGGCGAGGAATCCGAGCTCCATCGTCCCCGCCTCATCAAATTCGAAGCTGTCGACGCCGAGCGGGCGGATCTCGATCCCCTCGATCACGATCTCGTCGATCCAGATCGCGCGGAAGAATTCCGGGCCCACAAGGGCAAGCTCCGCCGCGCCATCCGATTCGATCTCGATCTCGTAGTAGACGCCCGATTTCAGGGTCAGCGGCGCCGCGGCGAGCGGCTCGCCCGGCGAGAGCATGATCGGCGGCAGCTCCTCCTTGTTCTTGGAGGAGAGGATGCCGGCGAGGCCGAAGCCCGCGTCGTCATCGTCGTCGTCGGCGAGAGCGGGTGAGGCGGCGAGGGCGAAGGCGGCCAGCGCGGCGGCGAGAGGTCTCATGGGGTTTCCTCCAATCGTCGTCTTTGTTCGGATTTCAGGGCCGTGTCGCCGCGCCCCAGGGGAAGCGGCCGACCTTGATGGACTTCAGCGGCTCGCGCGAAGCGACGTCGATCACCGTCACGTCGCCGGAGACGCCATTGGTGCTGAAGAGCTGCGTCCCGTCCGCGGAGAAGGCGAGATGCCAGACCCGGCGGCCGACGAGGATGTACTCCTCCACCTCCAGCGTCTCCGTGTTCACGGCGGCGACATGGTTCGCCGGGCCGAGGGCGACGAAGGCCGTCTTCCCGTCGGGCGAGAACTTGAAGCCGACGGGCTGGATCTTGTCCGGATGCACGCCGGGCATCTCGAACCGGACCTTGCCGACCTCCGACTTGTCCGCCGTGTTGAAGACCGTGACCGTTCCGCCGATCTCGGACGAGACCCAGAGCTGCGAATCGTCCGCCGTGAACTCGGCATGGCGGGGGCGCGAATCGACGAGGGTGTTGGCGACGATGGATTGGGCGCTCGTGTCGATCCAGTGCGCCATGTTCGTCGTCTCGGAAGTGACGATGGCGTATCGGCCGTCATGGGAGACGGCCATGCCCTCAGGCTCGATCCCTACATCGATCTGCGCCACGACCTGCCGGGTCTCCACATCCACGACGGTGGCGAGCGCGTCGTCCTCGTTGGCGATGTAGAGATGCCGGTCGTCGGGATGGAGCGCGAACTGCTCCGGGTCCTCCCCCGAGGGCAGATCATGCAGGATTTCGCCGGTCGCCGCGTCCAGGACCTGCACCGTGTCGCTGTCGGAGGCGCAGATGTAGACCCGGCTGTAATCCTTCGAGAAGATGATCCCGCGCGGGCGCTTTCCGACGGGAATCGTGCGCGTCACCTCCAGCGTCGCCGCGTCGATGACGGAGACGGTGTCGTCCTTCTCGTTCGTCACCCAGATCTCTCCTGCGGACATCGCCGACGAGGGGAGGGCGCAGGCGAGGGCGAGGGCGGCGAGCCTTGCGGCGGGTCGTCTCATCTCTGTCTCCTTCAGTTCGCGAATGCGGCGCAGGCGCTTTCCGGCTCGTCGAGGCCGAGCGTGTCCATCTCGGAGCGCTGATGGAGGAAGCCCTCCACCGGCGCGAGCGTGACGAGCGCATGGGGGTGGACGAGGGGGATCGGCTGGCGCGCCTGCCCGTTCCACGACCGGAAGCTGAGGGCGCGGCCCTTGAACCCGTCGAGCCGGAACTCGTCCGAGAGGAGGAAAGCGCGGAGGGCGGCGGGCTCCGAAGTCCCCATCCTCGTCACCGCCTCGCCGATGGCGCGGACGGCGAGCCAGGCGGCGTAGTCCTCCGAGCGCATGTCCCGCTCAAAGGCCGCCTCGAACCGGCCCTGGAGCTGAGCCGCGCCCCATTGCTCAAGCGCGCCCGACCACGTGACGGGCGCGAGCCCGTCCGAGCCGGCGACCGGCCGCGGCGACCAGGTGTTGTAGAGGATGTATTGGCCGAACCCGTCCGTCTCGTCCGCGACGAGGAGAATGTCATAATCCCCGAGGCCCTGCGTCAGCAGCGGCACCTCGCCGGAGGCCGAGCGGCGGAGGTCCGTGTCGTAGCTCCAGGCGGCCTCCGCGCCGATCTCGAGCCCGAATTTCGCCGCCGAGCGGCGCAGCGCCTGCCCGAAGGCCATGTCCGCCGGCTCCGGCCCGACGATCAGGGCGAGGTCGGTCCAGCGTTTCCAGGTCAGAAACTGCATCAGCGCGTCCGCCCGCTCGTCATGGCTGGCGATGGTGTGGAGGAGGTTCGCGCGGCATTCCGCGTCGCGGAGCGCGCGCTCGGGCGCCGAGGCGTTGAAGAGGAGCGCGCCTGAGGCCTCCGGCAGGTCCGCGATGGCGAGCAGCGCCTCCGCCGGCGCGTTGAGGATGAGGAAGGGCGCCTGCGCCAGCGCCTCGCGCGCCGCCGGAAGCGGGTCTTCCCCCGGCTCGACGTAGACAGAGTCGAGCGAATACTTGTGGCCGAGGAAGCGCCCGGTCGTCGCAATGTCCTTTTGCGCCAGCTCCGCCCCGGCGCGGGCGAGGTCTTCCGGCACCGGATCGAGGTTGGAAAGCGTCGGCGGCCGCTCCACCCCGACTTCGAAATAGATCGCCGGGATGTCGAGCTCCGCCGCGAGCGCGGATGAGTGGATAGCCGCCGCCGCGACGAAGGCGGCGAGCGCGCGGGGCAGGGGCATGTCTCCTCCGGTCGTCTTTTGGGAGAGTGTAAACGCAGGGCGCTCGCCTCCGCCATAGACTTTGGCGCCATCCGTTTCGCCCCGATCCTGCCGAAAGGTCGGATTTCACGGCGGCGGCGGAGCGGCTATCCCCGGATCGACAGATCAGGGAGAAAGCCATGACGCATCGACCGGGCATCACACTCGCCGCGTTTCTCGCCGCGCTTCTCGCCGCCGGGCCCGCCCTCCCACATGGAGACGTCGCCCCGCAGCCGGTGAATACGGACGCGCTGCCCGATGTGGGTGAGGAATGGCTCACCGAGAACCCCTATCGCGACGCGGGCGACGAGGTTTGGCGGAAGGCGGTCGAGATCGGCGATTCCGGCTACAACCAGAACTGCGCGCGTTGCCACGGGCTCGGCGTCGTCTCCGGCGGGCTCGCGCCCGATCTCCGCTATCTGGAGGCGGAAGAATACGGCGACGAGTGGTTTGTCGAGCGCTTCCGCGAAGGCTACACCCAGAACGGGACGACGAAGATGCCCGCCTTCGGCGAGCTTCTCGGCCAGAAGGCGGCCTGGGCGATCCGCACCTATATCGAGACACGGCCGGATGACGGCGCGCTTGATGCGCATGCGGACCGGCTGAAGGAGATCCGCGACGCGCTCGCCTCGGGCGAGGCCGATGCGGAGGCGCTCCGCGCGGAGCTCGCCGCCATCGCCGCTGAGGTGGAGACGGCCTCCGGCGCCCCTGTGGCGGACAGCGCCGCCTTCCGCGCCGCTTCCTTCCTGGAGCGGGACGGCGCCGCGGGCTTCCACGCGGCGGCGGAGGCGCTGACCATCGGTCTCTCCGCGGCGCATTGACGATGCGGTCCGGCCTCCTCGCTGCGCTGGTCGTTTCCTTAGCGCTGCCGGCGGCGGCGCAGGCGCCGCGCTGCGCCGATCACGCGCCCGGCGAGCGGCCGCAGAACACGGCGCGCGAATTCGTCGGCGACGATCTCGACCGGATCACCGAGCGCGGCTGGATCGAGTTCGCCGCCTACGAGGCCTATCCGCCCTGGTCTTGGGAGGAGGGCGGGCGCGCCCATGGCGTCGATGTGGAGATAGGCCGGCTGATCGCGGAATCGCTCGGGGTCGAGGCGCGGTTCCGCTTCGTCGCGGCGGGGGAGACGCTGGAGGCGGATCTGCGGAACTGGGTCTGGAAGGGACCGGTTGTCGGCGGGCGGGTCGCCAACGTCATGCTCCATGTTCCCTATGACAGCGCTTTCGCCTGTCGGGTGGAGCAGGTCGTCTTCACCGGCCAGGCCTACGCCGAGGAGATGGCCATCGCCTACCGGGAGGACGCCTATCCGGACGATCCCCCTCTCCCCGCCTATTTCCGCTTCGATCCGGTGGCGGTGGAGAACGACACCATCGCCGACTTCTATCTCTCCGGCCTCGCCGGCGGCCAGCTTTCCGCGCAGATCCGCCGCTTTCCTTCTATGCAGGCGGCGATGGTAGCCCTGAACGCCGGGGAGACGAAGGCTGCGATGGGGCCGCGGGCGGAACTCGAGCATTTCGCCGGGCCGGGCGTGAAGGTCCATCAGCCGCCGCTCCCCGGCTTTTCCCGCGGGCGCTGGACGCTGGGGCTCGCGGTCCATCACAGCCATCGCCCGCTCGCCTATGCGGCGGATTACGCGATCGAGGAGGCGCTGGCGGACGGGCGGATCGCGGCGATCTTCGCCGAATACGGACTCACCTGGAGCGCGCCGGAGCGTTGACGCTTCCTCATTTGGTCGAATGGCGGGCAGGGCGCCCGCCGCCTAGTCTCCATCGGAAAGGGACCTCGCCATGCAACTTACGGGCACGAGACTGATCTCAGCGGACCGCGGGACGGTCTGGTCTGCGCTGAACGATCCTGATGTTCTGAAGGCGTGCATTCCGGGTT
>JAUIDE010000073.1 GCA_030429105.1 Alphaproteobacteria bacterium
GAATAGAACCGCGCCTCGTCCGAATAGGTGCAATGGCCGGTCCACTCCGCGGAGACGCCCGCGGCGCGGAGCCGGGCGAGGAGATAGCCCGGCAGGTCGAACATCATCCGGTCCCCCGCCCCCCCGGCGAAGAACCGCGCGTTCTCCCCGTCATCGGCGAGGAAATCCTCCATGAATTCCGGGCCGACCTCATAGGCGCGCTGGCTGATCGTCGGCCCGATCGCGGCGCGGATGCGGCTCCGCTCCGCGCCGAGCCCCTCCATCGCCGCGATCGCCGCATCCGTCACCCCCGCGAGCGCGCCGCGCCATCCCGCATGGGCGGAGGCGACGACCCGCGCCTTGGCGTCCTCGAACAGCACCGGCGCACAATCCGCCGAAAGCGCGCCGAGCGCGAGCCCGGGCGTCGCCGTCGCCATCGCGTCCGCCTTCGGCCGCTCGCCGGGGAAGGGCGCGGAGACGGTCACCACCTCCGCCGAATGGATCTGGTGGACCGTCAGGAGATGCGCCGCGCCGAGCGCCGCCGCCGCGCGGGCGCGGTTCTCCGCCACCGCCGCCGGCTCGTCGCGCGAGCCCGGCCCGCAATTCAGCGAGGCGTATAGGCCCGCCGAGGCGCCGCCCGCCCGCGTGAAGAAGCCGTGCGGAAAGGTCAGCCCGTCGGCGCGGATCGGCGTGAGGCTCATCTCTCCCCCTCGAAGCCCGGAAAGGGCGGCGCGCCCGCTTGCCCGAGCGCCATGACGCGAAAGAGCGTCCCCATCTCCTCCGGCGCCGTCAAGCGCCTGAGCTGCCCGCCGATCTCCGCAGCCCGTTCGGGCCGCGCGCGGGCGAGCGTGGCGGCGCGGGCGCCGATCCCCAGCCGTTCGAGCCACGCGCCCTGCGGGACGAGCGGGGAGGCGGCGGCCCCCTTCGCCGCCCGCGCCAGCGCGCCGAAATCCACATGCGCCGTGATATCCGCCTCGCCCGGCGCCTCCAGCGGGTCGGCGTATGCGTGCGCCCGGAGCGCCTGAACCGTATCCGCGCCCGCGGGAGTCGGCGCCGCATAGCCGTAATCGACGATCAGCGCCGCGCCCCCCGCCGCCCCGATCCGCGCCCCGATCTCCGCCGCCGCGGCCTCGCCCGCCGGGCTCCGCTCCCGCACAGCGCCCACCGGCGCCGGCCCGAGATCGGGCGCCGGGCGGAGGCCGAAGGCGAGGCGATCCCCGTCGAGCCCGACCATCCGCTCCGCCCAGCCCTTCGCCGTCCGCACGAACTGCCGCACCGGCAAGGCGTCGAAGAACTCGTTGGCGACAAGGAGGAACGGCCCCGCCGGAACCTCGGCCAGCGCCCCCGCCTGGCGCGCCCCCGGAACCTGCCGCGCCTGCTCCGCCCGGAGCGCGGGCGAAGTCTCGACAAGCCAGACCTCGGCCGAGTCGAGAAAGCCCGGCGCCGCCCGCCCCGCCCTGAGGATGTCCGCCATCAGCGTCCCCCGCCCCGGCCCGAGCTCGACGAGCCGGAACGGGGCGGGGCGCCCCAGCCCATGCCAGACTTCAGCGAGCCAGAGCCCGATCATCTCCCCGAACATCTGGCTGATCTCCGGCGCGGTGGTGAAATCCCCCGCCGCGCCGAGCGGGTCGCGCCGCATGTAGTAGCCGTGCTCGGGGTGGGCGAGGCAGAGCGCCATGTAGTCATGCAGCGTCATCGGCCCGGAAGCGGCGATTTCCGCCCGGATGATCGCCTCCAGCGGCGTCATCGCCGCCGCGCGTAGGCCCAGAAGCCGAGGCCGACGAAGACCATGGGGAGGGAAAGCGCCTGCCCCATGGTGAACCCCAGTCCCGCGAAGAGCGGGATCACATGCCCCTCAGGATTCGCCGCCGTGACGAACTGCGCGTCCGGTTCGCGGAAATTCTCCACAAAGGCGCGGGCGAGGCCGTAGCCGATGAAGAAGAGCCCGGTCAGCATCCCCGGCCGCTTCAGCCATCCACTGCGGAACGCAAGGAAGAGCATGAGGACGAGGAGCACAAGCCCCTCCAGACCCGCCTCGTAAAGCTGGCTCGGATGCCGCGGCTCCGGTCCCGCGCCCGGAAAGACCATCGCCCAGGGCGCGTCGGTCGGCCGGCCCCAGAGCTCCCCGTTGATGAAATTCGCGATCCGCCCGAGTAGGAGCCCGGCCGGCGTCGCGACCGCCACCGCATCCGCCACCTGCATCAGCGGCGCGCCGTTCAGCCGGCAGAAGAGGATGACGGCGATTATCACCCCGAGGAACCCGCCGTGGAAGGACATGCCGCCCGACCAGACCTGCAAAATCTCCCCCGGATTCGCGAGGTAATAGGCCGGCTGGTAGAAGATCACGAAGCCGAGCCGCCCGCCGAGGATCACGCCGAACACCATCCAGGTGAGGAGCGATTCGACCTGCTCCCGCGTCAGCGGCGGCGCGTCCCCCGGCCAGAGCGCGGGCCGCGCCACGAGCCGCCGGACGATGAGGAGCCCGATGAACAGCCCCGCCAGATAGGCGAGCGCATACCAGCGGATCGGCAGGTCGATCACGCCGAGCGGGATCGTCACCAGAACCGGGTCGATCGCCGGATAGGGGAGGACGAGGGCCATGCGCCGCTTCTGCGTCCCGCCCCCGCCGAGGTCAAGCCGCTTGCCCGGCGTGCGCCCCGGAGCCATATGGAGACCAACAGGAAAGGACTTCGCCATGCAGAGCCGCAACCGGATTCTGGACGATCTCTCGCAGCTGATGACGAACGCCGCCGGCGTCGCGCAGGGCGTGCGGGACGAGGCGGAGACGGTGATCCGCCAGCGCATGGAGCGGCTCCTCGCCGACATGAACCTCGTGACGCGGGAGGAGTTCGACGCCGTCCGCGACATGGCGCAGAAGGCGCGGGAGGAGAACGAGGCGCTCGCCGCCCGCATCGCCGCGCTCGAAGCGCGTTCGGGCGACTGAGCGCGAACCGGGCGCGCCGCCGCGCCGGCCTTCCCGCCCCCCGTCGGATCGAGCGGACCGGGGACGACAGCCCGGCGGGCTCGCTCGCCGGCTTCGTCTGGCGGATGACCGGCCTGTGGCAATTCGCCGCCCTCGGCCTCGCGCTCCTCGCCACCGCCCTCGCCCTCGCGCCGATCGAGCTTCAGCGCCGCATCTTCGACGACGCCATCGCGGCGGGGGACACGCGGCTGCTCGTCGTCCTCGCGGCGATCTATCTCGCGGTCATCGCGCTCCAGCAGGTCGCGAAATTCGCCCTCGGCCTCGTGCAGAACTGGCTGAGCGAAAGCGCGCTTCGCTACACGCGCAATCATCTCTGGGGCCTCCGCGGCGCGGAGCCGCCGCAGGACGGAAACGGGCGGGACGTGACCGCGATCCTCACGGCCGAGCTTCCCGCCCTCGCCGGCTTCGCGGGCGCCCGGCCGAGCCAGGCGCTCGCCGATCTCGCTATGCTCGCGGGCGCCCTCGTCTACATGTTCGCCGTGGAGCCGCGGGTCGCCCTTGTCGGGCTTCTCCTGCTTCTACCACAGGTTGCGCTCGCGCCCGTGATCCAGCGCCGCCTCAACCGCCTCGTCGAGGCGCGGCTGCGGCTCATCCGCCGCTACGCCGCGGCCGCCGGGGCGGAGCGGCCGCCCGAAGCGGCGGGGATGCGCCGCCGCGTCTCCAATCTTTACGACATGCGGCTTCGCTTCGTGTTCTGGAAGCTGGTGATGAAGGCGCTCCTGAATGTCCTGAACGCCGCGGCGCCCCTCTCGGTGATCGCCGCGGGCGGGTTCATGGTGATCTCGGGGGAGACGAGCCTCGGCGTCGTCGTCGCCTTCGTCGGCGGCTTTTCCCGGCTGGGGGACCCGGCGCGCCAGCTCATCGCCTTCTACCGCGAGGCGGCGGAGGCGAATGTCCGCCACCGCATGATCGCCCGCTGGATGATCAAGCCCGAGGCCAGCTGAGCGTGCGCCGCCAGAAGAATTCGCTTTACGGACTCGCTGCGCTGCGGCACCATATCTCGTAGGTCGAAGGTTAACAGATCACGACCTGTTGGCATCCCAACCAGCCCTAGCAGGGCGGGCGACCCTGCCGGGCGACAGATAAGGGAACGCGAGGCATGGAAGCCGTCGAGCACGACATCTTCACCGAAGACCTTCACCCGATCGACATCGTCGAAACCCTCGCCGAGCGGCGCGACTGGGAATTCGACCGGGTGGGGGAGGATCAGATCGCGATGGCGGTGGAAGGCGCCTGGACCACCTATTCCCTCACCCTCGCCTGGTCGGGCCATGACGAGACGCTGCGGCTCATCTGCACCTTCGAGATGGCCCCGCCGCCGGAGAAGCGGGCCGAACTCGCCCTCCTGCTCGACAAGGCGAACGACCTCATCTGGTCCGGCTGCTTCACCCTCTGGGACGAGCAGAAGCTGATGGTCTATCGCTACGGCCTCGTCCTCGCCGGCGGCGCGACCGCGACCGCGGCGCAGATCGACGCCATGCTCCGCGGCGCGGTGACGGCGGCGGAGCGCTTCTATCCCGCCTTCCAGCTTGTCGCCTGGGGGGAGGAGAAGGCGGGCGCAGCCATCGACATCGCCATGTCGGGGGCGCTCGGCCGCGCCTGATTGTGCGCCGCAACACGAGCCTTGATCCGGCGCGGCGGCGGCGGCTAAGCTGCCTCCGTCGCGCCGCATCCCGCGGCGCAGCCGAAAGGAGGCTCGCATGTTCGGCGCTGGCGCCAATCCCTTCGACCCGGCGAGGCTCGCCGAACTGATGAACCCGGCGGAGCTCTCGAAGCTCTTCGACCTTTCCGCGCTCAAGGGCTTCGACCAGTCGAGCCTCTATGAGGCGCAGAAGCGCAACATGGAGGCGCTGGTCGCCGCGCAGAAGGCCGCCGCCTCCGGCTATCAGGACCTGTTCGAGAAGCAGGTCGCCGTCTTTCAGGAGACGATGAAGGCCGCGCAATCGCAGATCGCCGCGCTCTCCCGCGCCGAGCCTGGCCCCGAGGCGGCGAAGAAGCAGGCCGAACTGACGGCGAAGGCCTTCGAGACGGCCGTCTCCAACGCCCAGGCCCTCGCCGAGGCCGCGCAGCGCGCCAATGCGGAGGCCTATTCCCATATCAGCGCCCGGATCGAGGAGAGCCTCGCGGAGCTGACGGGGAAGGCCGGGGGGAAGGCTGGCGGAAGAACCGGCGGCAAATCCGGCCGCTGATCGCTCCGGGCGCCTTGAAACCCGTCGCCGCGGCGATTATCACGCAGCCAGACGCTCCCTTCGTCTATCGGTTAGGACGTCAGATTTTCAATCTGAAAAGACGGGTTCGACTCCCGTAGGGAGTACCAGACCGGCCCCGCATCGCGGCGGCCGGTTTTCTTTTTCCCGGCGCGGGCCGCCGCTTCATGCTACCCGGCCTCATGGACCTGCCCCGCCTCAGCCAGAACCCGCGCGACCCGGCCTTCGCGGCGGACCCCTATCCGTTCTACGCCCGGATTCACGCGCTCGGCGGCGCGGCGTTCTGGGAGGAATACGGCATCCCCGTCGTCGCCGCCCATGCGCGGGTGAACGCGATCCTGCGCGACCGGCGATTCGGCCGGGTGAACCCGCTCGCGCCGCCGCGCCCGCCGGGCCCCTTCGCCGCCTACGAGGCCGCATCGCTCTTGGAGCGGGACGGGGAGGATCACGCCCGCCTCCGCCGCCTCCTCGCCCGCGCCCACGCCGCCCGGCGGATCGAGGCGATGGAGCCGGAAATCGCGGCGCTGGCCGACGGCCTGATCGACCGCTTCGCCGATCGCGGCCATGCCGAACTGATGTCGGCCTTCTGCCTGCCTCTGCCGCTCCTCGTCGTCGCCCGTCTCCTCGGCGCGCCGGAGGAGGCCGCCGAGGCGATGCGCGGGTGGACGGAGGCGATGGTCGCCCCCTACGCCTTCGCCCCGCCGCCCGCCGCCGCGGCGAGGGCGGACGAAGCCGCCGCCGCCTTCCGCGCCTTCGTGGACGACCTTCTGGACCGGCGCCGCCGCGCCCCCGCAGACGATCTCCTCTCCGCCCTCGCCGCCGCGGAAGGGGAGGGCGCGACGCGGGAGGAGATTGCCGCCGCCGCCATGCTCACCGTCGCCGCCGGGCATGAGGGGGCGGCCCATGCCCTCGCCTCCGCCATCCTCACGCTCTCCGCCGCCGGCGCCGCGCCCTCGGAGGCGGCGGTGGAGGAATGCCTCCGGCTCGACCCGCCGCTCCATCTCTTCCGCCGCTTCGCGCAGGAGGATGTCGCGTCCTTCGGCCTAAGCCTGAAGCGCGGGGGGGAGGTCGGCCTCCTCCTCGGCGCGGCGGGGCGTGATCCGGGGCGCGTCGAGCGGCCGGAGGCGTTCGACCCGGCCCGCCCCGAACCCGCCCATGTCGCCTTCGGCGCGGGGCCGCATTTCTGCCTCGGCGCGCCGCTCGCGCGGCTCGAGCTTCGCGTCGCGCTCTCGCGCCTCTTCGTCCGCCTCCCCGGCCTCCGCCCCGCCGCGCCTCCCGTGCGGGAGGACCGCTATCACTTCCGCGCCATCGCCGCGCTGGAGGCGGAATGGCCCCTCAGAGGATGAGGCCGAACAGGACGAGCGCGAGGCCGAGCGTCGCGCCCCCCATCGACGCCATGTTGACGGCGGAGAGCCGGGCGAACACCGCCTGAAGCTCCGCCTCCTTCGCCTCCCCCCCCTTCACCCGCCGCGCGAGCCGGATGCACCAGCCGAGCCCGGCGAGCCCGAGGGCGACGAGAACGAGCCCGAGGGCGACGAGAACATGGGAAAGGGTCATGGCGGGCTCCTTCCCGGCGGGCCCTAGCGCGGCGCGCGCGCGGGCTCAAGTGCGGGAAGATTCGCTACGCGCCCCTGACAACGGTCAGACCGCCGAAACATCTTGAACCGCCTCCAAAAGCGCCTGGCAGATCAGACCCGCGGCTGATCTGCCCGCGGCCGCCGCCCCCCGGCGGCCGCGAGTCCGCGGCCACCGCGGCGACCGCAGTCAGATCTTGAACCGACGCGGCGGCTCGGCGCCCCTCGCCCTCCGGCTTGCGCCTCCGGGCGACGGCCTCGGCGGCCTTCCACCGGAAGGCCGCTGGTCGAGGCCGGAAACATCCTCAACCCCCCCGCGCTTGACAGCCGCGCCCCCTCGCCGCAGCAAGTCCCCATGACCGACGTCTTCACCCTCCTCGCCCATGCCGGCCGCGCGCCGGATGACGGCCTGCCCGAAGGCGCGACCGGCGCCGCCCTCCTCCTCTACGTCGCCGCGAAGGACGAGGCGGAGGCGGCGCGCGAGGCGGCGAAGACCCTGCAGGAAGCCGGCCTCGCCGTCCTCGAACTCGAAGGCCACGGCTCCCAGGCGGAGCGGCAGGAAGCAGGCGAGGAAATCGACGCCGAGGAGGCCGCGCTCATGGAGCGTGCGCGGGCGGAGAACGCCGTCATCGTCGCGGCGCTGGAGACGCTTTACGGCGAGGAGGCGTGAGCGCCCGGCCCCTCATCGACAACGCAAGCGCCCGGCGCCTCTTCCTCGGCCGCCACGCCCTCGCCGAAACCCCGTCCCGGCGGGACGATGCGGCCCTCCTCGCCCTCGTCGAACGCCTCGGCTTCGTGCAGGTGGACAGCATCCGCACGGTCGAGCGCGCGCATCACATGATCCTCCACGCCCGCACCGCAGGCTACCGCCCCGAACGCCTCGCCCGCCTCATCGAGCGGGACCGGGCGCTTTTCGAGCACTGGACGCATGACGCGGCGGTGATCCCGACCCGCTTCTATCCCTACTGGCGCCGCGCCGCGGCGGACGGGGCGGAGCGGCTGGCCGAGCGCTGGCATGGCTACGGCCGCACGGGCTTCCGCGAGCAGGCGGAGGCGGTTCTGGCGGAAATCGCGAAACGCGGCCCGGTCATGGCACGGGAGATGGGGGAGGACGAGCCGCGCTCGTCCGGCGGCTGGTGGGACTGGAACCCCTCCAAGGCGACGCTCGAATGGCTCTGGCGCGCCGGAAAGCTCGCCGTCGCCCGCCGCGAAGGCTTCCAGAAGGTCTATGACCTCGCCGAGCGCGTCATCCCGCACGACCATTCCGCCGACCCGCCAAACCGCGCCGATCTCATAGACTGGGCCTGCGCCGCCGCGCTGGACCGGCTCGGCTTCGCCACGCCGGGGGAGATCGCCGCTTTCTGGGGCCTCGTCACGCCGGAGGAGGCGAAGGACTGGGCGCGAAGGCGCAACGACCTGATCGAGGTGGAGGTCGAAGGCGCGGACGGCTCCCGCCGCCTGCACCTCGCCCGGCCCGACCTGCCGGAGGAAACGCCGCCCGACCCCCCCGGCCGCATCCGCGCCCTCTCCCCCTTCGACCCGGCGCTGAGGGACCGGAAGCGCGCGGAGCGGCTCTTCGGCTTCTCCTACCGGATCGAGGTCTTCGTCCCCGCGCCGAAGCGGAAATACGGCTACTATGTCTTCCCCCTGATGGAGGGGGACAGGATGATCGGCCGCATCGACATGAAGGCGGAGCGGGAGGCGGACGCACTCATGGTCTCCGGCCTCTGGCTGGAGCCGGGCGTCAGGCTCTCCGCCGGGCGCATGGCGCGGCTGGAGGCGGAGCTGGAGCGGCAGCGCCGCCTCGCCGCCGTGGGCCGCGTCGCCTTCGCGGAGGGATGGGTGAAGGCATGAAGACCGATGTCCTCATCGTCGGCGCCGGCCTCGCGGGCCTCGTCGCGGCGCGGGAAGCCGTGCTGCGCGGCCGCCGCGTCGTGATCGTCGATCAGGAGGCGGAGGCGAATCTCGGCGGGCAGGCGTGGTGGTCGCTCGGCGGCCTTTTCATGGTCGACACGCCCGAGCAGCGCCGCCTCGGGATCAGGGACAGCCGCGACCTCGCGCTTTCGGACTGGATGGGAACCGCCCGCTTCGACCGGCCGGAAGATCACTGGCCCCGCCTCTGGGCCGAGGCCTTCCTCGATTACGCCGCCGGCCCGATGCGGCGGGAGCTTCATGCCCTCGGCGCCCGCTGGTTCCCTGTCGTCGGCTGGGCGGAGCGCGGCGGCGGCTGGGGCTCCGGCCACGGCAACTCCGTCCCGCGCTTCCATGTGACCTGGGGAACCGGAACCGGCGTCGTCGAGGTTTTCGAGCGCCCCGCGCGGGAGGCTGCCGCCGCCGGCAAGCTCCAGCTCCTCTTCCGCCGCCGCGTCACGCGCCTCGTCACGCGGGCCGGCGCCGTGGTCGGCGTCGCCGGCGAGGTGCTGGCGGGGGACGGCGCGGGCCGAGGCGAGGCCTCGACGCGGGAGAGCGTCGGCGAGTTCGAGATCGAGGCCGAAAGCGTCATCCTCGCGACGGGCGGGATCGGCGGAAACCATGACCTGGTGCGCGCCGCCTGGCCCACGGAACGCCTCGGCCCCGCCCCGGCGCATATGCTCTCCGGCGTCCCGGCCCATGTGGACGGGCTGATGCAGGGCATCGCCGCCGAAGCCGGCGCCCGCCTCATCAACGGGGACCGGATGTGGCACTATTGCGAGGGCGTGGAGAACTGGCGCCCGATCTGGCCGATGCACGCCATCCGCATCCTCCCCGGCCCCTCCTCGCTCTGGTTCGACGCGCTGGGCGCCCGCATGGAGCCGCCCTGCCTCCCCGGCTTCGACACGCTGGCGACCCTCCGCCGCATCCTCTCGACGGGGAAGGACTGGTCCTGGTTCGTCACGACGCAGAAGATCGTGGAGAAGGAATTCGCCCTCTCCGGCTCCGAACAGAACGCCGACCTCACCTCGAAATCCTGGGCGAAGGTGCTGAAGGCCCGCCTCGGCAAGGGCGCGACGCCGGAGGTGGAGGCCTTCAAGCGCGAAGGGCGGGATTTCATCGTGGAGCGCGACCTCTCCCGCCTCGTCGCCCGCATGAACGACCTCGCGGGCGAGCCGCTGCTGGACGAGGCGCGGATGCGGGCGGAGATCGAGGCGAGGGACCTGCAGGTCGCCAATCCCTTCGCGAAGGACGTGCAGGTCGCCCTCGTCAACGCCGCCCGCCGCTATCGCGGCGACCGGCTGATCCGCACCGCGAAGCCGCACCGGATTCTCGACCCGTCCGCCGGGCCGCTCATCGCCGTCCGCCTCCGCATCATGACGCGGAAATCCCTCGGGGGGATCGAGACGGACCTCGATAGCCGCGCCCTCGGGCCGGGCGGCGCCCCCGTCCCCGGCCTTTTCGCCGCGGGGGAGGTGGCGGGCTTCGGCGGCGGCGGCTATCACGGCGTCAGCGCCCTCGAAGGAACCTTCCTCGGCGGCTGCATCTTTTCCGGCCGCGCCGCGGGGCGGGCCGCCTGAAGGAGAGAGACATGCCCATCAAGCCCGCCTTCGACATGGTGAAGGAAGCGACGGCCGTGATCGAGACGATCGCCCCGGCGGAAGCCATCGCCCGCATGAACGAAGAGGATTTCCTCCTCGTCGACATCCGGGACCCGCGGGAGCTGGAGCGGGAGGGCCGCATCCCCGGCGCCTTCCACGCGCCGCGCGGGATGCTGGAATTCTGGGTCGATCCCGCCAGCCCCTATTTCAAGCCGGTCTTTGCGGAAAAGAAGAAGTTCGTCTTCTTCTGCGCCGCCGCCGGCCGCTCCGCCCTCTCCGTCCGCACCCTGCAGGAGATGGGGATGGAGAACATCGCCCAGCTCGGCGAGGGCTTTTCCGGATGGAAGAAGGCCGGCGGCCCGGTCGAGGGCGGCGGCGCCTGAAGCCTCAGTTCCGCCCGGCGAGCACCACGCAGGAATCGTAGGCGTCGCCCTGTTCGGCGAGCGCGGCGAGCAATTGCCGCAGCTCGAGCGCCGCGAACCCCTCGGAGAGCCCGAGGCCGCGATGGATCGGGGCCTCCGGGTCTGCGAGGCGCGAGAGAATGTCCGCCGCCTCGCCGCCACGGGCCGGCCCCGCCGCGCCCGACTCTGCGGCGAAGGCGAGATCGGGCCGGAGCTCGACCAGCTTGCGCGCCTCCGGCGGGATCATGCGGGAAAGCGAATGCGCCCCGGCCCCGAGCATCACGAGATTGGCGCGCAGGAACCCCTCCCGCGCCGCGTCCCCCGTCTCGGCGCCGATGCAAGCGAGCCGCGCCTCCGCGACATCCCGCAGCGTCAGCCCCGGCGAATCCGAATGCGCCGCGCCGAGCTTCGCGAAGGCCGAGGCCGCCGCCTCCGCATCCGCCGGCGGGTGATGGGTCAGGTGGCCGAGCGCGAACATGAAGAAGGCGTTGCGCGTCGCATAGAGCGCGCCGCCGCCGAAGAGGACCAGAAACACCCCGATGACGAGCGTAAGCCGCATGCCACCCCCCGATGGCCCTGTCTCAAATCAGCCTTGACGTCACTATATGCTCCACATCGGAGACGCGCATAGCGAAACCTTCCGCCTCCTGCCGCTTCATCGCCGAATAGACCCGGGTGAACTCCTCCCCGAGCGAGCGGTTCACGAAATCCGATTCCGCGAAGAGCCGCGTCGCCTCGCGCCAGCCGCCCGGCAGACGGGCGGAACCCTCCTGCGGGTCCCCGCCCTCGGTCGGCGGGCCCGGGTCAAGCTTGCGCTCGATCCCCTCCAGCATCGCCGCGAGGATCAGCGCGAGCGCGATATAGGGGTTGGCGTCCGAACCCGAGACGCGATGTTCGAGCCGCGCGCCGCGCCCCGCCGCCGTCGGCACCCGCACCGCGACGTTCCGGTTGTCCACGCCCCAGACGGCGTGAACCGGCGCGAAGGAGCCGGGGCGGAGCCGCCTGTAGGAGTTGAAATGCGGCGCGAAGCCGAGCGTCGATTCCGGCATCCGCGCCAGCACCCCGCCGATCGCCCCGGCGAGCGCCGCGTTCGGAACCTCGTCGTCATCGCCGGAGAAGATGTTGTTCCCCTCCGCATCGAGCACGGAGACGTGGAAATGCTGGCCCGAGCCCACCTCGTCGCCATAGGGCTTGGCCATGAAGCAGGCGTCCATCCCGTGCTTCCGCGCCACGCCCCGCACCGCGCGCCGCAGCGCGATGGCGCGGTCCGCGGCAATCAGCGCGTCGTTCACATGGTTGAGATTGGCCTCGAACTGGCCCGGCCCGAACTCGGCCATGAAGCCGGTCGTCGTCGCGTCCAGCATCTCCGCCGCCGCCTCGATCTCCGAAAGGAGCGGCTCGAAATGGCGCTGCACGTCGAGGAGATAGGCCTGCCCGGATTCGAGCCGCCGCCCCCCCGCGCCGAGCGGCGGCTGCACATGCCCGCTCGGCGCCGCCTCCGCGTCCACGAGATAGAATTCGAGCTCGGGGGCCACCACCGGCTTCAATCCCGCCGCCTCATAGCGCGCCAGCACGCCGGCCAGCGCCGCCCGCGGGTCGTAGGGGTTGGGCGATTCCCAGTCCACATCCGTCAGCGTCATCAGGCACTGCGCCGCCGGCCGGTAGGACCAGAGCATCGGCCGGAGCGTATGGAGCAGCGGCGCCGCGATCCCGTCCGGGTCCCCGACCTTCAGCGCGATCCCGTCCGCATCCGTGTCCTGGCTGAAAATGTCGAGCGCATAGGTGGAGGCGGGCAGCCGCTGTGCGCCGGGCGCGAGCTTGCCGATCTCGGAGATCGGCAGCCACTTGCCCCGCATCACCCCGTTCATGTCGGGCCAGACCATCTCGATGAACTCGATGTCCGGATGCTCGGAGAGGAAAGCCTCGAGCGCGGCCTTGAACGGGGAACTCAAGGGCGCACCGCGTAGAGGCACAGCATCTCCAGCGCCACCGTGGCGCCGGCGAGGGCCGTGATCTCGGCATGGTCATAGGGCGGGGAGACCTCGACGACGTCCATGCCCACGATGTTGAGCCCCTTCAGCGCCCGCAGCATCGCCAGCGCCTGCCAGCTGAAGAGCCCGCCGCAGACCGGCGTGCCCGTCCCGGGCGCGCAGGACGGGTCGAGCGCGTCGATGTCGAAAGTCAGATAGGCCGGCCGCCCGCCCACGACGCGCAGCGCCTCCGCCGCGATCTCCTCCGGGGAAGAGCGGTGGCAGCGGATCGCGTCGATCACCGTGATGCCGAGCGGGTCGTCATTCGTCGTGCGGATGCCGATCTGCACCGAATGCGCCGGGTCGATCAGCCCCTCCCGCACCGCGCGCCAGAACATCGTGCCATGCTCCACCCGGTCGCCTTCGTCCTTCCAAGTGTCCGTGTGCGCGTCGAACTGCACGAGGGCGAGCGGCCCGCCATGCTTCTTCGCGGCGGCGCGGAGCGCGGGATAGGTGGTGAAATGGTCCCCGCCGATCACCAGCGCGGCCTTCGCCTCCTCCAGCACGGAGGAGATCGCCGCTTCGATGGCCGCCGGAATTCCGGCGGGCTGACCCGCGTCGAGGGCGACATCGCCCCAGTCCGCCACCGCCAGCCGCTCGAACGGGTCGAAGGCGGAAGGCCAGGCGCGGGACCAGGCGAGCTGCGTGGAGGCGGCCCGCACCGCCCGGGGCCCGAAGCGCGTGCCCGGCCGGTTCGTCACCGTCGTGTCGAGCGGAACGCCCATCACCGCCACATCCACGCCCTTGAGATCGCGAGCGAAGGCCCGGCGGCAGAAGGAGAGGGCCCCGGAATACATCGCCTCGTCATGCGTGCGCTGCTTCAGCGTCGACGCCGTGAAGGCGTAGTCCTTCCGATGGTCCGTCATGCGCCCCCGGGAGCGCGGTTCAGCGCTCCCCCCAGAATGTTCCTGTCGCGCGGATTGAACCCGAAGAGCTGTCGATGCGCAATGACCCGGCGGTCGCCCGCGCGTCATTCGCGTTCGGCCCGTCGAAGAAGGAGCCGTCGACCCGGACGTTGACGGGGTCCGCGGCGGAGATGATCGTGTCTCCCCCATAATCGTTCGCCCCGAACCGCCCGAACTGGTCGTCAACGCCCACCTGGAAGTCAGGCAGGTTCAGCACGTCCTGGAAGCCCGCCTGGCCGACCCGCTGGCCGAAATCCCAGTCGAGCTGGAACCGCCCGCCATCGACGAAATCCGCACCGTTCGCGTCGATCGCGTTGACGGTGACGGGCCCGACGAAGGTCGCGAGCCCCGTGGTCGGCAGCACGTCCGTCCGGTTGCCGGCGACCCAGGTTCCGAGACTGAACTGGAGCCGCGCATTCGCGAAATCGCCGGGGTCGTCGTCGGCGAAGCGGAACTGCCCCGTCCACCAGCCCCAGGTCAGGAATTGCGGCGTCTGCGGCGTGCCTGCCGGATAGAGGTCGGAGGCGTCCGCGAGCCCGTGGGAGAGCAGCGCGCCGCGCAGCGCCGTCTCCCCGTCCGCGTTCGGCGGCCGGCCGGTGAGAGGCCCGAACTCCGTGTCCACCGTGTTGCCCGGAACGAAGTCGGGGAAGAGCACGTCGGCCAGCGAGCCCGGGTCCTGATGCTCGCGCATCCCGAACCGGGCGTGGTCGATCACGGCGGACTTGCCGCCGCCGAAGTTCAGCGTGACGCCGAAAATCTGCGAGCCGTCCGTTTCGTCGAGGCCGAGGGAGATCGCGCCCTCCGCGTCCTGCAGCCCGAACTGCGCCGTCACGCCGCCGAGGCTGCCCGACGCCGCGGTGCGGAGCAGGAACTTCTCCTGCCCCGCCCCGCTGCCGAGGACCGCCGCGGCGGAGCTGTAGCCGAAGGAGAGGAACCGCGCCTCGTTCGAGCCGAACTGGTTCGCGCCCGCGAATCCCGTCTCCGTCGCGAAGGCCGCGGGCGTCGAGCCGATGGGGAAGCGGTCGGGCTGCGCGAAGAGGTTGAACGCGGACCGCTCCGCGAGATGGAGGTTGCCGTAGCTCGTATCCGGCCCCGTCCCGAGCGGCGCCTGGAAGAAGCTGGCGACGACGGCGTCCTGCGGCGTGTCGGAGAGCGCGTAGGAGCCGGTGTTCGTGAGCACGAGATAATCGTCGTTCAGCCCGAAGACCGTGCGCCCGCCGTCCTGCCCGCCGGTCTCCGGCACCGGCAGCGTGCCGACGAAGGGTTGGATGCGCTGCGCCGGGCCGTCGCCGCCGAGGCGGAAGGAGCCGCGGGCGAAGCTCGACATGTCGGGCGCGCCCGTGCCGTTGTTGCGCACGGGCGTCGCCCCGACCATCATCAGGAAGTTCTGGTTCGCGCCCTCGCCTTGGACGCGGAAGGTCGGCAGGAGCCACTTGCTCCCGACGTCCGAGGCGGAGCCTGAGCCCGCGCCAAAGGTCAACGTGTTGGGGCGGTTGATGAGGAAGATCCGTTCCTGGCTTCCGTCGTCGAAGGTCTCGCCGAGCCCTGCTGGCAGGAAGGGAACGGCCGTTCCCGGCCCGGAGATGTTGAAGTCCGGCAGCACCCGGAACTCGGTGGCGCGGAAATTGGCGTTGTTCTGGTTCAGCGTCCACAGCTGCGTCGGCCCCGGCTCCGCGCCGAGGATGAAGCCGAAGCCTAGTAGCCCGGTATTGTCGTTCGTCGTGGTCTCCACCCAATAGGCGAGGAGCCCGGATTCGAGATTCGCGAATCCGGCTCCGGCGATCGGCTGCCCCTCCGGCCCCGATGTCTCCGCCGGGATGATCGGGAAGAAGCCGGATTGCGTCGGCGTGTTGAGGGTGACGACATCCGTCACGCCCTGATCGTCGATGAAGTTGATGACGATGGAGCCCGGCTCGAAACTCGTCGCCAGCGCCCCGCTGTCAGAGACGACGAGGTTCGCGGCGTTCGGATCGGCGATGAAGACGCCGTCATCGTCCGTGAAGCCGACCGACTCCGCGAGCAGGCCGCCGCCGATGAAATTGGCGAACGGATTCGGCTCCGGCTCCGGCTCGGGTTCGGGCTCCGGTTCGGGCTCGGGTTCGGGCTCCGGCTCGGGTTCGGGCTCGGGCTCCGGCTCGGGTTCAGGCTCCGGCTCCGGCTCGGGTTCAGGCTCCGGCTCGGGCTTGGGCTCGGGTTCCGGCTCGGGTTCGGGCTCCGGCTCGGGTCCGGGCTCCTCATCGTCTTCATCGTCAGTGTCGACGACAGAAGGCTGCGATGTGACCGTCTCCTGCTCGACCTCCGCGGCGTTGTCCTGCGCCGGGCGCTCGCCGGCCGTGGAGATCGGCGCGGCGGCGACCGTGTCGGGCGCCTCCGAGTTGGCGGAGGAGACGCCGGAGCCCTCCACCGCCCCGCTCTCCACCGGCTGCGTCGTCCCGCCGCCGCCGCCCTGCATCGTGTTGTAGAGCGCGGCGACATCCGCCTCCGTCGCGACGCCGAGATATTCCGGCTCCCCGCCCGCGCCGATCTCTGCGAAGGCGTTCGGCCGGTTCAGCGTCAGCGAGCCGCCAGGCCCGTCGATCTTCGTGTATTCGCCGGCGACATGCATGACCCGCGTCGTGTCGCCATCGACGACGACGAGCCCGATCCCGCCGCGAATGCCGATCGTCGCCGTCGGCGTGCCGATAACCGCGTCCGTGTTCTTGGTGATCCGCCCGCCGATCATCCGCATCACGCCGCGGGTGACGGTAAGCCCGATCTCGCCGCGCTCCGTGTCCGGGTCATAGACATATTTGTCGAGCACGATCTCCGAATTGGGGGAGACGGTGAGCGAGGTCTGGTCGAGGAAGAGCATCTGCCCCGAGCCGTTCTGGGAGGAGACGATCCGCTCGTTCGCGATGATCCGGTCGCCGAGCAGCAGCGCCCGCGTCGCCGCGTCCGGCGGCGTACCCTCGATGTCCCGGTTCGCCGCGGCGACAGAGCCGATCTCCCGCGCCTCCGCCGGGGCGAGCCCGCCAAGGGTGAGCGCCGCGATGGCCGTCGTGGTCAGTAAACGCCGCATGTCCCGTCCCCCTCAGAAATCGAAGCCGACGCTGAGCCCCGCGCCGACATTCTCGAGATCGAAGTTCCTGATGTTCGAATTCCGCGCCAGCCCGTCCACATCCGCCGCGATCCAGAACCCGTCCTGGAGGTGGAAGACATGGCGAAGCCCGGCGCGCAGGTCGATGTCCCGCCGCTCCCGCCCGCTCGCCCGGCCCACGATGGTCGGGTCCGGCGCGTCGAACACGCGGCCCGTCGCCTGCACGAAGCCGGTGAGGTTCCACCGGCGCGTCACCCAGTCCACGCCGCTGTCATAGCTGTAGCTGAGCGAGGCGCGGAGCGTGCCCTCAGTGTTGCTGTTGAAATCCGCGTCGGCGAAATCCCGGTCGATGAAGGCCGCGCCGCGGAACACGAGGTCGGGCGAGGGGATCCAGGCGAAGCCGCCGGATGCGCGCAGCACCACGGAATCGAGGTCGTCCCGCCCGTTGAAATAGTCCCGATAGCCGATGCGCGCCGACCCGAAGATCGAGAGCGATTCGGTGAGCGTGTCGCTGTATTCCGCGCCCGCCGATCCCGTCACGTAGAGCGCGTCGTTCGCGGAGCGGACATATTCGACCTCGGCGAACGGTCGGAGCTTCGGCCCGAACTGCCGGTCGTCCAGCGAGATCTGCGGCCCGGTGCGGAACTGGAAGGAATCCACGTCCGAATCCGTCGCGTCGAAGTAATGCAGGCTGAAGACCGAGGCGTCCGTCCGCCAGAAATCCGAATCCGGCTGCCCGAGATCGTAGAAATGCGAGACGGAGGCCGTCGTCCTGATCCCGAAATCATCGTCCTCCAGGAATCGGCTGGCCAGCACCGCCGGCACGCCAAAACTCTGCACGGTCTGGTCGTCCGGCCCGAGCGTCGCGTTCGAGGCGTAGGCGATCCCGGTCGAAACGGAGCCGACGAAGACGCTGGTCTCCGTCCGCTGCGCGATGGCGCGCAGGAACTCGTTCGCCTTCGCCACCACCACCGGCGGCACGTCGGAGAAGGCGAGGACGTTGTTGAAGTAGTATTGCGCCGTCGTGTAGCTGCCGAGCCGGTAATAGGCGGCGCCGAGCTCCATGTGAACGCGCGGCAGATCCTTGTTGTAGATCAGCATCCGCTCCAGCGTCGTGATCGCCGCCTCGAGATCCTCGAGCCGGATGGAGACCAGCGCATAGGAGAACATGAGGTCGAGGTCGTCCGGCCGCTCGAACATCTGCGCGAAGATCGCCTTCTGCTCCTCGCGGAGCGCGGCGCGGTCGTCCGTGGGAACGAAGCCCTGGGCGGAAGCGTCAAAAGCCGTGAATGCCGCGGCCAAAGCCGCCGCGCGAACGATCCATTTCATATGATCCCCGTCCCGTCTTCCGTTTGTCGCAACTTTAGCGATAAACGTTAAGAATTCCCTCTCGCGACTGTGAACCTATTGCGAGGCGGAGGCTTCGATCAACCCATGATCGCGCTTATCTTTCCTCGACCAGCACTTCCCGCTTGCCGACATGGTTCGCGGGAGAGACCACGCCCTGCTGCTCCATCATGTCGACGAGCCGCGCGGCCTTGTTGTAGCCGATGGCGAGGCGGCGCTGGATGTAGCTGGTGGAGCATTTCCGCTCCCGCGCCACGATCGCCACCGCCTGGTCGTAGAGCGCCTCGTCCGAATTGTCGCCGCCGCCGAGGCCGAGGATCTCGTCGATCGCCGCCTCGTCCTCGTCGTCCCCGCCCTCGGTGACGGCGGAGACATATTCGGGCTCGCCCTGCGTCTTCAGATGCGCGACGACCTCCTCCACCTCCTCGTCCGAGACGAAGGGGCCGTGGACGCGGGTGATCCGCCCGCCGCCGGCCATGTAGAGCATGTCGCCCATGCCGAGCAGCTGTTCCGCCCCCTGCTCGCCGAGGATCGTGCGGCTGTCGATCTTGCTCGTCACCTGGAAGCTGATGCGGGTCGGGAAGTTCGCCTTGATCGTGCCGGTGATGACGTCGACCGAGGGCCGCTGCGTCGCCATGATGAGGTGGATGCCGGAGGCGCGGGCCATCTGCGCGAGCCGCTGGATGCAGGCCTCGATCTCCTTGCCCGCGACCATCATCAGGTCCGCCATCTCGTCCACGATGACGACGATGAACGGCATTTCCTGCGGCTCGATCTCCTCCGTCTCGAAGACGGGCTGGCCCGTCCCCTCGTCGAAGCCGGTCTGGACGGTGCGGGAGAAGCCCTCGCCCTTCGCCAATGCGTCCCGCACCCGCGCGTTGTAGCCGTCGATGTTGCGGACGCCCATCTTGGACATCTTCCGATACCGGTCCTCCATCTCCGCCACCGCCCATTTGAGCGCGACGACCGCCTTCTTCGGGTCGGTGACGACGGGGGAGAGGAGATGCGGGATGCCGTCATAGACGGACAATTCCAGCATCTTCGGGTCGATCATGATGAGCCGGCATTCCTTCGGGCTGAGCCGGTAGAGGAGCGACAGGATCATCGTGTTGATGGCGACGGACTTGCCGGAGCCCGTCGTGCCCGCGACGAGCAGGTGAGGCATCTTCGCGAGGTTCGCCACCACCGGCTCCCCGCCGATATCCTTCCCGAGCGCGAGCGCGAGCCGGAAGCTCGAATCGCCGTAGACGCCGGAGGCGAAGATTTCCCGCAGCAGCACCATCTCACGGTTCGCGTTCGGCAGTTCGATGCCGATCACGTTCCGCCCCGGAACGGTGGAGACGCGGGCGGAAAGCGCGGACATCGAGCGCGCGATGTCGTCCGAAAGCCCGATGACGCGGGAGGCCTTGAGCCCCGGCGCCGGCTCCAGCTCGTACATCGTCACGACCGGCCCGGGCCGGATCGCCCCGATCTCGCCCCGCACCCCATAATCATCCAGCACGCTTTCGAGCATCCGCGCGTTCTGGTCCAGCGCCGCGTCGCTCTCCCGGTGGCGGGCGATCTTGGAGGGCGACTGGAGGAGAGAAAGCGGCGGCTTCACATAGCTTTCCGGCTCCTCGTCGAAGGCGAGCATCGGCTGCTCTTCGGCGGCGGCGGCGCGGGATTTCTTCGCCGGTCGCTGCGTCCGCTCCACCGGCCGCTCCGCCGGCAATTCGGCGAGCCGTTCGAGCGGCGGGCCCGCGCGGCGCAGCAGGGCGGGGAGGGGGCTTTCCTCCTCTTCGTCTCCGTCCGCGAAGGCCGGCTCCCGCGCTCCGCCGGCGAAGCCCGGCTCGCGCCTCGGGCCTTCGAAGCCCGGCTCCTGCCGCCGCGCGGCGCCGAGCGGCGGCGGCGGCGCATGCGTCTCGCTCCGCGGCTTCGCCAGCGCCGCCCGCATCCGCTCCACGACCCAGGCGCCGAGCATCGCCGCATGGACGCCAACGGCGACGAGCGCGGAGACGAGCGAGCGCGCGAGGAAGCCGAACGCCGCCCGCGCCTCCCCCGTCGTCACGCCGAGCGCGAGGAGCGAAAGGGGGAAAACGGCGAGCGCAAGCCCCAGCGTCGCCGGCTTCACGATCTCCGCCGCCGCGCCCGGCAGCGCGCCGAGCAGGAGGAGGAGCGCGCCGTCCCCGATCATTCCGCCGAGACCGCCGGAAAAGGCCCAGCTCCCGTGCGGCGCATGGGCCGAAGCGAAGATCGCCGCGAGCAGCAGCGCCGGCGGCATGAAGACCACCCGCGCCCAGATCCTTTCCTCCCCCGCATGGGCGAGGAGCCGCGCGGCCCAGACAAGCGCGAAGAGCGGCAGGCCCCAGGCCGCGAGGCCCAGCGTCTGGAAGAGCGGGTCTGCGAAAAGCGCGCCCGGCGCGCCGAGGAGGTTCCGCGGCGCGGCCTCCGTCGCGTTGAACCAGCTCGGATCGTCCGGGTGATGCGTCCCGAGCGCGAGCGCGAGCGCGGCGCCCGCGAGCGCGAGGAAGGCCCCGGCGAGCTCCGCCCCCCGCCGCGCGAGGAAGGCCCGCGCCGCCGGCGGCAGCAGCGGCGCCTTCTCGTCCTCCGACCAGCTCTTCGCCATTCTAGCCCCCCAAAACCGTGCGGATCGCCCGGAGCCCGCGCTCCACCCGCTCGGGCTCGTCCACCAGCGCCGCGCGGATGAACCCTGCGCCCGGATCAGTCCCGTCGAGGCTCCCCGGCCGGCTCAGATAGGCGCCGGGCAGAACCCGGACCCCATGCTCCCGCCAGAGCCGGAGCGCCGCCGCCTCCCCGTCCTCGACCTCGAGCCAGAGGAAGAACCCGGCCTCGGGCGGCATGTAGCCCGGCAGGTCGCCGAGAATCCGGTCCGCCATCGCGTATTTCACCGCATAGAGCGCGCGGTTCGCCTCCACATGGGCCTCGTCGCGCCAGATCTCGGCGGCGGCGAGCTGCGCCGGCAGCGGCAGCGGCGCGCCGGCGTAGCTCCGGAGTTGCCTGAGCGCCGCCACCGCCTTCGGCCCGCCCGCGGCGAAGCCGGAGCGGAGGCCGGGCAGGTTCGACCGCTTCGAAAGCGAATGGAACACGAGCACGCGCTCCGGGTCCGCCCCCGCCTGTCCCGCCGCGCTCAGCGCTCCGGGCGGGGGCGCGCCGCGATAGACCTCGGCGTAGCATTCGTCCGCGAAGATCATGAAGTCATGCCGCTCGGCGAGGGCGATCAGCCCCGCCCAGTATTCGGCGGAGGCGACGGCGCCCTGCGGGTTGGCGGGGGAGCAGAGATAGGCCGCCGTCGTCCGCTCCAGGATGTCGGCGGGCAGCGCCGCGAAATCCGGCAGATGCCCGCTCTCCGCCGTCGCGTTGACGTAATAGGGCTCCGCCCCCGCAGTGATCGCGGCGACGGCGTAGCACTGGTAGAACGGGTTCGGCAGAAGGATGACGGGCTTCCTCCCCCGCTTCTCTTCCGGCGAAAGCGCGACCGCGGCGGCGAAGAGCCCCTCCCGCGTCCCGTTGAGCGGAAATACCTGCCGCATCGCGTCGAGCGTGACGCCATAGCGCCGCCCGATCCACCCCCCGATCGCCTCCAGAAGTTCGGGCGCGCCCTCGTTCGGCGGATACTTGCCATAGAGCGGCACATGCCGCGCCAGCGCCTCGGCGAGGAAGGGCGGAGCAGGGTGCCGCGGCTCCCCGAGGGACATGGCCACGGGCTCCGCATTCGCCCCTGGCGGGCCCGGCGGATACGCGTCGACGAGCGCGCGCAGGCGCGGGAACGCGTATTCGGGCAGGTTCGCGAACCGCTCGGGAGACTGCATCGCTCTGGCCTCATGCGGAGCCTCTGACGGGCTCTCATCCGCTCAAGGTAACCGACGGGGGCGCCGGGGTAAAGTTTCTTCGCGAATGGGGAGGGAAGGCGCCCGCTCTCCATCCCGCGCGCTGAGGCGCAAGCCGCCGGGCCAGGAGTGTCAGGCTTTCCCGAACGGCTTCATCGGTCGGGCGCTCCTGAAATCGGCCTGCAACGCTTCGACAACATCGATATGTGCGCGTTTCTCCGTGTTCTCGGCTGGCAAGGTCCTCCTGCCGGCGCCGACAAGCGCCCGGCGGATCAGACCCGCGGCTGATCCGCCCGCGCCCGCCGCCCCCCGGCGGGCGCGAGTCCGCGCCCACCGCGGCGTGCACGGCCCGATCTTCGGCCGACGCGGCGGCTTGGCGCCCCTCGCCCTTCGCCTGGGCTCCGGGCGAACGGCCTCTGCGACCTTCCACCGGAAGGTCGCTGATCGAGGCCGTGGCGCCTTTCGATGGACGGAATCTTGA
>JAUIDE010000001.1 GCA_030429105.1 Alphaproteobacteria bacterium
GCGTCCGCGGCGGGCTGGCCCTGCTGCGGCGCAGCGCCGCCGCCGACCACCGTGCCGACCGGCGCCGCGCCTCGCTCCTGCCGCTGCGCGAGGCCGGGGGTGGGCGCGTCCGCCGCGGGCTGGCCCTGCTGCGGCGCGGCGCCGCCGCCGACCATCGGGCCAACCGGCGCCGCGCCTCGCTCCTGCCGCTGCGCGAGGCCGGGGGGGGGCGCATCCGCGGCCATCCGCTCCGGCCCATCGCCCGCGTCGGCGGAAGGCGCGTCGGCGCGCTCCGTCGCGCGATGCGAAGTCGCGCCGGCGAGGTGTGCGCTCCGGGCCTCGCGCCGCTCCCCGGATGGAGCCGCAGCCGCCGCGGAAGCGGCGTCCGTCTTCGCCCCCGTGGAGCCGCTTTCAGCGCCTTGCGAGATCGCGACCGCATCCGCCTCCGCGGTGATCGTTCCGGTCCCCGCGCGCGCTCCCGCAGGCGTATCTTCCGCCGGAGAGGAGAGCTTCGGAGCATCTGCCTTCGGCGCCGCGGCGGCCTCCGCGTGCGGCCCGAATACGCCTTCAGGTCCGGCCGGGAGGCTCGCCTGGCTCCTCGCCGCGGCGGCGAAGGTCCGTGCGTCGGCGACAGCGGATTTCGTCGCGCTCGCTGAGCCCGCCGCACCTGCCTGTCCGACGCCCGCCGCCGCGCCGTCCGGCGCCGTATCCGCCGCCTCGTCCGCGGCGTCGAAGGCGGCGGCGAATCCGCCGCCCGTCTCTTCGCCCTTGTCGCCCGATCCGGCGGCCTCGGCCCCGGCGCCCTCGGCGCGGGTTCTTCCGGCCGCGGCGCCCGCGGCGGCCTTGCCGCCGCCCGCCGGCATGGAGATGATCTCGCCCTGGAACACGTCGCGTCTCCGTTCTGGTTCGCGCGTGCGATAATGGCGGGCGAATCTTACCATTCGTTTACGCGAACGCGTCATGATCTCCGCAAGGTTCAGGAGACTTGCGATGGATGTCCCCATGATCGGCGCGCCCGCGCCTGCGACGAAAGCCGCCGCGCCCGCCGGGCGGCCCGACCCGCTGCGCCCCGACCCTCTTCGTGAGGCGGCGACGCGGTTCGAGGCCGTGTTCCTTGCGGAGATGTTCGCGCATGCCGGCCTCGGCGCCGCGCAGCAGGCGAATGGCGGCGGGCCGGGGGAGGAGGCGTTCTCGGGCATGCTCGCGCGTGAATGGGCGGAATCGGTGGCGAAGCAGGGCGGCATCGGGCTTTCCGAGCGCATCTACCAGGCGTTGCTGACGCGGGAGGACGGGAATGCTTGATTCGATGCGCTGGCGCTATCGCCTTTCCGAGGCGCGCGCCTTCCTCCAGGCGGAGCGCGACCTCCTCGTGAAGGGCCGCGCGGCGGAGCTGGACGGCCTCGCCGCGCGGCGCAGGCTGGTCGCCGAGAGCCTCGCGGAGATGCCCGCCTCCGTCGCGGAGGCCAACCAGACCGCCGTGCGGGAGATCGCTGCGGCGGCGCGGCGCAACCAGAGGCTCCTCCGCGCCTGGCTCGACGGCGCGGCGGAGGCGGTGCGGCGGCTGAAGGCCATCGACGAGAGCCGGGCGCGGATCGGCGCCTATCGCCCCGACGGCAGCCGCCTCGCCGGCGCGGCGGCGACGCCGACGACCGAGCGTCGCGCCTGATGCCCTATTCCGGCTCCCCGGCGTAAATCTTCCTCACGTCGCAGGGCGCGACGCGGAGGATGTTCGTCGTTCCGGGGACGTTGAAGGGCACGCCCGCCGTCACCACGATGAAATCCGCCTCCGTCGCGAACCCGTCGCGGAGCGCCACGCGCGCCGCGCTCACCACGGCGAGCTTGAAGCGCTCCACCTCCTCCGTCACCGCGCAATGGAGCCCCCAGACGAGCGCGAGCTTGCGCGCCGTCGCGCGAAACGGCGTGAGCGCGAGGATCGGCACGAAGGGCCGCTCCCGCGCCATCAGGAGCGCGGTCGCGCCCGAATGGGTGAAGCAGCAGATCGCCTTCACGTCTGTCGTCTCCGCCACCTCCCGCGCCGCGGCGGTGATCGCGGTCGCCACCGCGTCGCCCGAGGCGGTGCGCGAGCGGCTGATGATCTCCCGCCAGGTCGGGTCGGATTCGACGGCGAGGGCGACAGCGTTCATCGTCGTCACCGCCTCGACGGGGTAGCTTCCCGCCGCGCTCTCGGCCGAGAGCATCACCGCGTCCGCCCCCTCGTAGATCGCCTGCGCGACGTCGGAGACTTCGGCCCGCGTCGGCACCGGGCTCTCGATCATGCTCTCCAGCATCTGCGTGGCGACGATCACCGGCTTTCCTGCGGCGCGGCACCTGCGCACGATGCGCTTCTGGAGCGGCGGGACGGTGGAGACGGGAAGCTCGACGCCGAGGTCGCCGCGGGCGACCATGATCCCGTCCGAGACGTCGATGATCGCATCGAGGTCCCTCAGCGCGGCGGGCTTCTCGATCTTGGCGAGGACGAGCGCCCGCCCCTTGGCCAGCGCCACCGCCTCCTCCACGTCGGCCGCGCGCTGGACGAAGGAGAGGCCGAGCCAGTCCACCCCGAGATTGCAGACGAATTCGAGGTCCGCCCGGTCCTTCTCCGAAAGCGCGGCGACGGGCAGAACGACATCGGGCACGTTGACGCCCTTGCGGTCCGAAATCTCGCCGCCGACCACGACCTCGCATTGCGCATGCGCCTCGTCGCAGGAGACGACCTTGAGCCGGATCTTCCCGTCATTGACGAGGAGGGTGGAGCCTGCCTCCAGCGCCTTGAAGATCTCGGGGTGCGGCAGGCGCACCCGCGTCGCGTCCCCCGGCGCCTCGTCCAGATCGAGGCGGAAGGGCGCGCCCTCCTCCAGCACGACGGGCCCGCCGCCGAAGGCCCCGACCCGCAGCTTCGGGCCCTGAAGGTCCGCGAGGATGCCGATCGGCCGGCCGATCTCGTGCTCCACCTCGCGGATGATCGCGTGCCGCTTCGCCACGTCCTCATGGCTGCCGTGGCTCATGTTGAGCCGGAACACGTCCGCCCCCGCCTCGTGCAGGGCCTTGATCGTGTCGCGGTCGGAAGAGGCGGGGCCGAGCGTGGCGACGATTTTCACGTTTCGGTTGCGGCGCATGGCCCGATCTCCCGTCGTCACTGGCTCTTCGCCGCTCTTACAACCCGCCGCGGCGCTTATCCACCCTCTCCTTGTGACAAGTCGGCGTGACAAGGCGGGCGCACGGCGTTGATCGGCGCCGCGCCGAGGGCTATGGGGCGAACATGGACGATCCTCCTTTCGAAATCCTTGGCGAGGGCCGCCCGCCGGCCTGGCTCGTGCTCTGCGACCATGCCTCGAACCGCGTGCCGCCGGATGTGGCGGGCGGCGATCTGGGCCTGCCGGCGGAGGACATGGCGCGCCACATCGCCTGGGATGTCGGCGCGCGGGGCGTTGCGGCGGCGCTGGCCGAGGCGCTCGACGCGCCGATGATCGCCACCCGCTTCTCCCGTCTCGTGATCGACCCGAACCGGGGGGAGGACGACCCGACGCTTTTGATGAAGCTCTATGACGGCTCCATCATTCCTGGAAACCGCGCCGCCGACGCCGCGGAGCGGGAGCGGCGGCTGGCGCGCTTCCACCGGCCCTATCATGCGGCGCTGGAGCGGATGATCGACGCGGCGCTGGCGCAGGGCGTCGCGCCCCGGCTCCTCTCCATCCATTCCTTCACGCCGCAGCTCCGCGGCCGCCCCCGCCGCCCGTGGGAGATCGGCCTGCTCTGGGACCGGGACGAACGCCTGTTCCGCCCGCTCTATGACCGGCTCCTGGACGAGCCGGGGCTTACGGTGGGGGACAACGAGCCCTATTCCGGGCAGCTCCGGGGCGACACGATGTTCCGGCACGGGACGGAACGGGGGCTCGAACATCTCCTGATCGAGGTCCGGAACGACCTGATCGAGAGGGAGGAGGATCAGGCCCGCTGGGGCCGCGATCTCGCCCGCTGGATCGTCGAGGCGCTGGACCGGAGGCCGCCCGGCGCCTAAGTCCGTTCCGAACAGGGAGTACATGATGGACGACCAGACCCGCACCGAACTCGAGGCCGCCGCCTTCCGCCGCCTGCGCGACCATCTCCGGGAGCGGACGGACGTGCAGAACATCGACATGATGAACCTCGCCGGCTTCTGCCGGAACTGCCTCTCCCGCTGGTGGGAGGAGGCGGCGAGGGAGAAGGGCGTCGAGGTCACGCGCGAGGCGGCGCGGGAGGAATTCTACGGCGAGCCCTATGATGAATGGCGCGCGAAGCACCAGACGGAGGCGAGCGCCGAGCAGAAGGCCGCCTTCGCGAAGACGCACGGCTGAGCGCCTTGCCGGCGCCGTCCGAAGAGGCCCCCGGCGCCTGCCGGGGGAGCGCGAGAACGTGATTGTCACAAAAGTGTCATAAATGAGAATATCTCATTAAATCATATACATGAACCCTCTGCACACTGTGAGCACACACCCCCGCCCCGCCTCCGGGGGCGGCGGGCCGGGGGCGAGGGGCGGGCGCTCAGGCCCAGTCCGCCCATTTCCCGTGAAAGCAGCAGCGCCCGATCCGCCGCTTCTCGCCCCCGGGCCAGAGCGTGACGTCGAGCGCGGCGGAGCCGCGTTCGCCGTCAGGCTCCATTGAGAGCCGGGCGAGGGGCCGCGCCGCCGTCGCCCGCGCCCCGGCCGCCGCCATCGCGGCGTCGATCGCGGCGCGGGTCTCCGCCGGCATGTAGTCCCACATGATAGAATGCATGAGGAGCCGCAGCCGCCCTTCCGGCTGTGGCGCCGAGAGGCGACCGGGGAGCCAGGCGGCGGCGTCCCCCCGCTCCACGCGCCAAGGCGTCGCGGCGAGGGCGACGAGCGCAGCCTCCGCCCGCGCGATGCGCGCATGCTGGTCCGGCCAGAGATAGGCGATGAGCGGGGAGGGCCGCGCCGCCGGGTCTATGGGCGCGAGGTCCGCGCCCGCGCGCGCCGCGATGCGGAGCGGGGCGCCGGGGTCCGGCGCATTCCCGCGCCACTCGCAGTCGATAAGCGGCCCGGCCCCCGCCCGCCGCCCTGCGGCGCCGAAGTCGTAGGCGTAAAGGTCGGGGATCAGGTTGAGCCCCGCCGACGCCCCGATCTCCAGAAGCTCGATTTCCATCCCCGTCTCGTTCGCCGCGATCAGGAGCCCGCCGATCAGCGCGCCGGATCGGGCGGGCTCGTTGGTCTGCGGCGGCAGGTCGAGCATCGGGGCGAGGAAGGCGTCGCCCGCGCGGATCGCCTCCGCAAGGAGGGCGGGGGAGGGCGCCTCGCCCGCCGCATACGCCTCCGCCAGCGCCGGGGCGCGGCCCGACCGGGCGAGCGCATGGAGCGCGCCCGCGGCCCGAAGCGCCGCGCGGTCGGCCAGCGGGTCCCCGCTCCATGCCCTCAGCCGCTCCGCGAAGGCGGCCCCGTCAGGCAGCGCGCCGGGCAGACGGGTCAGCAGGTCCGCCGTGAAGGGCGAGCCAAGGCCGCGGCAGGATTTCGCCTGATCGAGGAAATGGGCTTCGACCTCTGGTTTCATGGCGCATCCGCCGTGAAATGGATGCGGTCGAACCGGGCGCGGAGCGCGCGCGTCTCCGCCGCGAGCGCGTCCGGCTCCTCCGTCGTCAAAGCCCTTGCAAGGAGCGCGGCGATCTCCGGAACGTCCCCCGCCGTCACGCCCCAGCGCGCCAGCTCCGGCGTCCCGAGCCGCAGGCCGTTCATCTCGCCCTCGACGGGCGGCAGCGGCAGGCCAATGCCGCAGGCGAGGAAGCCCGCGGGCCGGATATGGCGGGAGGCCGCCTGCCCGCCGCCCCAGCGCGCCGCCTCCACCGCGAACTGGTGCGAGGCGGTGAAGCCCCGAGCCGCGCCATGAACCGGCAACCCCGCCGCCGCGAGGCGCTCCGCCATCGCCCGCGCCAGCGCGACCATCCGCGCGGCGAAGGCGCCGCCCTCCGCCCGCCAGTCCGCCAGTGTCACGGCCAGCGCGGCGGCGCGCCCGGCGTCGGAATTCGCCGTGAGGCCGGGGAAGGCCACCGCATCGAGCCGCGCCGCGACCTCCGCGTCGTTCGTGACGATCAGCCCGCCCGGCGGGCCGGCGAGGCTCTTGTAGGTGCTCATCGTCATCAGATGCGCGCCCTCGTCGAGCGGGTTGGGCCAGGCGCCGCCCGCGATGATCCCGCATTGATGCGCCGCGTCGAAGAGAAGCCAGGCGCCGACCTCTTCCGCGATCTCCCGCGCCTTCGCCACGGGATGCGGAAAGAGGTTCAGCGAGCCGCCGAGCGTGATGATCCGCGGCCGAACCTCCCGCGCCAGCCGCGCCAGCGCGTCGACATCCACGGTATAGCCCGCCGCATCCACCGGCGCCGGGATCGTGCGGAGCCCGAAGAGCCCCGCGCATCCCGCCGCATGATGCGTGACATGGCCGCCGATCTCCGGCGGCGGCGCGATGATCGCGTCCCCCGGCCGCGCCAGCGCCATGAAGCCGGCGAGATTGGCCATCGCGCCGGAAAGCGGCCGGATCTCCGCGAAGCGAGCCCTGAACACCGCGCAGGCGAGCGCGGCGGCGATGGTCTCGATCTCCTCGATCGCCTCCAGCCCCGTCTCGTACTTCTCGCCCGGCCACCCGAGCGAGGGGCGGGGCCCGAGCCCTGCGGCGAGCATCGCCTCCGCCTTCGGGTTCATCGCGTTCGTCGCCGGGTTGAGGTTGAAGCAGTCCCGCTCGTGAATCTCCCGGCTACGCGCCGCAAGGTCCGCGACGCGCCCCGCCACCGCCCCCGGCGCCAGCGCATCGGCCGCGGCGGCGAGGGCGGCGAAGCGGGCGCGGGCGGGGGCGCTCATCCAGGGGCCGGGTTCTGGCTTGCTCATGTCTGTCTCCTTCGCGGAGGAGGGAACGCCGGCGCGGCGGGGGGCGCAAACCAGTTCTCTTGCGAATCCGGCGTAGAAAAACTACGCCTTCCGAATGTCCCTCTCCCCACCCCGCGGCTCCGGCCTGCCGCTCACCGCGCTCCGCGCCTTCGAGGCGGCGGCGCGGCTCGGCGGCTTCGCGGCGGCGGCGGAGGAGCTTTCGGTCAGCCCCGGCGCAGTGGCGCAGCAGGTGAAGGCGCTGGAGGCGGCGATCGGCGCGCCGCTTTTCGAGCGGCGGGCGCAGGGCGTCGCGCCGACGCCGCTCGGCGCGGAGGCGGCGCGGGGCTTCACCGCGGCCTTCGACGCGCTCGGGGCGGCGGCGGCGCGGCTCCGGGCCGGCGCCGGCCCGCGCGCCGCGCGCATCGCGGCGCTCCCCGCCCTCGCCCAGCTCTGGCTCTCCCCGCGCCTTCCCGCGCTCCGGGCGGCGATGCCCGGAATCGCGCTCTCCGTCACCGCGCTGGAGCGGGCGCCGAACCTGCTGCGCGAGCCCTTCGACCTCGCGCTCTTCTACGAACCGGCGGAGGGCGCCGCGCGCGCGCTCGATCTTGGGCCGGACGTGATCTTCCCTGTTGCGGCCCCCTCCGTCGCCCGCCGCCTCCGCCGCCCCGCCGACCTCGCGCGGGAGGCGCTGCTGACGGACGCCGCATGGCCGGGGGACTGGGCGCTCTGGGCCGAAATCGCGCCCGGCGCGCCGCGCCGGCCGCCCGCGGGGCCGGTCCATTCCCTCTATGCGCTCGCGGTCGAGGAGGCGGCCTCCGGCGGCGGCGTGCTCATAGGCCATTCCCATCTGGTCAGGGCCGCGATCAAGGCGGGCCGCCTCGTCGCCCCCTTCCCGGAGCGGCGAACGCTCCCACGGCGGCTCACGCTCAGCCTCTCGCCCGCCGCCGAGGGCGGGCCGGCGGCCCGCGCCGCCGCCATGCTCGCGGCGTGAGGCGCGATGGACATGTTCATCGGTCTATGGGCGCCCTGCGGCATCACAAACGACAACAGCGCCCCGCTCCCCGCCGTCAAGAACGCATCGACGGTACAATCGAAGGCGACGCGAGTGACAACCATTCCTGAATCGCATGCGCGCGAGCATCGTCGCGCACCCTCCGGCGGCGCGCAGCCAAGGCGTCAGGCGCGATGATGCGCGCCATGATCGCCGACGCGCCGGGCGCCGCGCTCCGCGACGGCGCGCTGCCCCGCCCGGAGCCGGGGGAGGGCGAGGCGCTGATCCGCATCCGCGCCGCGGGCGTCAACTTCGCGGACACATTGATGGTGAAGGGCCGGTATCAGGAGACGCCGCCCTTCCCCTTCGCGCCGGGGCTCGAGGTGTGCGGCATCGTCGAGGCGGGCGCGGTCCCGGCCGGAACCCGCGTCGCCGCGCTCGTGCGCGGGGGCTTCGCAGAATACGCCGTCGCGGATTCCCGGCTCTGCGTCCCGGTCCCCGCGGCGATGCCGGACGAGGTCGCCGCCGGCTTCCTCGTCGCCTACGGCTCCTCGGAAATGGCGCTGAACTTCCGCGCCGGGCTGAAGCCGGGGGAGACGCTGCTCGTCACCGGCGCGGCCGGCGGCGTCGGGCTTACGGCGGTGGAGATCGGCAAGCTCATGGGCGCCCGCGTCGTCGCCTGCGCCCGCGGGGCGGAGAAGCTGGCGGCGGCGAAGGCCGCGGGGGCCGACATCCTGCTCGATTCGACGAGCGCGGACATCGCGGCGGAGGCGAAGGCGCTCGGCGGCGCGGATGTCGTCTACGAGACGGTGGGCGGCGCCGATTTCGCGGCCTGCCTCCGCGCCGCGAAGCCGGGCGGGCGCATCCTCCCCATCGGCTTCGCGGGCGGCGAGGTGCCGCAGATCCCCGCGAACATTCTCCTCGTGAAGAACCTCGCCGTCCTCGGCTTCTACTGGTCCGCCTGGGCGAAGCTCGACCCGGCGGCGATGGCGGAGAGCCTCGCGCGGCTCTTCGGCTGGTGGGAGGCGGGGCGGCTCCGCCCGCATGTCTCGCATGTCCTGCCGCTGACCGAGGCGGAGGCGGGGCTCGACCTTCTCCGCACGAGGGCCGCGACCGGCAAGGTCGTGCTCCGCGTCTCCGCCGCCTGAAAGGTCCGCCGATGCTCCGCCTCGCTCTCGCCGTCCTGCTCGCGCTCCCCGCCGCCGCCGCGGAGTTCCCGACGCTCGGCGGCGTCGCGCCCGTCGTCATCGGCCATCGCGGCGCGCCCGGCTATCTGCCGGAGCACACGCTGGCGGGCTACGAGCTTGCCATCGCCATGGGGGCGGACTTCATCGAGCCCGATCTCGCGCTGACGGCCGACGGCGAACTCGTCGCCATGCATGACGATACGCTGGAGCGGACGACGGATGCGGAGATCATGTTTCCCGGCCAGGCGGGCGGTTACGACGTCTCCCGCTTCACGGCGGAGGAAATCGCGCGCCTCACGGTCCGCCCGACCGGCGCCGCGGGCGCGGCGCGTCCCGGCTTCGCGCCCCGGTCGGAGCGCCCCTCGGCCGTGCCGACCTTCGCGGAAACCCTCTCCCTGCTTGCGGCGCATGAACGGGAGACGGGTCTCCGCATTGGCGTCTATCCCGAGGCGAAGGCGCCGACTTCGGAAGCCCAGCTTCGCGCCATCGTCGCGGCTCTGAAGGCGGCCGGGCGCGGCGGGGCAGGGGGGCGGGCGCTGATCCAGAGCTTCGACCTCGATGCGCTCCGCGCCCTCGGGCCGATCCAGGCGGAGGCGGGAACCGCGATCCCCCTCATCGCCCTCGGGGCGGCGGGAAGGCGCGGCGACGCCTTCGTGCTGGAGCGGCGGGGCGGAGCGGTCCCGCTCGAGGAGGTCGCCCGCTTCGCCTCCGGCGTCGGCGTCTCCATCTCCCGCGGCGCGCTCTCGGCGGAGTTCGTCGCCGCGGCCCATGCGCTCGGCCTCGCCGTCCACGGCTACACGCTCCGCCCGACCTCGCAGGCGGAATCGGACCGGATCACCGCGCCGCTGATCGCGATGGGCCTCGACGGGTTCTTCTCGGACTATCCCGACCTGACGCGCGCGAGCGTGGACGCCTGGGCGGCGCGCTGAGCGGGCGTCAGGAGCCCGGCGCCTTCGGCGCGCGCCAGCCGCGGCGAACGCTGACGATGCGGAGGAGGCAGGTCAGCGCCACCGCCCCGGCGGCCGTCGCTGTCTCCGGCCAGCCCATCCGCGCGCCGAGCGCGGCGACGGAGGCGCCGAGCAGCGCGGCGAGCGCATAGACCTCCTCCCGCAGCACCCGCGGCGTCTCCGCCACGAGCAGGTCGCGGAGCGCCCCGCCGCCGACGGCGGAGACCACGCCGAGGAGCACGGCGGGCAGCGGGTCGAGCCCGAAGGCCAGCGCCTTCGTGCAGCCGGCGACGGCGAAGAGCCCGAGCCCGAGCGAATCGAGCATCATCACCGGCTTCTTCGCCTTCTCGATCAGCCGGTGCGCGAAGAACACGGTCGCCGCCGCCGCCATCGCCGCGAGGAGATAGCGTGAATTGGCCAGTCCCGCCGGCGGCGTCGCGCCGAGCGCGACGTCCCGCAACACCCCGCCCGCGAGCCCGGCGGCGAGCGCGAGGACGACGAGGCCGAACGCGTCCAATCCCTTCCGCACGCCGAGCATCGCGCCCGAGAGGCCGAATACGAAGGTCCCGGCGAGATCGAGCCAGAGCGAGAGGCCGAGGGGAAGCTCCGGCATCGCGCCCTCAGCCCGGTGGCGTTTCGGCGATGTCGGAGACGCCGAGCCCGGCGAGCATGGCGCGAAGCTCCGCGGCCGCCGCCTCCAGCGCCGCCTGGTCTTGGCCACGCGCCACGAGCGTTGAGCCGGCGCCGCCGCGATAGAAGGGATAGGAGCCGAAGGAGAGCGCGGGGTGCCGCGCCGCGAGCGCGCCGAGCGGCGCCGCCAGTTCCCCCTCCGGCGCCGCGACGCGGAACGCCCAGGAGAGGAGCGGCGCGCCGCCCTTCAGCACCGGGCGCAATCCCTCCAGCATCGCCTGGAAGACGGCCGGAACGCCCGCCATCACATGCACGTTGCCGATGGTGAAGCCCGGCGCCTGGCTGACCGGATTGAGGATCAGCGTCGCGCCCTCCGGTATCCGCGCCATGCGGAGCCGCGCCTCGTTCAGCTCCCCGGCGGCGTAATAGGCTTCGAGGATCGCCCGCGCATCCTCCCGCACGCCGATCGGGGCGCCGAAGGCCGCGGCGACGGCATCCGCGGTGATGTCGTCATGCGTCGGCCCGATCCCGCCGGAGGTGAAGAGATGGTCGACCCGGGCGCGGAGCGCGTTCACCGCCTCCACGATCGCCTCCCGGTCATCCGACACTACGCGGATTTCGCGGAGGTCGATCCCGATCTCCGTCAGCGTCTTCGCCAGATGCCAGGCGTTCCCCTCCCTCGTCCGCCCCGAAAGCACCTCGTCTCCGATGACGAGCGCGGCGGCCGTCGGGCGGGTTTCAGGGTCGGTCATGCGCTGCGCTCCACTCCGGGGAAGCGGCATATAACCCGCCAGACGGGAAAGGCGACAGGCGCCGTCTTGCGCCGCGGCCCCTGAAGGCCGATGATAAGAGGGAACGGCTAGGGACGGGACGTGGAGCGGACAGCGGCAGACAGGACCCCGGAGGGGATCAAGATCCACCATCCGGGGGATTTCGCCGGCATGCGCGCGGCCGGCCGGCTCGCCGCCGAAGTCCTCGACATGATCGGCGACCATGTCGCGCCCGGCGTGCTCACCGAGGAGCTCGACCAGCGGATACACGACCACATCCTCGCCGCCGGCGCTGTGCCCGCCACGGTGGGGTATCGCGGCTACGAGAAGGCGTCCTGCATCTCGATCAACCATGTCGTCTGTCACGGCATTCCCGGCGCGCGCGCGCTGAAGCCGGGGGACATCCTAAACATCGACGTGACCGTGATCCTCGACGGCTGGTTCGGCGACACGAGCCGCATGTATGTCGCGGGAACGCCGAACCGGAAGGCGGAGCGGCTGATCGACATCACGCATGAGGCGCTTATGCGCGGCATCGCCGCCGTCCGGCCCGGTGCGACCTTCGGCGATATCGGCGCCGCGATCCAGCGCTATGCGGAGGGGGAGCGCTGCGGCGTGGTGCGGGATTTCTGCGGCCACGGGCTCGGCCGCGTATTCCACGACGCGCCGAACGTGCTCCATTTCGGGCGCCCCGGATCGGGCCCCGTGCTGCGCCCCGGCATGTTCTTCACCATCGAGCCGATGATCAATCTCGGCCGGCCGGAGACCAAGGTCCTTTCGGACGGATGGACGGCCGTGACGAGGGACAAGTCCCTGTCAGCCCAGTTCGAGCATTCCGTGGGCGTGACCGACGAAGGCGTGGAGATCTTCACGCTTTCGCCCGCAGGGCGATTCCACCCGACCTGGAGCCGCTGAACGGCCGAATTCGGCCTGTTTCGCGCCCCATCCCGCTTGAATCCGGCGGGGAAAGCCCTTCATATCGGCGTCAGGCGCGCAGGCGGGGGCCTGCGGCTTCAATGACGATTACCTCAACGGGAGAGGACAAGATGAAAAAGACCCTGATCGCCGCCGCCGCGGCGAGCCTCGCGCTCGCCGGCGCGGCTTCCGCGCAGGAAGTGAAGATCGGCGTGATCCTCGGCTTCACCGGCCCGCTGGAATCCATCACGCCGGACATGGCCGCGGGCGCCGAGCTGGCGATGAAGGAAGTCTCCGAGGCCGGCGGCATCCTCGGCGGCACGATCGTGACGCCTGTGCGCGGCGACTCCACCTGCATCGACGCCGCCGCCGCCACCGCCGCGGCCGAGCGGCTCATCACCTCCGAGGGCGTCGCCGCGATCATGGGCGCGGATTGCTCGGGCGTGACCACGGCGATCCTCCAGAACGTCGCCATGGCCAACGGCGTCGTGATGATCTCCCCCTCCGCGACCTCGCCCGCGCTCTCGACCATCGAGGACAACGGCCTCTTCTTCCGCACCGCGCCCTCCGACGCGCGGCAGGGCGTGATCGTGACGGAGATCCTGCGCGGCAAGGGCGTGAACGAGATCGCGATCTCCTACACGAACAACGACTACGGCAAGGGCCTCGCGGATTCGATCGAGACCAACTTCAAGGCGGCCGGCGGCAAGGTCACGTTGAACGCCCCGCATGAGGACGGCAAGGCGGACTACTCCGCCGAGATCGGCGCGCTCGCCTCCGCGGGCGGCGAAGTTCTCGTCGTCGCCGGCTATCTCGACCAGGGTGGCAAAGGCATCATCCAGGCCGCGCTCGACTCCGGCGCCTTCGACACGTTCTACCTCCCGGACGGCATGGTCGGGGACAGCCTGCCCGCCGCCATCGGCGCGGACCTGAACGGCTCCTACGGCGCGCTGCCGGGGACGGACAGCGAGGGCGCGGCGCTCTTCGCCCAGATGGCGGAGAAGGCGGGCTTCAAGGTCGGCGCCTTCTCGCCCGAGAGCTATGACGCCGCGGCGCTCCTGATGCTTGCGATGGAGAAGGCGGGCTCCACCAACTCCGCCGATTTCGCCAAGGAAGTCATGGGCATCGCCAACGCGCCGGGCGAGCAGATCCTCCCCGGCCAGCTGAAGAAGGCCATCGACATCATCCGCGCGGGCGGCGAGGTCGACTATGTCGGCGCCTCCGCCGTCGAACTGATCGAGCCGGGCGAGAGCGCGGGCAATTACCGCGAGATCGCGATCCAGGACGGCGCGATCACGACGGTCGGCTTCCGCTGATCGCCTGAAATCGACGCAAGGGCGGCCCGGCCTCGCGCCGGGCCGCGCCATTGGGGGCGCGCCGATGATCCGCGTAGAGAACGTCCACAAGCATTTCGGCGGCGTGCGCGCCGTGAACGGCGCGACGCTGGAGATCGCGCAAGGCTCCATCACCGGTCTGATCGGGCCGAACGGCGCCGGCAAGACGACGCTCTTCAACTGCATCGCCGGCGCCTTCCCGCCGACCTCGGGCCGCGTCTGGCTCGGGGAGGAGGAGATCACCGGCCTCACCCCGCACGAGCTCTTCGCGAAGGGGCTGCTACGCACCTTCCAGATCGCGCACGAATTCTCTTCCCTCACCGTCCGCGACAACCTGATGATGGTCCCGCCCGACCAGTCCGGCGAGCGGCTGTGGGACGCGTGGTTCTCCCCCCGGAAGGTCCAGGCAGAGGAGGCCGCGATCCGCCGCAAGGCGGACGAGGTGATCGAGTTCCTCAACATCTCCCATGTGGCGGACGAGCTGGCCGGCAACCTCTCCGGCGGGCAGAAGAAGCTGCTGGAGCTCGGCCGCACGATGATGGTGGAGGCGAAGATCGTCTTTCTCGACGAGGTCGGCGCCGGCGTGAACCGCACGCTCCTCAACACCATCGGAGACGCGATCATCCGCCTCAACAAGGAGCGCGGCTACACCTTCTGCATGATCGAGCACGACATGGACTTCATCGGCCGCCTCTGCGACCCGGTGATCGTCATGGCGGAAGGCACGGTGCTCATGCAGGGGACCGCGGAGCAGGTGCTCTCCGACGAGCGGGTGATCGAGGCCTATCTCGGGCACGGCGTGAAGAACAAGGCGGAGGTCGGAGGGTGAGCGCCGAACCCTTCCTCATCGGCGAAAGGATGGTTGGCGGCTATGGCGGCTCCACCATCCTCAACGGCTGCACCATCGCGGTGAACCGGGGGGAGATCGCCGTCATCGTCGGGCCGAACGGCGCCGGCAAGTCCACCGCGATGAAGGCCGTCTTCGGGATGCTGAACCTCCGCGAGGGCTCCGTCCGCCTCGGGGGCAAGGACATCACGCATCTCTCCCCGCAGGACCGGGTGCCCGAGGGCATGGCCTTCGTGCCGCAGAACAACAACGTCTTCGCCGGCATGACGGTGCGCGAGAATCTCGAGATGGGCGCGTATCTCCGGCGCGACGGCGTCGAGGAGACGATGGAGCAGGTCTTCCATCTCTTCCCCATCCTGCGCGAGAAGGCGGGGCAGAACGCGGGGGAGCTTTCCGGCGGTCAGCGCCAGCAGGTCGCCGTCGGCCGCGCGCTGATGACCAAGCCCTCCGTCCTGATGCTGGACGAGCCGACAGCCGGCGTCTCGCCCATCGTGATGGACGAGCTCTTCGACCGGATCATCGAGATCCGCCGCACCGGCATCGCCATCCTCATGGTGGAACAGAACGCGCGGCAGGCGCTGGAGATCGCGGACAAGGGCTATGTGCTGGTAACGGGCGAGAACCGCTTCACCGACACGGGGGCCGCGCTTCTGGCGAATCCCGAAGTCCGCCGCAGCTTCCTCGGGGGATGAACGAATGACGGACATCCTCAACGCCATCATCGTCTTTGCGAATTTCGTGCTCGTGCCCGGCGCCGCCTACGGCGCGCAGCTCGCGCTCGGCGCGCTAGGGATCACGCTCGTCTACGGCGTGCTCCGCTTCTCCAACTTCGCGCACGGGGACACGATGGCCTTCGGGGCCATGGTCACGGTCCTCGTCACCTGGTGGATGCAGGGCCACGGCGTGAGCCTCGGCGTGCTGCCCACCGCGCTTCTCGCACTCCCTTTCGGCGTCGCCGCCACCGCGCTCTTCGTCCTGGCGACGGACCGCGTCGTCTACCGCTTCTACCGAAGGCAGCGGAGCGCGCCGGTCATCTTCGTCATCGTCTCGGTCGGCGTCATGTTCATCATGAACGGCGTCGTCCGCTTCATCATCGGCCCGGACGATCAGGACTTCGCGGACGGCGCCCGCTTCATCGTCTCGGCGCGCGACTTTCGCGACATGACCGGGCTCGACGAGGGGCTGGCGATCAAGTCCACCGCGCTCCTCACCATCGTCGTCGCGCTCGTCGTCATGGCCGCTCTCTTCTGGTTCCTGCAGAAGACGCGGATGGGCAAGGCCATGCGCGCCTATGCGGACAACGAGGATCTCGCCCTCCTCTCCGGCGTGAACCCGGACCGGGTGGTGATGGTCGCGTGGATCCTCGTCGCCGCGCTGGCGACCGTGGCGGGCGTCCTCTATGGGCTCGACAAGACCTTCAAGCCTTTCACCTATTTCCAGCTCCTCCTGCCGATGTTCGCCGCCGCCATCGTGGGCGGGATCGGCAACCCGGTCGGCGCCATTCTCGGCGGCTTCGTCATCGCCTATTCCGAGGTGGCGGTGACCTACGCCTACAAGCGCTTCCTCGGGCACCTGCTGCCCGAAAGCCTCGCGCCGGAAAGTCTCGTCCAGCTGCTCGGGACGGAGTACAAGTTCGCCGTCTCCTTCATCATCCTCGTCGTCGTGCTCCTGATAAGGCCGACCGGCATACTGAGGGGGAAGACGATATGAGCGCATCGCTTCGCGGGCCGGTCCTCTTCGCTCTCATGGCGACGGCCCTCGCCTTTGTCGGCTTCTACCAGTCATGGTCGCTCAGCCTCGCGATCCTCAATCTCTGCCTCATCTCGGCGATCATGGCGCTCGGCGTGAACGTCCAGTGGGGCTATGCCGGGCTCTTCAATGTCGGCACGATGGGCTTCGCGGCCATCGGCGGCGTCGCCGCGGTGCTCGTCTCCGCCGCGCCGGTGGGGGAGGCGTGGGCGGCGGGCGGCTGGGGGCTCTTCCTCTCGCTCCTCGCCGTGATCGCCACCATCGTCGCCATCGTGCTCATCCGCGCGAAGATGCCGAAGGGCAGGGCGCGCGGCTTCGCCGTCGCCGCCGCGATCCTCGTCGGCTACACGCTCGCGCGCTGGGCCTTCGACCCGGCGGTGGACGCGATCGAGGCAGTGGACCCGGCGCTTTCGGGCTATCTCGGCGGGCTCGGCCTGCCGATCACCGTCTCCTGGGCGGTCGGCGGGCTCATGGCCGCGGGCGTCGCCTGGGTGATCGGCAAGATCGCGCTCGGCCTCCGCTCCGACTATCTCGCCATCGCCACGCTCGGCATTTCCGAGATCATCGTCTTCATCGCGAAGAACGAGGACTGGATGACGAGGGGCGTGAAGAACGTGACCGGCCTGCCGCGGCCCGTTCCCTATGAGGTCGATCTCCAGCAGGCGCCCTGGTTCCTCGAACGCGTCGCCGCCTGGGGGCTCGACCCGGTGGAGGCGTCGTCCATCTATGTGAAGCTCTCCTACGCCCTCCTCTTCGCCGCCGTGCTCCTCGCCCTCCTCTGGCTCTCGGAGAAGGCGCTCAACTCGCCTTGGGGCCGCATGATGCGCTCGATCCGGGACAACGAGGCGGCGGCCGAGGCGATGGGGAAGGACGTGACGGCGCGTCGCCTCCAGACCTTCATCCTCGGCTCCGCGATCTGCGGGATCGCCGGCGCGATGCTGACGACGCTGGACGGGCAGTTCACTCCCGGAACCTACAACCCCCTGCGCTTCACCTTCCTGATCTGGGTGATGGTGATCGTCGGCGGCTCCGGCAATAACTGGGGCTCGGTGCTCGGCGGCTTCCTGATCTGGTTCGTCTGGATACAGGCGGAGCCGGCGGGGCGCTGGATGATGGACGTGATGACGATGGGCTTCGGGGAGGAAAACCCGTTCCGCCTCCACATGATCGAGAGCGCGGCCTATATGCGCTTCGTCCTCATGGGCCTCATCCTGCTCGTTGCCCTCCGCTTCGCGCCGAAGGGCCTGATCCCGGAACGGACGAAGCTCGGCGCATAGCGCGCCGGGGCGATGCGGAAAGCGGGACGCGGCCATGCGCCCCGCCGCCTTGCTCCCGCCCCGGCGCCGTGTCACCAACGCGCCATGATCGCCGCCCTCTACCGCACGCCCGTCGCGCTCCTCACCCTCACGGCGGTGATGTGGGCGATGAACGCCATCATCGGCCAGCTGGCGCGGGGGGAGATCACGCCCTATGCGCTCGTCCTCGGGCGCTGGGCCATGGTCGCCGTCGTGATGTGGGCGCTTTTCGGCCATGAGGTGCGGGCGGCCTGGCCGGCTCTCCGGGCGCGGTTCGGCTGGCTCGTCCTTGCCGCGATCTGCGGCTTCACCGGCTTCAACACGGTCTTCTACGTCGCCTCGACGCAGACAACCGGGATCAATGTCGGCATCATCCAGGGAGCCATGCCCGTCTTCGTGCTGGTCGGGGCCTTCCTCGCCTTCGGGGACCGTGTGGGGCGCGGGCAGCTCCTTGGCGTCGCGGTCACGCTCGTCGGCGTCATTCTTGTCGCTTCTGGCGGGAGTCTGGAGCGTCTCCTGTCCCTCGCCTTCAACCGGGGCGACATCATCATGCTCGGCGCCTGCCTTCTCTATGCGGGCTACGCTGTCGCGCTTCGCAACCGGCCGAATGCGCCGGGCCGCGCGCTCTTCACCTTCTTCGCCGTTGTCTCCGCCATCTCGGCGATCCCCCTCGCCGTATGGGAGGCGGCGCAGCCCGGCTATCCCTGGCCGACGGCGAAGGGATGGGCCCTCACCGCCATCGTCGCCATCTTCCCCTCCTGCCTCGCGCAGCTCTTCTTCCTGCGGGGGGTGGACCTGATCGGGCCGGGGCGCGCCGGGGTCTATATCAACCTCGTGCCCGTCTTCGCGGCGATCCTCGCCATCCTGATCCTCGGGGAGCGGTTCTACGCCTATCACGCGGCGGCGCTCGTCCTCGTCATCGGCGGCATCTGGCTGGCGCAGCGTCAGCGCGGCTGACGGACCCGCCGCGTCTCCCGGTGGAAGGTGTAGACGCCGGAGAGGACGATGAGCGCCGCCCCCGCCAGCGTCACCGGCCCCGGCCGGTCCCCGAAGACGAACACGCCGATGAGCAGCGCCCAGATCAGGATCGTGTAGCGGAACGGGGAGACGAAGCCGATATCCCCGACCCGCATCGTCATCACGCTGAAGAGATAGCCGACGAAGACGAAGATCGCGGCGGCCCCGAGCCGCAACGTCTCCCAGCCCGTCAAGGGCTCCCATCCCTCCCAGAGCGTCACCACCGCGCCCGTGACCGTGATCGCGACCGCGGTCATCAGCGTGATGAGCATGGAGGGCGTCTCGGGCGAGAGCCGGCGCGTCGTCAGGTCCCTCAGGCAGACGAAAAACACCGAGGCGACGGCCCAGAGCAGCGCCGGCTGGAAGCCCTCCGCCCCCGGCTTCACGATCAGGAGGACGCCGAGAAAGCCGACGATGACGGCGGACCATCTCCGCCACCCCACCGTCTCGCCAAGAAACGTCGCGCCGACAAGGGTGATGACGAGCGGCGAGGCGAGGAGGATCGCCGTCACCGTCGCGATCGGCGCCGCGAAGAGCGCGATGAGGAAGCAGACCGTCGCCCCGATCTCCGCCCCGGCCCGGAGCGCGGCGAGCTTCCGGTCCCGCACGGGAAGGGCGGAAAGGCGCGCCTCCCCGCGCGCGAGGGCGAAGGCCCCGATCAGAAGCGTCGCGAAGAGCCCGCGCACCAGCACCGCCTGGAAGACCGGAACCTCGCCGGAGAGCGACTTCATCAGCGCGTCGTTCACTACGAACGTCGCCATCGCCACCACCATGAAGGCGGCGCCGCGGGCGTTCTCTGCGCTTGTTGCGGGGAGGGCGGGCATGGCGCGAGCTATGCGGAAAGGCGCCGCCGCTTCAAGCGGATTCCCCCTCGCCATCGGCCCGGCGCTCGGCCATCATCGGCGCATGAACCCTGACCTCGCCCGCATGAGCGCGGACCTCGCCGTGCTCGTCGCCATCCCCTCCGTCAATCCCTATGACGCGCCGCCAGGGGCGGGGGAGGGGGAGGGCGAGGTCGCCGCCTTCCTCCTCGGCGCCATGGCGGAGATCGGGCTGGAGACGGGGCGGAGCGAGGCGGCGCCTGGCCGCCCGAATGTCTGGGGTCGCCTGAAGGGGAGCGGCGGCGGCCCCTCGCTCATGCTTTCGGGCCACATGGACACGGTCGGCGTGGAGGGATGCACGGCCCCTTTCGCCGCGGAAATCCGCGCCGGCCGCCTCCACGGCCGCGGCGCGGTGGACATGAAGGGCGCCCTCGCCGCGATGCTGGAGACGGCGCGGCTCCTGAAGGCGGAACCCATCGCCGGGGACCTTCTCCTGATGTTCGTGGCGGACGAGGAGCATCTGATGATCGGCTCCGCCCATGCCGGCCGCGTAGGGCCGCACGCCGATTTCGTCGTGGTCGGCGAGCCGACGGGCCTCGCCGTCGCCACCGCGCACAAGGGCCAGTCCGTCTTTCCCTTCGAGGTGCGCGGCGTCTCCGCCCATTCCTCGCGCGCGGAACTGGGGGAGAACGCCATCCTCGCCGCCGCGCGGCTTGCGCTCGCCGTCGAGGCGCATGACTCCGCGCTCCGCGCCCGCCCGCCCCATCCGCTCCTCGGCCATGCGCGGGCGACGCCGGTGCTCGTCGCGGGCGGGGAGAGCCATTCGGCCGTCCCCGCCCATGCCCGCCTCCAGGTGGACCGGCGGACCCTGCCCGGCGAGGCGCCGGAGGCGCTCCGCGCCGAGATGGCTGCGCTCGCAAAGGCCGCCGGCGTGAACGCCGACATCGGCGAACCCTCGCCCGTCTCCGCCGCGCTGGAGCTTTCGCCCGAGCACCCGCTCGCCCGCGCCGCGCTGGCGGCGGCGGCGGAGATCGGCGCGCCCGCCGCGCCGGTCGCCTTTCCGGGCGGGACGGACGCGCCCAACTTCCTCCGCCCCGCGCTGGTCTGCGGGCCGGGGAACCTCTCGGAGGCGCACGCCGCCGACGAGTGGATCGAGCTTGAACAACTGACCGGAGCGGCCCGCCTCTGGCGCGGGATCGCACGGCGCCTTTCGGGAGAGACGACATGACGGACAGGGCCGACGCCATCGCGGCGGAGATCAAACGGAGCCACGACGCGGGGGAGCGCTACCGCAACCTCGAAGGGGCGCTGGAGCCCCAAAGCCTCGAAGAGGCGTATGCGGCTCAATTCCGCCTCCACGCGCTCCATGCGCAGAACGGGCGCGGCCCGCTCGGCGGCCGGAAGATCGCGCTTGCCTCCAAGGTCCTGCAGGAGCTTTGCGGCGTGAACGCGCCCATCGCCGGCGGCATCTTCGCGCGGGAGATCTGGCCGAGCGGTGCGGAGATCAGGGTGGCGGATTTCAACGGCCCCGGCCTCGAATTCGAACTCGCCGCGAAGCTCGCCGCCGACATCACGCCAGGCGAGGGCCCGTTCGACCGGCAGAGCATCCGCGCGAAGGTCGAGAGCGTGCATCCCGCCTTCGAGATCATCATCGACCGGGGGGCGGATTATTCCAACCTCCGGGCGCTCACGATGGCGGCGGACAACGCCTGGTGCGGCGGCGTCGTCCTCGGCCCTTCCATCCCCGGCTGGCGGGAGATGAACATCGACGCGCTGCCCGCCGTGATGCGCTGGAACGACGAGCCGCCCGTGGAGGCGAAGGCCGGGGATTCGGACCCGTTCGGCTCCCTCGCCTGGGTCGCCAATGTCCTCACGGATGCAGGCCAATCCCTGAAGGCCGGGGAGATCGTCATCACCGGCTCCGTCATCAAGACGCGGGCGCCGAAGCCGGGGGACCATGTGCGCCACCGGATCGGGGAGTGGGAGGTGGAGCTGCGGGCGGTCTGAGGGACGGCGGCCCGGCGTGATCCGACGGGGCCGGCGGAGAAGGGCGCCCGCGCCGGCCCCTGACGCAACGCGGATCACGGCACGCAACGGGTCACACGGTCTGTAACGTGCGTCGCCGCGGATTATTCCGCCTCAGGGCCGGATCGTCCCGTCCCCCTCCACCAGATACTTGAAGCTCGTCAGCTCCGCTGCGCCCACCGGCCCCCGGGCGTGCATCTTGCCCGTGGCGATGCCGATCTCCGCCCCCATGCCGAACTCGCCGCCATCCGCGAACTGGGTGGAGGCGTTGCGGATCAGGATCGCGCTGTCGAGCCGCTCGAAGAACCGGGCCGCCGCCGCGTCGTCCTCGGTCAGGATGCAGTCTGTGTGCTGGGAGCCGTAGCGGCGGATATGCGCGATCGCGCCGTCCACCCCGTCCACGACCTCGGCGGCGATGATGCTGTCGAGGAACTCGCGCCCGAAATCCTCCTGCGCCGCCGGCTTCACGCCGGGCAGATGGGCGAGCGCCGCGCCCGCGCGCACTTCCACGCCGGCCTCCACGAGCGCGGCGACGGCGCGCGCGCCAAGGTCCATCGCCGCCCGGTCGATCAGCAGGCATTCCGCCGCGCCGCAGATGCCCGTCCGCCGCGTCTTGGCGTTGACGATCACCTTCAGCGCCTTCTCCGGGTCCGCCGCCTTGTCGAGATAGACATGGCAGATCCCTTCGAGATGCGCGAAGACCGGCACGCGCGCCTCCCGCTGCACGAGGCCGACGAGCCCCTTGCCGCCCCGCGGCACGATCACGTCGATCCATTCGGAGGCCGCCAGCATGGCGGAGACGAAGGCGCGGTCCCGCGTCGGCGCGACCTGCACGGCGTCCTCCGGCAGCCCCGCCGCGCAAAGCCCTTCCGAGAGGCAGGCGTGGATCGCCGTCGTCGAATGGAAGCTCTCGGAACCGCCCCGGAGGATCGCGGCGTTGCCCGACTTGAGGCAGAGCCCGCCCGCATCCGCCGTCACGTTCGGGCGGCTCTCGTAGATGACGCCGACGACGCCGAGCGGCGTCCGCACCCGGCGGATGTGGAGCCCGTTCGGGCGCGTCCAGTCCGCAATGACCTCGCCCACCGGGTCGGCCTGCGCGGCGACGGCGCGGAGCCCCTCCGCCATCGCGGCGATGCGGGGCGGGGTGAGCTCCAGCCGGTCCAGCATCGCGGGGGAGAGGCCTTTCTCCCGCCCGAACGCCATGTCCTTCGCGTTCGCCGCCGCGATATCCCCGGCGCGGGCCTCGATGGCGGCGGCGGCGGCTTCGAGCGCGGCGCGCTTGGCCTCCGGCGCGGCGAAGGCGAGTTCGGCGGCGGCGGCCTTCGCCCGCGCGCCGATCTCCGCCATCAGCGCCGAAGCGTCTCCCGCATGTCCGTCCATCGCCGCCTCCCTCAGTCCCAGAGCACCATGTCGTCCCGATGCGCCATTGCGGCGCGGCCGGGATGGCCGAGCGCGGCTTCGATCCGGTCCGACCGCAGCCCGGCGATGAGCCGCGCTTCCTCCGCCCCGTATCCCGCGAGCGCGACTCCGAGCGCCGCGCCGCCCTCCGCCGCGATCAGCACCGGGTCGCCCCGCCCGAAATCGCCCTCGACGCCCCGCACCCCGGCGGGGAGGAGCGAGGAGCCGCGGCGGAGCGCCGCCGCCGCACCCGCATCGACGATCAGCCGGCCCTCCGGCGGCATCGCCGCGATCCATTGCTTCCGGGCCGCCTGCGGGCTCGCCGCAGGGGCGAACCAGGTGGCCCGCGCGCCCTCCATCAGCGCGGAGAGCGGGCGCGGCCGGTCCCCGAGCGCGATGGCCATGCCGCAGCCGGATTTCATCGCGGTCTTGGCGGCGAGGAGCTTCGTCCGCATCCCCCCCTTCGCGCCCGCCGTCCCGGCGCCGCCGCCCTTCGCCTCGATCTCGGGCGTCAGTTCGGTCACAAGCGGGATATGCGGCGCGGAGGGGTCGCCCCGCGGGTCTCTCTCATAGAGCCCGTCCACGTCGGAGAGCAGCACCAGCGCGTCCGCCCCCGTCATGGAGGCGATCTGCGCGGCGAGGCGATCATTGTCCCCGAACCGGATCTCGTCCGTCGCCACCGTGTCGTTCTCGTTCACGATCGGGACGACGCCGAGGTCGAGCAGCATCCGCAGCGTCGCGCGGCCGTTGAGATAGCGCCGCCGGTCCCGGCTGTCGTCCAGCGTCAGGAGCACCTGGCCCGCCTTCAGCCCGTGCGGCTCCAGCGCCGCCTCATAGGCGCGGGCGAGGCGGATCTGCCCCACCGCCGCGGCCGCCTGGCTCTGCTCCAGCGAAAGCGGCCCCGGAGCGAGGCCGAGCGCGCGGCGCCCGAGCGCGATGGAGCCCGAGGAGACGAGCACCACCTCCGCGCCCCGGCCCCGGAGGAGCGCGACATCGGCCGCGAGCCCGGTGAGCCAGTCCGTCCTGAGCGCGCCGGTCGCCGCGTCGACGAGAAGCGCGGAGCCGACCTTCACGACGATCCTGCGCGCCGCGGCGAGGCGCTCCCCCGCGACCGACTGCGCCTCCGTCAGGGCCGCCACGCGCCGCCCTCCTCCTCTTCCGCCTCCGCCTTCTTCTCGGCGCCGCGGGCCTTCTCGATCTCGGCCCGGAGGGCGCGGAGCGCGCCGGGAACGCCCTCGCCGCTCGCGCCCGAAAGGAGCCGCACATTCGTCGCCCCGGCCTCCTCCAGCGCGGCCCGCGCGGCGGCGACCGCCTCCTCGTCCAGCGCGTCGATCTTGTTGAGCGCCGTGATCCGCGGCTTCTCCGCCAGCCCGGCGCCATAGGCTTCGAGCTCTTCGAGGATCGTAAGGTAATCCCCCGCCACATCCTCCGAGGTTCCGTCGATCAGGTGCAGCAGCACCGCGCAGCGCTCGACATGGCCGAGGAACTGGTCCCCCAGCCCGCGGCCCTCATGCGCGCCCTCGATCAGGCCCGGAATGTCCGCCAGCACGAATTCCCGCCCGTCCACGCCGACGACGCCGAGCTGCGGCGCGAGCGTGGTGAACGGGTAATCCGCGATCTTCGGCTTCGCGTTGGTCGTGGCGGCGAGGAAGGTTGACTTGCCGGCGTTCGGCAGGCCGACGAGGCCCGCATCCGCGATCAGCTTGAGCCGCAGCCAGACCGTCCGCTCCACCGCCTCCTGGCCGGGATTGGCGTTGCGCGGCGCCTGGTTCGTCGCCGTCTTGAAACGGAGGTTGCCCCAGCCGCCATTGCCGCCGCGGGCGAGGACGACGCGCTGCCCCGGCTCGGTGAGATCGGCGATCAGCGTCTCGCCGTCCTCCTCGAGGATTTCCGTGCCGACCGGCGCCTTCAGGATCACGTCCGCGCCGCTCGCGCCGGTCTTCTGCCGCCCGGCGCCGGCGCGGCCGTTCCCGGCCTTGAAATGCTGCTGGTAGCGGAAGTCGATCAGCGTGTTGAGCCCGTCCGTCGCAACGACGATGACATCGCCCCCGTCGCCGCCGTCGCCGCCGTCCGGCCCGCCATATTCGACGAACTTCTCCCGCCGGAAGCTGACGGCGCCGTTCCCCCCGGCGCCGGAGCGGACATAGACCTTCGCGAGGTCGAGGAACTTCATCGCCCCAGCTCCAGCCTGAAAAGCCTGTGCGCGGCCATCGCGCCCCGCCCGACGGAGAAGAAATCCGCCCGCCCGCGCTCCGCGAAGCCGGCATGGAGCAGCACATGCGCCGAAGCCTCGTTCTCCGCTGCGACGCGCGCCTCGAGCCGCGCGAGACCGGCTTCGCGCGCCGCCGCGACGACGCCGAGCGCCGCCTCCGTCGCATAGCCCGTGTTCCAGAACGGCGGGCCGACCCAGTATCCGAGCCGCGCGGCCTCTTCCTGTTGCTTCAGGCTGATGACGCCGATGAATTCCGGTCCGTCGATCTTCTCCGCGTCCATGACCCAGACGCGCTCGGTCACGAGGTCTGCCAGAATTCGCTCGATGAAGGCCTCCGCCGCGCCGGGCGGGTAGGGATGGGGCACATGCTCCAGCATCTCCGCCACCCGCCTGTCCCCCGCATAGAGCGACATCGGCCCGGCGTCAGACGCGCGCGGGCGGCGGAGCGTCAGGCGCTCCGTCTCGATCCGGTCGGGCAGGCGGCTGGGCATGGCGCGCATCCGAAAACGAAAAAGGGGCCGGTCAGGCGCCGGCCCCTTCGGGAAGTCCGCTCTCGCGGCCGGCGTTACTCGGCGGCCTCGGCCGGCGGGACGATGGAGACGAAGGTCCGGCCCTTCAGGCCCTTGTGGAACTTCACCGCGCCTTCGCTCGTCGCGAAGATCGTGTGGTCCTTGCCCATGCCGACATTCGCGCCCGGCCACCACTGGGTGCCGCGCTGGCGGATGATGATGTTGCCGGGGATCACAGCCTCGCCACCGAACTTCTTCACGCCGAGCCGCCGGCCCGCGCTGTCGCGGCCGTTGCGGGAGGAGCCGCCTGCCTTCTTGTGCGCCATGTCTCTCTCTCCTTACGCGCCGGGGTGGATCGCGACGATCTTCACCAGCGTCAGATCCTGCCGGTGACCGCGCCGCCGCTTCGAGCTGTGCTTCCGCCGCCGCTTCTTGAAGCTGATCGTCTTCGGCCCGCGCGTCTGCTCGACGACCGTCGCCTCGACGGCTGCGCCGGCGACCCGCGGGGCGCCGACGGTCACGCCGTCCTCGCCGCCGAGCATCAGCACTTCCTCGAAGCGGATCGTCTCGCCGGCCTCGGCCTCGAGCTTCTCCACCGTGAACACGTCGTCGGCGGCGACCTTGTATTGCTTGCCGCCCGTCTTGATGACCGCGAACATCTCGCGCATTCCTTCTCTCTCATCGCGCCCTGTGGCGGCGGTCTCCCGCACTTTCGGGCCGTTCTGACCCGCCTCGGGCGGCGCGCCCCTTCGCGGGGGCGTCATCACCGGTTCCCCCGGCGGCGCGTCGCGCCCCGGAAGAGCGCGCCTTATCCATGATCGGGCATCGCGCGTCAAGCACGCCCAGCCTTGCTTTCCGCCCTGAACGGAGTCATTAACCCGCGCCTCGGGCGCATCCGCGCCGCGATCATCGGAGACGGCATGGCCAAGGAAGAAACCCTCGAATTCCCCGGCGTCGTGACCGAGCTTCTGCCCAACGCGACATTCCGGGTGGAGCTCGAGAACGGCCATGAGATCATCGCCCACACCGCCGGCAAGATGCGCAAGAACCGCATCCGCGTCCTCGCCGGCGACAAGGTCCAGGTCGAGATGACGCCCTACGACCTCACCAAGGGCCGCATCACCTACCGCTTCAAGTAAGGCGCGATGCGCCTTGTCCTCGGCTCCTCCAGCCCGCGGCGGCGGGAGCTTCTGGCGCAGATCGGCGTGACGCCGGACAGGATCGCCGCGCCCGAAATCGACGAGACGCCCCGGAAGGGGGAGGGGCCGCGCCCCTATTGCCTCCGCATGGCGCGGGAAAAGGCCGCGGCCGTCGCCATCGCGCCGGGCGAGATCGTCCTCTCCGCCGACACGACCGTAGCCGCCGGCCGGCGAATCCTCGGCAAGCCCGCGGACGAGGCCGAGGCGGAGGGCTTCCTGCGCCTTCTCTCCGGCCGCCGCCACCGCGTCGTCACCGCCGTCGCGCTCCGCCGGGAAGATCGCGCCTGGGCGCGCGAGGTCGTCACCGCCGTCCGCTTCAAGCGGCTCTCGGAGGAGGAGATCGCGGCCTATCTCCGTTCCGGCGAATGGCGCGGCAAGGCGGGCGGCTACGCCATCCACGGCCTCGCCGGGCCGCTCATCCCGTGGATTTCCGGCTCCTTCACAGGCGTCGTCGGCCTGCCGCTGGCGGAGACGGCGAATCTCCTCCGCGCCGCGGGCTATCCCGTCGCGCTCGACGGGCCTGCGAAATGAGGGGCGGGCGGATCATCGCCGTCGAGGGCGGCATCGCCGCGCTCGTCTCCGAAGGGCGGCTCGACGATCTCATGATCGACGGGCCGGAAGGGGAGGGGCCGCGGGCGGAGGAGATCCACCGCGTCCGCATCCGTCGCGCGCTGCCGAAGCAGGGCGGCGCCGTCGTGAAGATGGCGGGCGGCGCCGAGGGCTTCCTCCGCGAGGCGCCGGAGGCGGAGGAGGGCGCACTTGTCCTCGCCGAGGTGACGGGATGGGCCGAGCCGGGCAAGGCCGTCCCCCTTTCCGCCCGGCGGCTGCATCGCGGGCGGCTCGCCATCCTCACCCCGCTCGCGCAGGGCGTGAACGTCGCCCGCGGGCTGAAGGACCGGGAGGAGCGCGCGCGACTCGAAGAGGCCGGGCGCGCCGCGCTCGCCGATGCGCCCTATGGACTCATCCTCCGCACCGCCGCGGAAGGCGCGGGCGAGGCGGAGATCGCGGAGGAGGTCGCGCGCCTCGTCGCGCGGGAGGCGGAGGCGAGCGCAGGCGGCCCGCCCGGCCTCGCCGCCCCCGCCCCCTCCGCCGCCGACCGCGCGAAGCGGGATTGGGCGGCGGACGAGGTTGACGAGGGGCCGGGCGTCTTCGACCGGCTCGGGCTCTGGGAGGCGCTCGCCGCGCTCCGCCGCCCCCGCGCCGATCTCGGACGCGGCGCCTGGATGGCGGTGGAGCCGACGGCGGCCTTCGTCGCGGTGGACGTCAACACCGGCGCGGATGTGAGCGCGGACGCCGCCGCCCGCGCCAACCTCGCCGCAGCGGCAGACCTGCCGCGCCAACTCCGCCTTCGCGGGCTCGGCGGCGTCGTCATCGTCGATTTCGCGCCGATGCGGAAGGCGGACCGGAAGGCCGTCGAATCCGCCCTCTCCCGCGCCCTCGCCGCCGACCCGGTGCAGACCGTCCTCGCCGGATGGACCCCGCTCGGCCATCTCGAACTCCAGCGCAAGAGGGAGCGGCGGCCGACCGCGCCGCTCATCCCCGATGTCTGAGACGCCCCCGGCCCGCTCCCGCTGCCCGATCTGCGGCGATCCGACGGAGCCGCGCTGGCGCCCGTTCTGCTCGAAGCGCTGCGCCGACGTCGATCTCGGCCGCTGGATGACCGGGGCCTACGCCGTCCCCGTCGAGGAGGACAAGGAGGAGGATTAGGACCCGCGCCCGCCTTCCGGGCCGGCGCCGCGGAGCGGCGGCTTCGACCGATAACCATGGTTATCGGCCTCGATATATTGATTTATAATGATTTTTTCCGTGATCGATTGTTTCAGGCGCGAAAACGCACCCGTCTCCGTGCGCCCCGGCCGGAACGGCGCGCAGCGGAAAGAGCGCTCCGAGGCGGCAGCGGGCCCGCGGCCCGAGCGAACCCGCTCAGAGCGGCTCGTGCGCGATCTCGACGGAGATCAGAGCCGGGTCCGGCGCATCCTCCATCAGCGCGCCGAACGCCGTCTCCGCATCCACGCCCGCGGGCGCTTCGAGCCGGAGGCGGAGCCGCCCCGGCCTGTCGAGCCCGGTCAGCCGCTCGGTGAGCGCCGCGAGCAGCATCCCGCGCGGGCTCCCCGGCGAGAACGGCCCCATCGCGCCGAGCGCGCCTTCGAGCTCCGCCAGCGCCTCGGCGACCATCTCGCCCGGGTCCCGCCCCATTTCCTCCGCGGCCCGCGCCAGCGAGGCGCCGATGAAGCCCATGTCGTCGATCCGCAGCTCCACCGCCTCGCCCCGCGCCAGCTCCGCCAGCATCTCCGGGTCCATCGATCCGGCCCCCTCGGGCCAGAGCAGCCGCGCCGAGAGGCCGAGGCCGAACTGCCCCTCGAAGACGAGCCCGAGGCTGAAATCGCGCCTTGTCGCGTCCCCGCCCGGCGGCAAGAGGCTGACGGAGAGGGAGAGCGGCGGCGGCGTCTCGAAAAGCGGCAGCGGCGGCCCGCCCCCCTCCGCCGCGGCGGCGAGCGCGGCGTAGTCGATCCCTTCCACCGTAAGCGCGAACCGTTCCGGCCCCCCGCCCGCGGAAAGCCCCGAAAGGTCGAGATCGGAAACCGAGATGCGCGCGACGGAGATCGGCGCGTCCACGCCGCTCGGGTCCGAAAGCGTGACGCCGTGGAGGATGAAGCCCTCCGGCCCCGTCTCCTCCATCCGCTCATAGGTCAGGAAGGCCGCGAAATCGGGCTGTTCCTCGAGGATGGCGAGCGCGGCCGCCGCGCTCGGCACGTCGCGCCCTTCGAACGGATTCGGGGCTGGCGGCTCCGCCGCGCCCATCGCCCCGTCCATTGGCGCGGGCGAGACGGTCAGCACGGCCTCCGCCCCCTCGCCGCCGCCGAAGGCGCCGACCCAGACGAAATAGTCCCCGGTCTCCGCCGTCTCGAATCCCACCGCCGGGTTCGTCCCCGAATGATCGTCATTGCAGAGGATCGCGCCGGAGGGCGTGACGACGAGCAGCGTCGCGTCCGCGCCGTCCGACCGCGCCGCGATGGTCATCGGCCCCGGCTCCCAGACGCTCACGACGAGGTCCGGGCGGGAAGGGTCGATGGCCCCGCTGCATCCCGGGTCGAAATCGCTCGCGAAGACGCTGGCGGCGATGGAGAGCGTAGCTTCCGCCGGGCCTGAAGGATCGAGCCCCATATAGCCCCAGGCCGGCGCCGCATCCGTCGCCAGCGTCTCCGCCGGGGCGGGGAGCGCCGCGCCCTCGGGAACCGTTTCTCCGAAGACGAGCCGCGCCGCCTGCCCCTCGCCGCCCGGATAGACTCCAGCCCAGACGGCGTAGGCGCCGGCCTCCGCCGGCTCGATCGAGACGAGCGGGTTGTAGCCGACCTGGTCGTCCCCGCAATGCACCGCGCCGTCCGGCCCGATGATCATCAGCGTCGTGTCCGCCGTGTCCGATTCCGCGCCGATGACGAGGCGGGGCAGGGCCTCCGCCAGCGTCAGCCGGGCGTCGGGCCGCGTCTGGTCGATCAGCCCCGCGCAGCCCGGCCCCGCCTCCTCCGCCGGCACCAGCCCGCGCAGCGCGACGGCCATGGTGATCTCCCCGCCAGGGCTCAGCGTCGCCTCGCCCGAGACGGGGGGCGCCAGCGGGTCCGGCGGCAGGTCGGAGAGGAGCGGCGGCAGCAGCGCCGGGTCCACCGCGACGCCGAGGATGCGCACCGTCTCCCGCAGGTCGGGCTCATAGCCGGTCGCGAGGATGCGCCCCGTGACGGAGGCGCCCGCCGCCGGGGCCAGCGGCCAGAGGCGATAGTCGCCCGCCGCGCCGCCCCGCCGGTCGAGCCGGACGAGGCCGTAGGCGTCGACGATCTCGCAGGCGTGGAGCCCGTCCGGCCGCTCCACCAGCGCCGCCTCCGCGCCGCCGAGGCGCAGGTAGAGGTCCCCCGGCGAGGAAAGCGTGACCGTCAGCGCCGGCTCCGCCGCCGCGAAGCCCGGACAGCCGCGCACGAGCGAGGCGGCCTCCTCCGCCCCCACGGCCGCATAGTCGAAGTCGTAGGCCTCGTAACCCCCGCCCTCCATGAACGCCCGCTCCTCGGCTCCGACGGGAGCGGAACAGGCGATCAGCGCTGCGGCAAGGGCGGGAAGGCGGGCGAATCCTGACATGATCTTGCGTCCTCGGCGCTGTGGGCTTGAGATTCCGCACCCGGAATCCTTCTCACGCCCGGCCGCCGCCCGCGAGAAAATTCCGCGCTCCCGCCGCGCGCGGCATGAGGAATCTCACGGTCAAAATCGCTCTGGACAGCCCCGCGCCCCTGACATAGAACGCCCGAACTTCGCCGCGGCTCCCCCGCCGCGCGGGCGCCCGGGTAGCTCAGTTGGTAGAGCAGCGGATTGAAAATCCGCGTGTCGGTGGTTCAAATCCGCCCCCGGGCACCAAACCCGCCAAGGGGTTGGAGCCTGACCGGGACCCTGCAAGCGAAGTCGCCAGCAATCCTCCGCAATCAAGCCGGTCTTTCCGCCGGCGTGAGCGCATTTCCGACCGCTCCGGTCTGACGGTAACGACTTGCGAGTTTCATCACACATGTCCCTCGACTGATTGCGGCGACCAAGTGGAGGAAGCCCGGGCCGAATTTTCCTCTTCCTTGCATGGTTCGGATGCGGCTACCCTTAAGATAAGTTGACGTGGGTCCTGCACCAGAAGGGGAGGCGGCGTTGCGGGCGGCGGGGTCAGGCTGCGATCTTCGCGAGGCGGAGCATGGCTTGGCCCGGTCTTCCGGCGCCATTCTCCTGGTGGACATCTTCGAGTCGGTAAGGCTCGCGGGCTTCGACGAGGAATCGTTCATTCGTCGGTGGCTGGCGCTCTTCGGCCGCATCCGGTCGGAGATCATCCCGACCCATGGCGGCGCGCTGATCAAGGGAACGGGCGACGGGTTTCTTGCGACCTTCGGGTCGTCGCCCGCCGCCGTTCGCGCGGCGCAGTCGATCGCCGCGATGGTCAGGGCCGCGGAGGAGCGGGAGCAGCCTGACGCCAGCCTCCGCATTCACCTGCGCATGGGCCTGTCGAGCGGCCGCTATTCGAGCGGCGCCGGCGATGTGTTCGGCCGGGACGTGAATCTCGCGGCGCGGCTGATGGCTCTCGCCGCGCCCGGCGAGATCATCGTTTCGGAGCGGATCAGGGATGAACTCACGGAGGGTCTCGACGCCTCTCTGGAGGATCTCGGCCTGTGCTGGGTCAGAAACGTCGCGGAGCCGGTCCGCGCGTTCCGGCTGCGGGCGGACGGGGGGAGACCCAGGACGGGGCGTTCGCCGGAATCGGAAGCGACCCCGGGCGTCGCCATTCTTCCGCTCGCTCCGCGTTTCGCCGCTCCCGAGGTCGCGATACTCGGAGAGGTCTTCGCGGAGGAATGTTCGCGCCTGCTGGGCCGCTCTCCATACCTTTCGGTGATCTCGCGGCTCTCCGCCGCGGCCGCCGCCAGACGCGGGTTGACCGTGCGGGAGCTTCGGCAGGCGACGGGCGCGGACTTTCTCCTCTCCGGCCGCTTCGACGTGCGGGACGGCCGGGCGTCGCTCAATCTCGAACTGGTCGACGCGCAGGATGACCGCATGGTCTGGAGCGACGTCGTAACCGGCCCGATGGAGGCGATCCACGAAGCGGGCCAGCCGCTGATCCATGAAGTCGTCGCCGCGGTGACCCGGGCCATCGCCGACAGGGAACTCGCCCGGGCGCGCAGGGCGCCGCTGCGGAACCTTCGCGCCTACACCCTGCTTTTCGGGGCGGTCGCGTCGCTGCATCGTCTGGCGCGTTCGGATTTCGAGTATGCGCGCGAACTTCTCGAAGCGCTGGTCGAGCGGGACCCCCGGCATTCGACAGCCTATGCCTGGCTCGCCTACTGGCATGCGATGAAGGCCCATCAGGGCTGGTCGGACGACCGGCGGCGGGACGCGGCTCTGGCGGCCGAGGCGTCGGGCAGGGCGATGGACCTCGATCCCGACTGTTCGCTCTCCAAGTCGATAGACGGGAGCGTGAACGCCAACCTGTTCCACCGCCTCGACGTCGCGCGGGCGCGCTATGACGCGGCGATCGCCGAAGCGCCGTCCGAGGCGATGGCCTGGCTGATGCGCGCCGCGCTCAACGCCTTCGAGGATCGCGGGGAGGAAGGCGTAGAGGACGCGCGAACGGCCATCCGGCTCTCCCCGCTCGACCCGAGGCGGTATCTCTTCGAGACCATTCTCGCCTCGGCGCATCTCACCGCCGGCGAGGACGGGCCGGCGCTCGAAGCGGCGACGGAGGCGCTTCGGCTGAACCGCATGCACGGCTCGGCCCTGCGGGTGAAGACCGTGGCGGCCTGGCGGCTGGGACGGGAAGGCGAGGCGCGCGCCACGCTGGGGGAGCTGATGTCGCTCGAGCCCTCGTTCAGCGTCGGGGGCTACATGGCGCGCGCGGCGAATCCCGAGGCGCGGATCACGCGCGAGATTGCTAGGAGCCTGAGCGAAGCCGGCGCGCCCGCCTGAACGGCGGCGCAGATATTGGAGAACGAAAATGGGCTCAAGTTCAAGGTATTCGGATATGGGGCACATGGGCCATATGGGCCACATGGGACATATGGGGCACTCGTCCGGCGCCGACGCCGCGCTCGGCCCGACCCGGCGGAGCGGATATGACAGCCCGCTCCTCGCGAATGCGCTCATCATGAACCGGGACGGGGTGGTGGGGCCTTATCAGCCGCCGACGAGCGCGCCGAAGGAGCTCGAGCCGAACGAACCGGGCAATCTTGAACTCTGGTATCCGACCGTTCGCGCATCCCTTTACGTGTTCGAGCTAATGCGCGACCTCGGCTTCGAGGTCAATGAAGCGAACCCGGGCGCCCCCCGGATGAAGCTACTCGTCGTGACCCAACGGGCTCAGTTCGCACGAACGCCGCTTGTCGTCATGTCCCGTCCGAACCTTGCGGTGTTCGTGGAGCAACTGCGTTGGGTGCACGGGTACGCGCAACTTCGTCAGGATCGTACATCTGAAATCCTCGCACAGCTCGGCGGGCCAATCGATTTTCTGGCGGCTTTGGGCTTCATGCGACCGGAAAGGGCGCGGTGGACTCTTGAGCTTCTCTCGGCGACGCAGGAGCTTGCCGGAACCGTCCAGAACCAGTTCAAGCACGTTCTCGCCTGCCGTCGGCCGATCGAGTATTCGGCGCAGATCCAGCCAATGGTTCTCACACCCGGTCACGGAGCCCTTCCGAGCGGTCATGCTACCGAAGCGTTCGCGATGGCCACAGTACTATTTGCGGTGATGTCGGCGCCAGTGAACCCGGCGGGTCCGGAGAAGTATGCCAACCGAGAGGCCAACCGCTACCGACCGCAGATTTTCGGAACCGCGGAGCGCATCGCCGCCAACCGGACTGTCGCCGGCGTCCACTTTCCTCTCGACAGCATCGCCGGCGCGATCTTGGGCATTACTCTCGGGAGGTACGTTATTGCCCGCGCCACGGGTGGCGGGGACGTAAAGCCAATGCGCTTCCGTGGCCACCGGGTAAGCGCGGCGGACAATCCCGATTTCGCGTTGCTCGATCTCCTTCGTGAAGATTTGTCGGAGTTTCGTCCAGATAGCGCGTCAAAACCCTATTGCAGATCGATAGGTGGCGACAACGCGGTCGTGCCGGTGAACGGCGATGCGCCGCTTCTTCACTGGCTCTGGTACAAGGCGGCGGCGGAATGGCCGGCCTGAGCGGAGGGCGAACCGATGCCGACCTACACTTGGGCGCCGGAGCCTGAGGAGACCCCAGGCGCTGATTTCCGCGCCTTCGTCGGGCTCGATCCGGCCGCATCTTGGTTTTTCCTCGTGGCGTCCGAGGACTTTCTGGGCGTCAACATGGACGGGCCGGGGCCAATTCCATTTCTGCTTCAACTGAACAACAAGCAGGCGCTCAAAGCATTCAACGCAGTGAGACGCGGCAGTCTTGCAGTCCAGGAACGAATTCACATCTTCTCATTCAAGAAGCCATTCGTCGCCGTTATGGGTCAACCCTTCGTGGCTTACGCATGGCCAGCGTTCTTCGAGAAAGTGGAGGAGGCGAACGAAAAGATCTACGCGAAATTCAAAAAGGCGAAGAAGATCATCAAGCTTTCCGCGACGCTGAGCCGGGATTCCTGGGTGTATGACGACACGACGACCGAAGCCGACTTTCCGCAACGCAAGCCCCCGCCCGTCTCGACCTACAATCCCGTTGGAGCCCAGTCGCCCGCCGTCATCATGGCTGTGATCGACGACGGGATCGCCGTCGCCAACCACCGCTTCCGCCGGGCCGACGACACGACGCGCGTCGAGTATTTCTGGCACATGGGCATGAGGCCCGTCTCCAATAGCCGCTCGGTTCCCTATGGGCGCGAATTCGCGAAGGGCGAGATAGACGGGTGGATCGTCGCCTCCGGCGGGGACGATCTGCAGGCGCACCGGAACCTCGGGATTTTCGACCTTCGGCGTGACAGGCGGGATTCCCTCGCCCGCCGCCATGCTCACGGAACCCATGTGCTCGACCTGCTCGCCGGCGCCGAGCCGGAACAGGATGTCGCGAACCGGCCGATCATCGCCGTCCAGCTTCCGCCCGAAGTGGTGGAGGACAGTTCGGGCGCCCAGATCGAGGCGCATCTCGGCGCCGCGCTCGACTACATTCGGGAGCGCGCGAGGCTGATCTCGGCCTCGGCGGGCGGAGACCCGATCCCCGTCGTCGTCAATGTCAGCTACGGCTTCACCGCCGGGCCTCACGACGGAACGAGCCTCATCGAGAGATTGATGGATCAGGCGTTGAAGGCGGGCGACCCGCCGCTGAACATCGTGCTCTCCGCCGGAAACGCGCACCTCTCGCGCTGCCATGCGACGGTTCCGCCGCATAGGAACGGCGAACAGTCGGTCGGATGGCGCTTGCAGCCGGGGGACCGTACGCAATCTGACCTGCAGATATGGCTTCCGGCCTTGAAACCCGGTCCCGACGGGAAGGACGTGCGGCTAGAGGTGACCGCCCCCGGCGGCGCGGAGGCGTCGATAGACCCGATAGCGGGCAGGGCGTTTCTGCTTCAATATGTCAACGGCCCCGGCCAGACGGTCTCCGTCGCGCGGCTTTCCTACGCAAGGGACCCCGCCTCAGGGCGCGGCGTCTTTCTTCTCAGGACCATGCCGACGCGGCGCGGCCTCCACGAGACGACGGCGGACCGGAACGGCGTCCCGCTCCATGACAAGGTCGCGCCTTCCGGGCTCTGGACGCTGAACCTGAAGGTCGGGGAGCGCATCACCGCCGAGGCGCCCGTCCAGATCTGGGTGCAGCGGGACGACACGATCCCCGGCTACCCCGAGGCGGGGCGCCAATCCTTCCTCGACGATCCACGCTATCCGCTGACCGACATCGCCCCCGTTCCGCCGGACAGGTTCCCGAGCGATCTCGATGTCGGCGTCGCGCTGACGGCGGTGGACCCCGATTGCCCCGTGCGTCGCGCCTCCCTGATGAACGCGATCGCGACGGGCGGGGAGACGATCGTCGTCGGCGCCTATGAACGCGCAGGCCTCACGCTCCTGCCCTTCTCCGCCGGCGGCCCGGAAGCGCCCCTGACCGCGGTCCAGCGAGCGCCCGACGCCGTCGCCCCGGCGAGCGACAGCTACGGCCATTTCGGCCGCCTCGCCGCCGGCACGCGCTCGGGCTCCTGGGTCGCGATGGGCGGCACGAGCGTCGCGGCGCCGCTGGCCGGGCGGCGTATGGCGACGCTTTTCATTCTCTCTGTCCCCACATACGGCCCCTCGATCCCCTGGAATCGTACAGGTTTTGAACACGCTGTCGCGACGGACGAGGCGACTTTGCCGACTGGCAAGCCGCTCGTTGAGAGACAGCGAGCCTTCAAGGGGCGAATGACTGATCCGTTGCCGGCTTCGTTTCCGCCGGGCTCGTTCCCGCCGGATCGCCGCATGCAAAGACGGTAATGCAGGAAATAGCCGCAGGAAGTCTGCGCATCGCCTCATAGTCGCCGCGCCGAACACTAGACTGCGCATCGGTCGACACGCATGATCTGCGCCTTACGGCGGGGGAAGTCTCGTGAGTTTCCTGTCCCAACTCGAAGACCCGGATCGAGACCTGCTGCTTAGCGGCGGCCGGCGGCGGAACGTGGCCGACGGCGTGGCCCTCATCAACCACGGCGACAGCTCCACGGACGTCTTCTTCGTCATGTCGGGCGCGGCGATGGCCACGCTCGTCTCGGCTCAGGGGCATTTCATCGCCTACCGGACCATCGGCCCGGGAGACATCTTCGGGGAGCTCGCGGCGCTTACCGGGTCGCCGCGCAACGCCTGGGTCCATGCGCGGGGCCCCACCGAGGTTTGCGTCATTCCCTATCCGAGCTTCGAGCGGAGCCTGTTCGAGCGGCCCGCCATTGCCGTGGCGCTCGCCCGGCATCTCTCCCGGATGGTCGCCGACCTGACGGAGCGGGTGTTCGAGCGCTCGGCCTTCGTCGTGCGCCAGCGCCTCGGCCGCGAGCTCGCCCGGCGCGCTGACCCCGCCGGAGACGGGGGGCGGATCGAGCGGCTCCCGCCGCATGCCGAGCTCGCCGCCTTCATCGGCACGCACAGGGAGGCGGTGACGAAGGAGCTGGCGGCCCTCGCGCGCGAGGGGCTGATCGCGAAGGAAGGCCGATCCGTCAGCATCCCCTCAATGCGCCGGCTGCTCTCCGCCCTTTCGGAGGAGAGCGACTGGCGGTGAGGCCGGCCGCAAGGCGCTGGCGTCCGGCGGCCGGGCCACGGCGTCGGGTTCAACCCTCTGCCGGAACGATCACCTGCGTCACGTACTCGTTCCGCCGCTTGTCGAACCGCTGAAAGTAGACCGGGGCGCCGGTCTGCGGCGAATGCCAGTAGGTGCGCCGCGAATAGGGGTCCTCGCAGACGACTTTCAGCGCCAGGCTTTCGCCCTCGGGCAGCGTGACGCGTTCCGCCGCCTCGACCGTGCAGGTTCGCGAGGCGTTCCAGGCGTCGCCCCGCTCGCTCCGTCCGGTGAAGCTCCAGGTCTTCGTGTTGCCGACGGCGAGCGGCCAGAGCGCGCCCTCCTCGGCGGTCACCGTCTGCGTCCCGCCCGCGCCGCCGCAGCCGCTCCAGCTCAGCGAGGGGCCGTAGCGCTCGCCCTCCGTCCAGACGCAGCCGGAGCTCGAGACGCCGCGATACCCGCCGGCGTCGATCTCCAACGAGACCTCCTCGATCTCGCCGCTCGCAAGATCGCGCGCGGCGTAGAGAAGCGCTCCGGGCGCCGGCGCCGGGTCGACCGTCTCCGAAAGAACGGTCGATGGAACTTCCGGTGCCGAAACGCAGGCCGCGAGCGCGGCCGCCATCGCGGCCGAGACTGTGAGTCGAATGGCGCCGATCATCCTTTTCTCCATGGGTTGGTTGGCAGTGAGGCGCAGGCTGCGCGAGATTCGCGGCGCGATCAGTGGCGCGCGCCACCTCCCGGTCTGCGCCTCTCCCCTCGCTTCGGCCTCGGGCGCGGACAGTCGCGCTTCCGCCCGATAAAGGCTGCGCCAAGCCGCGCTTTGCTCGTTCTTCCGCGACGACCGACGCCGCCGCGAGGGCTATGGCGGCGCTTCCGCGACCTGACGGCAAGGCCGGGGCGCTTTCCCGTCTGCGTCCGTGTCGGGCGAAGTCCAAGCGCGCGCCGTCGCACGCCTCGCGGTCCTTTCCGTCGGTGACCTGAGCCCCTGAACTTCCGCCAAGTTTTGGTAGCGTCCGTCTCAGGGAGGGAGACGGAGGATTAAACGATCGAGGTTCAGCGAGGAGCAGCTGATCGCGGTCCTGAAGGAACAGGAGAGCGGTGTAGCGACGGCGGACGTTTGCCGACGACACGGGATCAGCAGCGCGCCGCCTCGAGCCCGTGTCATATCCGTTCTGGCCGGACATGTCCCTGTCGCTGCATCAGCCTGCGCGGGCCCGTGGCCTACGGGTCCGCAGCCTCCCTCACTCCCACTCGATCGTCCCTGGCGGCTTCGAGGTGATGTCGTAGGTGACGCGGTTGATGCCCGTCACTTCGTTGATGATCCGCGTCGCCGTCTCCCCGAGGAAGTCGTGGGAGAACGGGTAGTAATCCGCCGTCATCCCGTCCACCGAGGTGACGGCGCGGAGCGCGCAGGCGTAGTCGTAGGTCCGCCCGTCGCCCATCACGCCGACCGTCCGCACGGGCAGGAGCGCAACGAAAGCCTGCCAGATCTCGTCATAGAGGCCGTGCCGCCGGACCTGGTCGATGAACACCGCATCCGCCCGCCGAAGGATCGCCAGCTTCTCCTCCGTCACTTCCCCGGGGCAGCGGATGGCGAGGCCGGGGCCGGGGAAGGGGTGGCGGCCGACGAAGCTCTCCGGGAGCCCCAGCTCCCGCCCGAGCGCGCGCACCTCGTCCTTGAAGAGCTCGCGCAGCGGCTCCACCAGCTTCATGTCCATCTTTTCCGGCAGGCCGCCGACATTGTGATGGCTCTTGATGGTGACGGAGGGGCCGCCGGAGAAGCTCACGCTCTCGATCACGTCCGGATAGAGCGTGCCCTGGGCGAGGAACCTCGCGCCCCCCGCCGCCTTCGCGTGATGGTCGAAGACATCGATGAAGAGCCGCCCGATCGTCTTCCGCTTCGTCTCCGGGTCCGTCACGCCCTTCAGCGCGGAGAGAAAGCGCGGGCCCTCGTCCGCATGGATCAGAGGAATGTTGTAATGGTCGCGGAACATGGAGACGACCTGCTCGGCCTCCCCCTCCCGCATCAGGCCGGTGTCGACGAAGACGCAGGTCAGCCGGTCCCCGATCGCCTCGTGGATCAGCACGGCGGCGACGGAGGAATCGACGCCCCCCGAGAGGCCGCAGAGCACCCGCTCCTCCCCCACCTGCGCCCGGATCGCCTCCACCGCCTGCTCGCGATAGGCGGCCATCGTCCAGTCCCCCGTGAAGCCCGCGAGCCTCACGAAATTGGCGTAGAGCCGCCCGCCCATCGGCGTGTGATGCACTTCGGGGTGGAATTGCACGGCGTAGAAGCGGCGCGCCGGGTCCGCCACGATGGCGAAGGGCGCGTTGGGGGAGGCGCCATAGACCTCGAAGCCCGGCGCGATCTCCGCCACATGGTCCCCGTGGCTCATCCAGACCTGCTCGCGCCCCGCTTCGAACCAGCCGTCGAGGAGGTCGAGCGCGCCCCGCCGCTCCACATAGGCGCGGCCGAATTCCGCCGTGCCCTGTCCACGCTCCACCCGCCCGCCGAGCATCTGCATCATTGCCTGCTGGCCGTAGCAGATGCCGAGGACGGGCACGCCGAGGGAGAAAACACGCTCCGGCGGGCGCGGGCTCCCCTCGTCGATCACCGAGGCGGGGCCGCCGGAGAGGATCACGGCCTTCGGCGCGAAGGCGTCGAGGAAGGCGTCGTCCACCCGGTTGAACGGGTGGATCTCGCAATAGACGTTCAGCTCCCTCAGGCGCCGCGCGATGAGCTGCGTGACCTGGCTGCCGAAGTCGATGATGAGGAGGCGGTCATGGGCGGGCGCTGTCATGTCCGGGGCATAGGCGCAGGCCCGGATTCGCGCAAGCGGGGCGGGGCGTTTCAAGCGGCGCGCCCGCGCCATTCCGCGCCCGACTGGCCGGGCGTTTCGGGGTGCGGCCCGGGTCGCCCCGGGCCGCCTGCTTCGCGCTCTCAGAGCGCCTTGTCGGAAATCGCGTGCGTCCAGGCTCCTTCCGGGGCCTTGGAGATCACCGGGTCCGAGCCGCCGGAGAGAAGGCTCTTAACCGTCCGCTCATAGGCCGCGGGGTCGAGCGCGCCGGAGGAGCCGGCGGTGAGCTTCGCCACCTCGCCCATCATCCGCTTCTGGTGCTTCTCGGTCTGCGCGCCGGTCGCGTCGTTCTCCAGCACGATCTCCGCCGCCTCGTCGGGGTTCGCCTCGGCGTATTTCCAGCCCTTCATCGAGGCGCGGACGAAGCGGACCATCTTGTCGGCGAAGGCCGGGTCCGCGAGGTTCTGTTCGAGCACATAGAGCCCGTCCTCCAGCGTCGCGACGCCCTGATCCTCATACTTGAAGACGGTCAGATCGTCCGGGCTGATGCCGGCGTCGATGATCTGCCAGTATTCGTTGTAGGTCATGGTGGAGACGCAGTCGGCCTGCTTGTTCAGGATCGGGTCGACATTGAAGCCCTGCTTCAGAACCGTCACCCCGTCCGCCCCGCCTTCGGTCGGAAGGCCGAGCTGCGCCATCCACGAAAGGAACGGGAATTCGTTGCCGAAGAACCAGACGCCGAGCGTCTTGCCCTTGAAGTCGGCGGGCGTGGCGATGCCGGTGTCCTTCCGGCAGGTCAGCATCATGCCAGAGGAGGTGAAGGGCTGCGCGATGTTCACAAGCGGCAGGCCCTTCTCCCGCGCGGCGAGCGCGGCGGGCATCCATTCGACGATCACATCGGCCCCGCCGCCCGCGATCACCTGCGGCGGCGCGATGTCCGGCCCGCCGGGGAGGATTTCGACGTCGAGATTCTCCTCCTCGTAGAAGCCCTTGTCCTTGGCGACGTAATAGCCCGCGAACTGGGCCTGCGTGACCCATTTCAGCTGGAGCGTCACCTTGTCCGCCGCGTGTGCGGCGCCGGCGGCGAAGATCGCCGCGACGGCAGTCAGCATCAGTTTCTTCATTTCGCCTCTCCTGTCGTTGAAAACGCGCCCGCCTATCCCCTTTGCGACGGGTGCCAGAACGTGACGGCTCGTTCGATGGCCGCCACAATGCCATAGAAGGCGGAGCCCGCAAGCGCCGCCACAGCGATCTCGGCCCAGACCATGTCCACATTCATCCGCCCGACCTCGGTGGAGATGCGGAACCCCATGCCGACGATGGGCGTGCCGAAGAATTCCGCCACGATGGCGCCGATGAGCGCGAGCGTCGTGCAGATCTTCAGGCCGTTGAACAGGAAGGGCGCCGCCGCCGGGAGCCGCAGGCGCAGCAGCGTCTGGCCGTAGGAGGCGGCGTAGGTCCGCATCAGGTCCCGCTGCATCGCTTCCGCCGCGGAAAGGCCGGCGACGGTGTTCACCAGCATCGGGAAGAAGCACATGATGGCGACGACGGCGGCCTTGGACTGCCAGTCGAACCCGAACCACATCACCATGATCGGCGCGACGCCGACGATGGGGAGCGCGGCGGCGAGGTTGCCGACGGGGAGGAGCCCCGCCTTCAGGAAGGGCGAGCGGTCTATCGCCAGCGCGGTCAGGAAGCCCGCGCCGCAGCCGATGGCGTAGCCTGCGATCACGCCGCGGAAGGTCTGCACGAAATCCGCCCAGAGGATCGGTGTCGAGCCCGCGAAGCGCGCCGCGATGGCGGAGGGCGGGGGGAGGAGGACGGGGGAAATGCCGAAGCCCCGCACCGCGGCTTCCCAGAGCGCCAGCAGCGTCGCCCCGAAAATGAGCGGCGCGAGCCAGCGCGCGGCCTTAGTGCGCCGCGAAAGCCAGACATTCGCGCCCCAGGCCCCGAGCCAGAGCGCGAGCGCGAGGAGGACCCATCCGCTCACGCCCGCCGCCCCCGGAGCGCGAGCCGCTCGACGAGCCCGATGGCCGGCACCAGCGCGCCCGCCATAACGGCGGCGGCGATCAGCGCGGCCCAGATCATCATCGTCTGCCCATAATAGGAGCCGTTGAGCAGCCGCGCGCCGATCCCGCCGCCCTGGCTGAGCGTCATCTCCGCCACGATGGCGCCGACGAGGGAGGCGGCGACGCCGACCTTCATCGAAGCGAAGAGATAGGGGAAGGAGGCGGGGAGGCGGAGCTTCAGATAGGTCTGGACCGTGCTGGCGGAGTAGGTGCGCATCAGGTCCACCTGCATCGCATCCGCCGCGCGGAGCCCCTTCACCATGCCGACGGTGACAGGGAAGAAGCTGAGATACATCGAGATCATCGCCTTGGCCGCGAGGCCCGATATGCCGGCGGCGTTCAGCACCACGATCATCATCGGCGCGATGGCGAGGATCGGGATGGTCTGGCTCGCGATGATCCAGGGCATGACGGAAAGGCCGGTCGTCCGGCTCGCCGTGATGGCGACGGCGAGCGCGACGCCGAGGATCGTGCCGAAGGCGAAGCCGAGGAGGGTGGAGGAAAGCGTCACCCAGGCATGCCAGACGAGGGAGCGCTTCGACGTGGGGTTCGTCTCCACCACCGTCTTCCAGAGCTCCGCCGCCACCTGATGAGGGGCGGGCAGCATCGGCCGCTCCTGCGCCATGGTCTTCGGCACGATCTCCGCGAAGGTGATCGTCACCCCCGCCCGCTCCGCCTGATCCCGCTCCCATTGCGCGTTGAGGAGCACGGCGCCGGCATACCAGGCGGCGAGGAGGCCGAGGAGGATGGTGAGGACGGGGAGGAGGCGGGTCATGGAGGTTAGACTGTAAGCCTCCACTTCCGCGGCGACTTCAGCTTTGCTAGCTTCTTCTCCTGTTGAAGAACCTGTCCAGCCCAACGCATCTCATACTGCCAACGATAAAACAGATCGCCTGATGCCTTGAGATCGGTTTCGTGATCGCGCCAGATGATCTTTGCAATCTCAACTACGGAGCCTTCTCCTCCGAGTTCCTTTAGCGCTTCATAGACCCACTGCTTCAAGTCTTCGCGATCCGCCATGTCTCAGACCTCACTGCCTTGCGTCGAGATTAACTCTTCTTGGAGCCGCGCTGCCAAGTCCACGAAGCTCAGCAAGCGATGAACGTCAAATAGCCGCCCGGGAATTAAGGCCGTCGCACGAGTCCGGCGCGCCGCGCCTTGCTCGAAAAATTTCGAAATTTTCAAAAACCCTATGGAATCAAGGCCCCGCGCCCGATTTCCATGGAAATCCGCCGCTCCGGGCCCCTCTCCCCCCTCAATCCTCATAACTGTGCCCCGCCCGTAGCCCCTCCCGCACCCGCGCCGCCACCGCCAGAAACTCGGGCGTCTCGCGGATGTCGAGCGGCCGTTCGCGGGGCAGGGGGCTTTCGATCACGTCGATGATCCGGCCGGGGCGCGGGCTCATCACCACGATGCGGGTGGAGAGGTAGACCGCCTCGGGGATCGAATGGGTGACGAAGCAGATCGTCTTGCCGGTGCGCGCCCAGAGGGCGAGGAGCTGCTCGTTCAGATGGTCCCGCACGATCTCGTCCAGCGCGCCGAAGGGCTCGTCCATCAGCAGGAGGTCGGCGTCATAGGCCAGCGCCCGCGCTATGCTGGCGCGCTGCTGCATGCCTCCCGAAAGCTGCCAGGGATATTTCCGCTCGAACTGCGAGAGATCGACGAGCGAGAGCACGCGCCTCACCCGCTCGTCCTGCTCCGCCCGGCCCATGCCGATGATCTCCAGCGGCAGGCGGATGTTCCCGCCGATGGTCCGCCACGGATAGAGCGAGGCGGCCTGAAAAACGTAGCCATAGGCCCGCGCCTTCCGCGCCGCCTCCGGGGAGACGCCGTTGACGGTGATGGAGCCTCCGGTCGGCTGCTCGAGGTCCGCGATCACGCGGAGGAAGGTCGTCTTCCCGCAGCCCGAAGGCCCGATGAAGGAGACGAAATCCCCCTTCGCCACGTCGAGATCGACGTTCGAGAGCGCATGGACCGGGCCGTCGTTGGTCTCGAAGACGAGGTTGAGGCCGGAGGCGGAGACGGCTGGGCCCATCAGACCCCGCTCGCCGGGATGCCTGACCGCTCCACCTTCCGCGGCGCGGTGAGCGCCTTCCAGGTGGAGAGGGCCTTGTTGACGGCCGTGTAGGGCTCCCGCGCGACGAACTCGCCCGTCCCGGGCTTCACGCTCATCGCGCCTTCGGTGGCGGCGACATGGCCGCGGGTGAGGGTGAAGCGGGGGAGGCCCTTCACGTGGATGCCCTCGAACACGTTGTAGTCGATGGCGCTCTGCTGGCTCGCCGCCGAGATCGTCTTCTCCCGCTCCGGGTCCCACACCACGAGGTCGGCGTCCGCGCCCACCATCACCGCGCCCTTGCGGGGGTAGCAGTTGAGGATCTTCGCGATGTTGGTGGAGGTGACGGCGACGAACTCGTTCATCGTCAGCCGCCCGGTGGCGACGCCATGGGTCCAGAGCACCGGCATCCGGTCTTCGAGCCCGCCGGTGCCGTTCGGGATCTTGGTGAAGTCGCCGACGCCATAGCGCTTCTGCTCGGTGGTGAAGGCGCAATGGTCCGTCGCCACGACCTGGAGCGAACCGGCGGCGAGGCCGGCCCAGAGGCTGTCCTGATGCTTCTTGTTCCGGAAGGGCGGGGACATGACGCGCCGCGCCGCATGGTCCCAATCCGGGTGGGCGTATTCGCTGTCATCGAGCACGAGATGCTGGATCAGCGGCTCGCCATAGACGCGCCGCCCGTTCTGCCGCGCCCGGCGGATCGCCTCGTGCGCGTCCTCCGAAGAGGTGTGGACGACGTAAAGGGGCACGCCCGCCATGTCCGCGATCATGATGGCGCGGTTCGTCGCCTCCCCCTCCACCTCGGCGGGGCGGGAATAGGAATGCGCTTCGGGGCCGTTGTTCCCCTCCGCCATCAGCTTCGCCTGAAGCTCGGCCACCACGTCCCCGTTCTCGGCATGGACGAGGGGGAGGGCGCCGATCTCCGCGCAGCGGCGGAAGGAGGCGAACATCTCGTCGTCGTTCACCATCAGCGCGCCCTTGTAGGCCATGAAATGCTTGAAGGTGTTGATGCCCGCCGCCGTGATCTTCGGCATGTCGTCGAAGACGCGCTCCCCCCACCAGGTGATCGCCATGTGGAAGGAATAGTCGCAATTCGCCTTCACCGCCTTGTTGGACCACATGGCGAGCGCATCCGTCAGCGGCTGGTCCGGGGCGGGGAGGGCGAAATCCACCACCATCGTGGTGCCGCCGGAGAGTGCGGCGCGGGTGCCGCTCTCGAAATCGTCCGCGCTGTAGGTGCCCATGAAGGGCATTTCGAGATGGGTGTGGGGGTCTATGCCGCCCGGCATGACATAGCAGCCGGTCGCGTCCAGCGTGGGGGCGCCGGTGAGGTTCGGGCCGATCTCGGCGATGCGGCCGTTCTCGATCCGCACGTCCGCCTTGTAGGTGAGGTCGGCGGTGACGATGGTTCCGTTCTTGATGATGGTCATGGCTTCACCCTCTCACGATAGGCGCCGCCCCGGGCTTGACCCGGGGCCCCGATGGATGGCGTGGAACGCTGAAGGCGAGCGCAGCCTCGGGTAAGGTCGCACTTCGGCGCAACAGGTCAGAGCGGAATGTCCTCGCAGCGATCCCGCCAATCGGGATTCGCTTCTGCGATGAGAGCGTCCTTCCATGCGCGGGGCCAACGCTTGATGCGGGCTTCTCGTGTCCTCGCTTCGTCGCGGGTCGCGTGAAGCTCGAACCATACGAGCGTGGCGATGCCGTATTTTGCCGTATGGCCCGGAACCGACCGCGCCCGGTGTTGCTCGACACGGGTTCTCAGGTCTTCGGTGGCCCCGACATAGATCGCTCCGCCGGGTCGGGAGGCGAGGATGTAGGTAAAGAACGGCAGCGTGATTCCTCCCCTCTTCGGGGCCCCGGATCAAGTCCGGGGCGGCGGAACGGGGGATGCGGCGCTCCGGACGCGGTCCGGAGCTTCGCTTGCCTGGTCGGAGCGCTTCACCCCTCACCCCACAATCTCCGCGGTTTCGAGTACCGCATGGAACAGCACATTTGCCCCGGCCGCCGCCCAGTCCGGGGTGATCTCCTCGGCCTCGTTGTGGCTCAGCCCGTCCACGCAGGGGCACATCACCATCGCCGTCGGCGCGACGCGGTTGATCCAGCAGGCGTCATGCCCGGCGCCGGAGACGATGTTCCGGTGCGAATGGCCGAGCCGTTCGGCGGCGCCGCGGAGCGCCGTGACGCAGCCTTCGTCGAAGGTCACCGGGTCGAAATGGCCGACCGGCTCGATCTCTATCCCGAGGCCGAGTTCGGCGGCGATCTTCGGCGCCTCGGCCTCCAGCCGGGCCTTCATGCGCTCCAGCTTCGCAAGCTCGGGGGAGCGGAAGTCGACGGTGAAGACGGTCTTGCCCGGGATGACGTTGCGGGAGTTCGGGTAGACTTCCACATGGCCGACGGCGCCCACCGCATCCGGCTGCTCCGACATGGCGATGGTGTGGACAAGCTCCGTGACGCGGGCCATGCCGAGGCCGGCGTTGACGCGCATCGCCATCGGTGTCGAGCCGGTATGCGCGTCCCGCCCCGTCAGAGTGACCTGGAGCCACCAGAGACCCTGCCCGTGGGTGACGATGCCGATATCCTTGCCCTCGGCTTCGAGGATCGGGCCCTGCTCGATATGCAGCTCGAAGAAGGCGCGCATCTTCCGCGCGCCGGCGGGCTCGGAGCCCTTCCAGCCGATGCGGGCGAGTTCCTCGCCGAAGCTCAGCCCCTTCGCGTCCCGCCGCGAATAGGCGTAGTCCCGGTCGATCACGCCGGCATAGACGCCGGATGCCATCATGGCGGGGGCGAAGCGCGTGCCCTCCTCGTTCGTCCAGTTCACGATCACGATGGGATGGCGCGTCCTCACGCCGAGGTCGTTTAGGGTGCGGACGAGTTCGAGCGCGCCGAGGACGCCGAGGACGCCGTCGTATTTCCCGCCGGTCGGCTGCGTGTCGAGATGGGAGCCGACATAGACCGGGGGGAGGTCCGGCTCCTCGCCCTCGCGGCGCATGAACATGTCCCCCATTTCGTCCACGCCCATGGTGAGACCTTCCTCGTCGCACCAGCGCTGGAAGAGGCGGCGGCCCTCCGCGTCCTCGTCCGTCAGGGTCTGGCGGTTGTTGCCGCCGGCCACGCCGGGGCCGACTTTCGCCATCTCCATGAGCGAGTCCCAGAGACGATCCGGGTTGATCCTGAGGTTCTCGCCGGGCGCGGGCATCGGATTCCCCCTTTGTCTTGACCATCCGGTAAAATCGACGCTAGCCATAATCCCGGGGCGGTCAAGCCCCGCGCCGGGGCCGCCGCATGAACGCGCCGAGAACCAGAATCCAGGCCGAGAACCGGGCGCGAATCGCGGCCGCGGCGCTCGACGTGTTCAGCGCCGAAGGCTTCCGCGGCGCGACGGTGGACGCGATCGCGGAGCGGGCGGGGATGTCCAAGCCCAACCTCCTCTATTATTTCCCGACGAAGGACGCGATCTATCGCGAGGTGCTGGAGCGGCTGCTGGACGACTGGCTCGCGCCGCTCCGCGCGCTCGACGAGGCGGGGGACCCGGTGCAGGAAATCGCCGCCTATCTTGACCGCAAGATCGAGATGGCGCGGGATTTTCCGGCCGAATCCCGCCTCTTCGCCAACGAGATGCTGCGCGGCGCGCCGAACATGATCGACGTGCTGCAAGGCGACCTCCGCGCGCTGGTGCGCGAGAAGGCGAAGGTGATCCGCGCCTGGTCCGCCGCCGGGAAGATCGCACGGGTGGACCCCTATCATCTCATCTTCGCGATCTGGGCGACGACGCAGCATTATGCGGACTATGACGTGCAGGTGCGCGCCGTGCTCGGCGATGACGGGGAGGGGCGGTTCCATGACGGCGCGGCCTTCCTGCGCAAGCTCTTCCTCGACGGGCTCAGGCCGCGCTGACTTTACCTCGCGGGTAATTGGCGCGCGGCGCGGGGCCCGGTAGCCGGGGCGCGGATCGACCATCGAGGGGACTCCATGACGCCGCTACGCCTCTTCCTCGGCCTCCTCTTCGCCGCCATCGTGATCTACACGGCGCCGGTGGCGCTGGCCTACGGTGTGAACATCCTGCCGCTCTTCTTCGGAGAGATTTTCGCGATGAGCTGGCAGGGGCAGTTCAACTTCGACTTCTTCCTGATGCTGCTCCTCTCCGGGTTCTGGACGGCGTGGCGCAACGAGTTCTCGCCGACGGGCCTCGCGCTCGCCGTGCTGGCCGTGTTCGGAGGGATCAGCTTCCTCGCCGCCTATCTCCTGATCCTCGCCATCCGGCTCGACGATGATGCGGCGGCGATCATCCTCGGCCCGCGACGGGCGGCGGCGCTGCGCTCGGGCGCCTGAGGTCAGCGGGTGAGGAGGCGCGGCGCCGGGCCGAGCGGGACGGGGCCGATACGCGCGCGGCCGTCCTCGAAGACGAGGGTGACGTCGAGCTTCTCGTCGCTCCCCGAAAGCCGGGCGACGAAGCCGAGCCCGGCCTTCAGCGTTTCCGCGAAGGCGGGGGCGAGGGCGCCGGCGGCGACCGCGGCGTCCAGCATCTCGCGCCAGTTCTCCGCGCTTACGTCGAACTCGCCTTCCGCATAACCCGCTTCATCCGCCTTCATGGCGCCGGTGACGGACAGGCGGAGCGCGCCCCATTCGGCTCGCGCCTCCCGCAGCGAGAGCTGCGCGAGCTGCGGCGGGCCGGCGTCGATCGCGAAGCGGTCGAGCGGGCGGTCCAGCGCGGCGCGCCCCTCGAAGGCGGCGGTCTCAATCGCCGGCGGGAGGGCGCCGGCGGGATCGAGAATTTCCCGCATGTAGTCGGGCAGGCGGAGGCGCAGCGCGTCGGCGCGGAATTCATAGGCGTTGTCCGGCCCGGCGTCCGGCGCAGCGCGGAGATGGACGGTCAGCCGCTCCACGCCCGCCGTCCATCCGGCCTCCGCCGCCAGCGCCGCCCTTTCGATGTCGAACGAGGCGCGTTCGAGCGGCAGGGCGCTCGCCGTTCTCGCCTTGAGGCTGGCCCGCATCGAATCCGTCCTGAGCGTCGCCCGCGCGCCCGGCGCGGCGAGAACCTGCTCCGGCGGCCAGGAGACGACGAAGAAGGTCGGGTCGTAGATCACCTGCGCGATCTCGAGGAAGGGGGCGGACCAGGCCCAGCCCGAACCCGGGTCGGCCAGCGCGGGCTCGGTCAGCGTCAGGTCAAGCCGGGAGGGAAAGCCGCGGACGGAAATCTCCGCCTCCGCCTGCCAGCCGGCGGCGCGGCGCGCCTCCATCCAGGCGGCCAGCGCCGCCTCCTGCGCGCGCGCGGCGATCAGCCACCACACCCCCGCCGCCACCATGACGGTGACGATCAGCCCGGCGAGCAGCTTCAGTTTCCGCATGTGCGTTCTCCGACTGGCGGCCCGGATTGGCGCGCGTTAGAAGCGGACGATGACCGACGAAGCCGCCGACCTCTGGGTCTTCGCATACGGCTCCCTCATGTGGAAGCCGGGTTTCGCCTATGCGGAGCGCGCGCGTGCGCGGCTGCCGGGCTATGTGCGGCGCTTCTGCCTCGACTCCATCACCTATCGGGGGACGCCGGATTATCCCGGCCTCGTCCTCGCGCTCGACGAGGCGCCGGGCGTCGCCTGCGAGGGCGTCGCCTATCGCGTGCCGGCGGAGAGCCGCGCGGAGACGCACGACTATCTCCGCGCGCGGGAGCTTGTGACCTATTCCTATCTCGAACGCATCCTCCCGATCCGGATCGAGGACGGGCGGGAGGCGCGGGCGCTCGCCTATGTGATGGACCGCTCGCACGCGCAATATCGCGGCGGGCTCACGCCGGAACGGCAGGCCGAGGTCATCGCCCGCGCGGCGGGGCCGGCGGGCACCAATCTGGATTACCTGAGGGAGACGGCGGCGCATCTCGCCGCGCTCGGCGTCGTGGACGAGGAGATCGAGCGGCTGAGCCGTCTCGTCTCCGCGCTGGAGGAGGGGCAGACCGGATGATCGTCGTGACCGGAGAGATCGAGTTCCACCCGGAGGACGCCTGGCCGGCCATGGCCGCCGCGCTCAAGATGATGGAGGAGACCGCGAAGGAGGACGGCTGCATCGTCTATCGCTTCTATTCCGACATCGTGAACCCGCGCCGGTTCCGCGTCTACGAGGAATGGCGGGACGAGGCGGCGCTCGCCGCGCATTTCGAAACGCCGCACATGAAGGTGTTCCGCGAGAAGACGGGCAAGCTGCGCGTGCTGGAGCGGCGGCTGGTGAAAATGAAGGCGACGGACGTGACTCCGATCTGACGGAGTCAGAGCGCCGTCCAGCCTCCGTCCACCGAGATCGTCGTCCCGGTCACCTGCGCCGCGTCCTCCGAGCAGAGGAAGGCGACCGTCCCGCCGATCTGCTCCACGGTCGCGAATTCCTTGGAGGGCTGGCGCGCGAGCATCACGTCGCGGATCACCGTCGCCCGGTCTTTCCCGTATTCCTTCATCGTCGCCGGAATCTGCGCCTCCACCAGCGGCGTGAGGACATAGCCGGGGCAGATCGCGTTGCAGGTGATGTGCTGGCCCGCCGCCTCCAGCGCCGTCACCTTGGTGAGCCCGACGATCCCGTGCTTCGCCGCGACATAGGCCGACTTGAAGGGCGAGGCGGTGAGCCCGTGGGCGGAGGCGATGTTGACGATCCGGCCCCAGCCCTTTGCCCGCATCATCGGCAGCGCGATGGCGGTGGTGTGGAAGGCGGAGTTGAGGTTGATCGCGATGATCCGGTCCCACATCGCCACGGGAAAGTCGGGGATCGGGGAGACATGCTGGATGCCGGCGTTGTTCACGAGGATGTCCACGCCGCCGAAAGCCTCCGCGGCCTTCTCCACATAGCGCCGGCAATCCGCGCCGTCGCTCATGTCGGCAGGGATATAGCGCACGTCCGATCCTGTCTCCGCCGCGATGGACGCGGCGAGTTCGTGATCCTCCTTCCGGTCGGTGAAGGAGTTGAGCGCGACGGCCGCGCCCCGGGCGGCGAGGCTGCGGGCTATGCCGAGCCCGATGCCGGAATTCGAGCCGGTGACGAGGGCGATCTTGCCGGAAAGCGGGCGGTCGGTCATGTCGGGCCTTGAAGCTGGTCTCTGTCGCGGCGCACCATAGCGGCGGCGGCGCGGAGCGCAAATCGGAGGGCGAGGCCAAAAAAAACGCCCCCGCAAGCGAGGGCGTCAGTGCATTGAGGCAGGTTTCATACAGGCAAGAAACCTATCGAGCAGTGAGGTGAAGATGCGTCATCGGGGCCGGTTTGGCAAGCGTGAAAATCGCGAAGAGGCGGCTTCGCGCATGAGTTGCGGACTCCGAAAATGCTTATGGATTCTAGCGCTATGCGCCGTTCCTTTCATGATGGATTCACCGTCTGCCGCGGGGGAGGGCGGCCTCGCCATGCACGGCGAACCGGCGCTGACGCCCGGATTCGCGCATCTCCCCCATGCGAATCCGGAGGCGCCGAAGGGGGGCGCGATTCGCTTCGGGGAGGTCGGCGGCTTCGACAGCCTCAACCCCTTCATCGTGAAGGGGACGGCGCCCTGGCTCCTCCGCGGGCGGCTTTACGAATCGATGATGGGCCGGAACTGGGACGAACCCTTCACGCTCTATCCGCTCCTCGCCGAGAGCTGGGAGATCGGGCCCGGCGGCGCCTGGGTCGAGTTCGCGCTGAACCCGGAGGCGCGGTTTTCAGACGGCTCCCCGGTGACGGCGGAGGACGTCATCGTGTCGTTCGAGACGCTGGGCACGAAGGGTCGGCCGAATTTCCGCTCGATCTGGGCCAACGTGGCGCGCTGGGAGCGGACGGGGGAGCGGGCGCTCCGGTTCCATTTCGAGCGGCCGGAGCGGGAGGCGCCGTTGATCCTCGCGCTGATGCCGGTCTTTTCCCGCGCGGGGCTCAGCGGGGATTTCGCGGAGACGAGCTTCGCGCCGCCGCTCGGCTCCGGCCCCTACACGGTCGGCGCCTTCGAGCCCGGCCGCCGCATCGTCTTCCGCCGCGACCCTGACCATTGGGCGCGGGTCCTGCCGCTGATGCGCGGGCAGAACAATTTCGACGAGGTGATCGTCGAGTATTTCCGCGACTCGAACGCCGTCTGGGAAGCGTTCAAGGCCGGGGCGATCGACGTCTACAAGGATGACGATCCGGCGCGGTGGGAGACGGGATACGACTTTCCGGCGGCGATCGACGGGCGGATCGTGAAGTCCGAGATTCCGCACGGGCGACCCTCGGGGATGCGCGGCTTCGTCTTCAACACGCGGCGCGACCTCTTCGCCGACATCCGCGTGCGCGAGGCGCTGACGCTGGCGCTCGATTTCGAATGGATCCGGCGCACGATGCTCTCCGGCGCCTATGAGCGGATCGAAAGCTATTTCGGCGGCTCGCCGCTCGCGCATTCCGGCGCGGCGGAGGGGCGGGAGCGGGCGATCCTCGCGCCCCACGCCGACGCGCTCCCGGAAGGCGCGCTCGACGGCGCCGTAACCCAGCCCGTCTCGCGCGGGGACGGGCGGAACCGGGAGAATCTCCGCCGCGCAGCGGAATTGCTGGCGACGGCCGGCTGGCGGGCCGAGGGCGGCGTTTTGAAGGATGCTTCGGGCCGCCCCTTCGCCTTCGAAATCCTTCTTGGCCGGTCGGCGGACGAGCAGGTCTCCGGCGCCTGGGCGGAGGCGCTGAAGCGGCTCGGGATCGACGCGCGCATCCGGCTCGTCGACTCGGCGCAGTATCAGGCGCGGCGGAACGACTACGATTTCGACGTGATGGTGAACGAATGGGCGCTCTCACTATCCCCCGGCGTCGAGCAACGCTTCTACTGGGGCGAGGCGGGCGTGGAGACGCCGGGGACGCGCAACTACATGGGCGTCGCCAACCCGGCGGTGGAGGCCGCGCTCGACGCGCTCGATGCGGCGGAGGACCGGGAGGGGTTCGAGGCGGCGGTCCGCGCGCTCGACAGGGCGCTGACCTCGCTCCGCCTCGTCGCCCCCTTTTGGCACGCGCCGACGAGCCGGATCGCGCATGACGCCGGCCTGCGCTTTCCCAAGCGGACGCCGCTCTACGGGGACTGGATCGGCTTCCTGCCGGAAGTCTGGTGGCGGGAGGGGTAGGGCCCTATTCCACCAGCTCAGGCCGGCGCACGGCGTAGCCGGCCTCGAGCTCCGCGGTAGAGGGCGGGGAGACGAGCCCGGCCGAGATGACGAGCTTAGCGGCCTCCTCGACCGTCATATCGAGATAGACGACATCGGGCTTCGGCACGAAGAGGAGGAAGCCGGAGGTCGGGTTCGGCGTGGTGGGGAGAAAGACGCTCACCATCTGCGGCGTTCCGGCGCGCGCCGGTATCTCCCCCTTCGTGTCGGTCGAGACGAAGGCGATGGCCCAGAGCCCCTTGCGCGGATACTCGATCAGGCAGGCATGCTTGAAGGAGGTGGCGGACTGGCTGAGGATCGTTTCGGAGATCTGCTTCAGCGCGTTGTAAATGGAGCGGATGATCGGCATCCGTGCCACCATCCCCTCCCCGGCGCGCACGATCTGCCGGCCGAAGAAGTTCTTCGTGAGCCAGCCGATCAGCGCGGTGAACGCGAGGAAGACGATGACGCCGAAGCCCGGCACGTCCGAACCGAGATAGGTGCCCGGGTTGTAGGCCGCAGGCACCCAGGGGACAATCGACTGGTCGATGAAGGTGATGACCGTCCACGCAAGATAGACGGTAAGGCCGACGGGCGCGACGAGCACGATCCCGGCGAGGAAATTTCCGCGGAGACGCTGAAGAATGCTCCGTCTCGGGGGCCTCTCGATCAGTCGCGGCTTTCCGTCAGGCCCCGTCGCCATCTCGTCTCCTTCGCAGATGCGGGATATCTAGTATCCGCGTGACGGGTTAACAATGTTGAGAAGCGGCTCGCCGCGGATCATCCGACCGATCTGCTCCACGACCACCCGCGCCGCGTCCTCGGGCCGCGTCTCCGCCGCGATATGCGGCGTGACGGTGACGCGGGGATGCCGCCAGTAGGGGTGATCCGCCGGCAGCGGCTCCGTCACGAAGACGTCCAGCGTCGCATGGCCGACCTGCCCGGAGGCGAGCGCTGCGAGGAGCGCGTCGTCGTCGATCAGGGGCCCGCGGCCCGGGTTGACGATGCAGGCGCCGCTGGGCAGGAGCGCGAGCGTCTCCGCGTTCAGCACATGCCTCGTCTCCGCCGTCGAGGGCAGGATCGTGACGAGTATCTCGGAGCGGGCGAGGATTTCCCGCAAGCCCGCCTCGCCATGAAGGCAGAGCACACCTTCCACATCCTTCGGCGAACGGCTCCAGCCCGCCACGTCGAAGCGGAGCCGGGCCAGCATGCCGGCGGCGTCGGCCCCGAGCGCGCCGAGGCCGAGCACGCCGACCTTGCGGTTGCGTGAGAGGGGGGGGACGACCGGCTCCCACCGACCTTCCGCGCTCTGACGGATATGGCGGTCGATGTCGAGGTGATGGCGGAGGACATGGCCGCAGATGTAATCCGTCATGCCCTCGGTCAGACCCGGCTCCACCATGCGGCAGAGGACGGGCCCGTGGGGCAGTGTCGGGTTGCCGAGAAAGCTCTCCACCCCGGCCCAGATGCTCTGGATCACGCGCGCGCCCTTGTAGGGCGCAAGGTCCTTCGTCCCCTGAACCGGGTTGAGCACCAGCATCTCCACCGCCTCCGGCGGGACGGCTTCCGCATCGAGATGCAGGGTGAAGGGGATGGAAAGCTCCTCCCCGATCCGCGTCAGATGCGGGGCCCAGGCCGCCGCCTGTTCGGGCGAGGTGGAGAAGAGAACATGCGTCAAGGCGTCAGCTCCTGCGATGGATATGCGCGCTCTGGATGAGGCCGAAGGCGAACAGGAGCACAAGCATCGCCGAACCGCCATAGGAGACGAGCGGCAGCGGCACGCCCACCACCGGCATCAGACCCACCACCATGCCGACATTCACGGCGAAATAGAGGAAGAAGGTCAGCGTCAGCCCCCCGGTCAGAAGGGAGCCGAACCGGTCCCGGTTCGAGGCCATGGAGGCGAAGCCGAAGACCAGGACGAGCGCATAGAGCGCGAGGAGAGAGCCCGCGCCGATGAAGCCGAATTCCTCCGCCAGCGTCGTGAAGATGAAGTCGGTGTGCTTCTCGGGGAGAAAGTTGAGCCGGCTCTGCGTCCCCTCCATAAAGCCGCGCCCGGAAAAGCCGCCGGAGCCGAGCGCAATGGTCGATTGCGTGATGTGATAGCCGGCGCCGAGCGGGTCCTGGGAGGGGTCGAGGAAGGTCTCGATCCGGCGGAACTGATAATCCTTGAGCAACTGCCACTCCGTCCCGCGCGAGGCGAAGACGAGCGAGACGAGCCCCGCCGCTCCGGCGGCTCCCGCGGCGAAATACCAGAGCGAGACGCCGGCGAGGAACATCACCCCCGCGCCGCCCGCAGCGAGCAGGATCGCGGTGCCAAGATCGGGCTGCATCAGAACCAGCGCCATCGGCGTGAGGATGAGAATGAGCGGCGGCAGGAGCCAGAAGGGCCGGGAGACCTTCTCGGGCGGGAGCCATGCATAATAGGCGGCGAGAGCGAGAACGAGGGCGACCTTCATCACCTCCGAAGGCTGAAGGCGGATCGGCCCGAGCGCGATCCAGCGCTGTGCGCCCATCCCCGTCACGCCCACGAACTCCACCGCCGCGACGAGCGCGAGCGCTCCGGCGTAGACGAGCGGGGAGACGGCCTTCCAGAACCGGATGTCGATCATGGCGACGATCAGGAGCCCGGCGAAGCCGACCGCGAAGCGGAGCATCTGCGGCCGCGCCCAGGGTTCGAGGCTGCCGCCGGCGACCGAGAAGAGCATCAGGAAGCCGACGGCGGCGATGGCGGCGACGAGGAGCAGGAGCGCCCAGTTGAGCCGCAGGACCCGCGCCCAGAGGCCGAGCCGCTCCCCCTTTCGCGCGGGCCGGAGGGCGAGGCTCATGCGCGGTTCCGCGGCGTCTCCGCCGCATCGTCCGGCGTGAGACGTTCCTGTTCCCGCCGCTCCTCGATCTCGCGCCGCTCCTCGGGCGGATAGGCGCGGAGCGGCGGCTCCCCGCCATAGAGCGCGCGCATCATGATGTCCCGCGCGATGGGCGCGGCGGCGCGGGAGCCGCCGCCGCCATGCTCCACCACCGTCGCGATGGCGTAGCGTGGCTGCTCCCAGGGCGCGAAGGCGACGAAGAGCGCATGGTCCCGCCGGTTCCAGGGCAGGTCTTCGTTGCGGGTGACGCCGCGGGCGCGTTCCGCCATCGTGATGCGGCGCACCTGGCTCGTGCCGGTCTTGCCGGCCATCAGCATCGCCTCGTCGGCGATGCGGCTGCGCCAGGCCGTGCCGCCGGGTTCGGAGGAGACGGCGAACATCCCCTCCCGCACCAGCCGCAGATGCGCGGCGGAGACGCCGAGCGGCGCGGGCTCCGGCGCCGGCGCGGGCCGGCCTCCCACCGTGCGTACGAGCCGCGGCGCGACCATCCGCCCGTCCCCCCCCAGCCGCGCCGTCATCACCGCAAGCTGGAGCGGGCTTGAGAGGACATAACCCTGCCCGATGCCGACATTGAGCGTGTCGCCGAGCTGCCAGCTCTCGCCATGCCGGGCGAGCTTCCAGGCCCGCGTGGGCGCGATCCCGTCCCGCACCGCGGTCATCTCCAGCGCCGGGGCCGGGCCGAGGCCGAAGCGCACCGCCATTTCCGAGACCCGGTCCACGCCGACGCGCCGGGCCATCTCGTAGAAATAGACGTCGCAGGAGGACTTGATCGACTCCTTCAGGTTCACATGGCCGTGGCCGCCGCGCTTCCAGCAATGGAAGATCCGGTCCCCGAGCTTGTAGCCGCCGTTGCAGAACACGGTTTCGCCGGGGCCGGCGACCCCGGCCTCGAGCGCGGCGAGCGCGACGATCATCTTGAAGGTGGAGCCGGGCGGATACTGGCCGGAAACGGCCTTGTTCGCGAGGGGGCGGTATTCGTCCTCCAGCAGGGTGGTCCATTCGGCTTGGCTGATCCCGGTCACGAACTTGTTCGGGTCGAAGCCGGGGGTGGAGGCGAGGGCCAGGATGTCCCCGCTCTCGATCTCCATCACCACGGTCGCCGCGCTCTCCCCCTCCATACGCCTGAGGGCGTAGCGCTGGAGGTCGAGGTCGATGGTGAGGCCGATATCGGCGCCCGGCGCGCCGGGCTTGCGGTCGATCTCCCGGATCACGCGGCCGACGGCGTTGACCTCGATCCGGCTCGCGCCGGCCGAGCCGCGGAGCACGGGCTCGAGCGCGCGTTCCACGCCGTTCTTGCCGATATGGAAGTCGGGGATCTGGAAGAGCGGATCGTCGGCATCCTCCCGGTCCTTGTCGATCTCGGCGAAGCGGGCGACATAGCCGAGCACATGGCCGAGCTTCTCCCCCTCCGGATAATGCCGGCTGAGGCCGACTTCCGGCGTCACGCCGGGCAGGGCCGGGGCGTTGGCGTTGACGCGGGCGAAGGTCTCCCAATCCAGATTCTCGGCCACCGTGACGGGAACGAAGGCGCTCTTGGAACGGATCTCGCGCAGGGCGCGGCTGCGCTGATGGGGCGGAATGTCGATGAGGCGCGCCAGTTCGTCCAGCACCGCCTCCACGTCCCCCGCCTGCTCGCGCACGAGGACGACGCGGTAATTCTGCCGGTTGAGCGCGAGGGGGCGGCCCTTCCGGTCGAAGATCTCGCCGCGCGCGGGCGGCAGGAGGCGGACGTTGATCCGGTTCTCCTCCGCCATCAGGAGGTATTCGTCCGCCGAGTCGATCTGCAGCGCCTTCAGCCGCCAGAAGAGCGCGCCCATCACCGCCGCCTGCGCGCCGAGGAGGAGGGCGCCGCGGCGGCTGATGCGGGGCGGGGCCCCGGGTCGCGACGCGTCCTTCCGGAAGGAGAAGCGGCTCATCGCGCCCGCCCGATCAGCCGGTGGTTCTCCACCGCCTCGCCGCCGATCCGCAGGAGGTGGACCAGCAGGACCCGAACCGCCAGCGCCGCCGCGAAGGTCGAGATCGCGCCGAGCGCCAGCACCGAAAGCGGCGGCGAGGGCGCGAAGAGCGCCGTCATCGCCACGAGGTGTGCGAAGGGGAGGAGCAGCGAGAGGGCCGCCAGCGCCCCCGCCTCCGCGAGCGGGGAGCGGATGAAGCGGTCCCGATGGAAGCGGAGATATTCCGCCGCGGCCCAGAGCGTCAGCGCGCCGAGCCCGGCCGGCCCGCCGCCCAGCACGTCCCGGGCGAGGCCGAGGACAAGGATGAGCGCAGCGGGCGAGGAGGAGGGGCGGCGCACCGCGAAACAGGCGACGACGCCGAAGAGGAGATCGGGCGCTGGCCAGGCGGCGGCACGCGCGTCGATCGGCGCGAGGCCGATCAGAATCGCGAGCCAACCCAGCGCGGCGAGCGCGGCCATCCCGGCGAGGCGGGCGGGGCGAGAGGCGTTCCCCGCCATCAATCCGCCCCCGCCTGACCGAGCAGCGGCGCATCCGGCGCGCCCGGCGCGGCGCCCTCCGCATCGCCGGGCTCCGCGGGGCTTTCGCGGGGCGCGATCAGGCCGCCCGGCGTGTCGATCCGCGTCGAGGGGCGATAGAGGAGGATGCGCACGAATTCGAGCCGCTCGTAATCCGCGGCGACCTGCACCCGCGCGCCGTATTCGCCGACGACAGCCACGCGCCCTACGGGGAGATCCGGCGGGAACACGCCGCCATCGCCTGTCGTCACCACCTGGTCGCCGGGCGCGACGCCTGCGAGGGCGTCGAGGAAGCTGAGCCGAGGCGAATCCGAGTTCTCGCCCGAGAGGATCGCCCGCCGCCCGGAGGGCAGGACCTTCACGGGAACACGGCTGTTGAAGTCGGTAAGAAGGAGCACGCGCGAGGCCCGCCGCCCGACGCCGACGACGCGGCCCACAAGCCCTTCTCCGTCCACCGCTGCGGCGCCGTCGATCACGCCGTCATCGGCTCCGATGTTCAGGAGCGCTGACTGCGCGAAGGGGCTCCCGCTGTCCGCGATCACCTCGCCGGCGACAAAGCCGGTGCGGGAGCCGAGGCGGAGGTTGTTGAGCGCGCGAAGCTGCGCGTTTTCCCGCTCCAGCTGCTGCGCCGTCTCCCGCCACGCGCGAAGACGCTGGATTTCCGCCCTAAGCTCCCGGTTCCGCTCATGAACGCGCGTGAAGTCCCGGAAGTCCGCCGCCATGTCGGAGACCGCGCCGATCGGGTCCGCCGTCATTTCGACCGAGGGCGTCGCCCAGTCCGCAAGGCTCATGCGCAGGCGTTCGAGCCGCGGGCTGTCCGCCCGCCAGAGGACGAGGAGCGCGAGCGAGAGGAGGACGAGCGCGACGATCAGGCCGCGGCGCAGGAGCCGCCCGAATTCCGCTCCGATGTCCTCCCGCTCCCGCGCGGCCATCCCTGTTCCTCCCGCGGGGCGCCCCGGCGCCCGGCGTCAGACGCTGTCCCTCAGAACATGCCTCAGCGCCGCCCGATGCTCCAGCGCCTTGCCTGTGCCAAGCGCGACGCAGTTGAGGCATTCCTCCGCGATGGTGACGGCGAGCCCGGTCTGTTCCCTGAGCGCGCGGTCGAGATCGCCGAGCAGGGCGCCGCCGCCCGTCAGCATCACGCCGCGGTCCACGATGTCCGCCGCGAGGTCGGGCGGCGTGGCTTCGAGGGCGACCATCACCGCCTCGACGATCTGCTGCACCGGGTCCTGCAGGGCGTCCGCGATCTGCGCCTGGGTGATCTCGATTTCCTTCGGAACGCCGTTGATGAGGTCGCGCCCGCGGATCTCCATCGCCTTGCCGCGCCCGTCATCCGGCGTGCGGGCCGTGCCGATGGCCTTCTTGATCCGCTCCGCCGTCGCCTCGCCGATCAGGAGGTTCTGCTGGCGGCGGAGATAGGAGATGATCGCGTCATCCATCTTGTCCCCGCCCACGCGGATCGAGCGGGCGTAGACGATGTCGCCGAGAGAGAGGACGGCGACTTCCGTCGTCCCGCCGCCGATATCGACCACCATGGAGCCGGTAGGCTCGCCGAAGGGCATCCCGGCGCCGATGGCCGCGGCCACGGGTTCGGGAATCAGCGCCGCCTTCCGCGCACCGGCGGAGAGAACCGACTCCATGATCGCCCGCTCCTCCACCGCCGTCGCGCCATAGGGCACGCAGACGATGACCTGCGGCGCGGTGAAGAAGCCGCGGCGGTGCACCTTGCGGATGAAGTGCTTGATCATCGCCTCGGCCACGTCGAAATCCGCAATCACGCCGTCGCGCATCGGACGGATCGCCTGGATCGAGCCGGGCGTGCGCCCGAGCATGAGCTTCGCGTCCTCGCCGACGGCGAGAACCTCCTTCTTCCCGTCCTTGATGTGATAGGCGACGACCGAGGGCTCGTTGAGCACGATGCCCTTGCCCTTCACGTAGACAAGCGTGTTGGCGGTGCCGAGGTCGATGGCCATGTCCGAGGAGAACATGCCGAAGAGGCCGTTGAACATTCTTGCTCGCCTTGTGGACCCCGTCTCCGGGGGCGGTTTCGTCGGTCGGCTTATAGGACGCGTGCGAGGGGAGAGAAAGGGCCGCTCGCCGCCCTTCGCCCCTTCCTTCGATCCGCCGCGCCGGTCGCCGACGCGTCACGGTATCGCAAGGTTGGTTAACAGAGTTTGACCGGGCGCGCCATCACTGGAAACGATCCGCGAGCGCGGCGAGGCCGATCTCGAAGAGGACCCCGACGAGCTCGTCCGCCTCGCGCTCCCGCCCCTCCGGCGGCTCGAACCGGGCCGACCAGAAGACGTGGCAGCCGCCCGTCTCCGCCACGCAGGCGAGGGTCGCGCGAAAGTCGGAGAGCGCCAGCGGCCCCTCGACCGTCTCGTAGGCGTAGCGCAGCAGCCCCGTCTCGATCAGACGGTCGAAATACTGTTCGCCTTCGCTCGTGCTCAGCCGACGGTAGCGCTCGCCGTCGATCTCCGTCGGTTCGGCGGCTGCGAATGCGGGGTGCCAGCCCGCCACGCCGTCGAAATCGCCGATCGCCCGCCACACGTCTTCCGGCGGGGCGGAAAGGCGGATCATGCGCGTCACGCGGTCATGTGAACTGTCGGTCATCCAAGAAGGATAGCACGCCGCAGATGATTCCCGGAGGAATTCACCCCCTCGCCAGCGCGTCCATCTTCCGCGCCAGCGCGAGGTCGAGCTGGGTGAGGCCCTTCGCGTCATGCGTCGTCAGCGTCACCTCGACGGTTCCGTAGACATTGGACCATTCCGGGTGATGGTCCATCTTCTCCGCCTCCAGCGCCACAGCGCTCATCCAGCCCCAGGCGCGCACGAAATTCTTGAAGCGGAAGGTCTTCTTAAGCGCGTCCCGCTCCGGCTCGTGCGCCCAGGAGGCGGCGGCGAGGGCGGGGAGGGCGGCCTCCCGCTCGGCGTCGGTCAGCTTGGCGGCCATGTCAGTCTCCCTTCCTGAACGGCCCCCGGCTTCGCAGGTATTCGATCTCCTCGTCAACCGCCGCCCGCTCCCGCCCCAGATAGTCGGAGACGGCGCGGCGGAACCGCGGGTCCGTGATGTGGTGCAGCGAGAAGGTCGGCGTCGGGAGATAGCCGCGGGCGAGCTTGTGCGCCCCCTGCGCCCCCGCCTCGACGCGGGAGAGGCCGAGCTCCAGCGCGGCGTCGATGGCCTGATAGTAGCACGCCTCGAAATGCAGGAAGGGGTGATGCTCCACGCAGCCCCAGTAGCGGCCGAAGAGCGTCTCCCGCCCGATGAAGTTCAGCGCCCCGCCGATCCAGCGCCCGCCCCGCTCGCACATGACGAGGAGCGCGTCATGCCTGAGCCGTTCCTGCGCGAGGTCGAAGAAGCGGCGGGTGAGATAGGGGCGGCCCCATTTGCGGTTTCCGGTGTCTTGGTAGAAATCCCAGAACGCCGCCCAGTGCTCCTCCCTGATGTCGTCCCCGGTCAGCCGGTGGATGCGGACGCCGTTCTCCACCGCCTTCGCGCGCTCTTTCCGCAGGTTTTTCCGCTTGTCGCTGGAAAGGTCGGCGAGGAAATCGGCGAAGCTGGAATAGCCCCGGCTCTCCCAGTGGAATTGCTGGTCCTGCCGGCGGAGAAGGCCGTATTCGCCGCCGCGCCGCCATTCCGCCTCGGTGCAGAAGGTGATGTGGAGCGAGGAAAGGCCGTTGGCCTCGGCGAGCCGGATCGCGCCCTGGAGGAGCGCGAGATCGGTTTCTGCCGGCGCGCCGGGCGCAGTCAGCAGCCTCCGGCCGGTCGCGGGGGTGAAGGGCACGGCGCCCTGGAGCTTCGGGTAGTACTCCCCGCCCGCATGTTCGAAGGCGTGCGCCCAGTTGTGGTCGAAGACATATTCACCCTGGCTGTGCGTCTTGCCGTAGAGCGGCATGACGCCGGCTAGCCGACCGTCCGGCGTCGTCGCCTTCAGGTGCCGCGGCAGCCAGCCGGACCGGCCGCCGACGCTGCCGCTTTCCTCCAGCGCGAGGAGGAAGCGGTGGGTGGTGAACGGGTCCTTCGGGCGGCCGCCTTCCGCAGCCTCCGGGGCGGCGCAGCCGTCCCATGCGGCGGCGGGGATGGCGGAGATCGCCGTCTCCACGTCGATGGAGAAGGCCGGCTCCTCGCTCAAGCCCGATAACCCTCGAAGGTGATGTTGTCCGCCACGCGCCGCGCCGCGGCTTCCGCCTCCGGCGAGCGGATCGTCCAGCAGAGGATCGGGAGCCCCGTCGTCTTCACGCGCGCCACCTCTTCGTCACCCAAGTCGTTGTGCTGATGAGAGATGAAGCCGCATCCGAGCGCGTCAAGGTCGTCCATCCGCGCCAGTTCGGCCCGCCGTTCGGGGGCGAGGCCGGACCAGTAATCCTCCCGGAAGGAGCATGTCGTCCGCCCGCGGGGGATCGCCGGCGCGGCGTCGCGGAAGAGGGCGACCGAGTGGGGGTTGAACGACATGACGGCCTTTTCGCCGTCATAGGCGGAGAGGAGCCGCGCCGCGCGCCGCTCAAGCCGCCCGTCAACCGGGCCCATGACGAGGCTCTGGTCCTTCGCCTCGACGAGGAGCGGCGCGCGCCGCCCGACGAGGGAGAGGAATTCCGCCAGCGTCGGGATCGTCTCGTCCGAACCCGTGAGCCGGATGCGGGATAGCTCCCGCGCCGTCCGCTCCCGCACCGGCCCCGTCTCCCCCGTCAGGCGGTTCAGGTCGTCGTCATGGAAGACCATCGCCTCCCCGTCCGCCGAGAGCTGGAGGTCGAGCTCGATCCCGTAGCCGGCCGCGATGGCGGCCTCGGCGGCGGCGCGGGAATTCTCGATCACGCCCGCCGCCCGGTCATGGAGACCGCGATGGGCGAGCGGGCGTTCGAGAAAGGCGCGGGGCAGGGCGGGGATCATTCGACCTCGATGATCGCCTCGACCTCGACGGCGACGCCGAAGGGCAGGTTGACGACGCCGACGGCGGAACGGGCGTGGCGGCCCTTGTCGCCGAACACCTCCACGAGGAGGTCGGAGCAGCCGTTGACGACTTTCGGATGGTCCGGGAAGTCCGGCGTCGAGTTGACCATGCCGAGGAGCTTCACGACGCGCTTGACCTTGTCGAGATCGCCTGTCGCCATCTTCATCTGCTCGATGAGCCGGATCGCGCAAGCCCTTGCGGCCTTGGCGCCATCCTCCACGCTCATGTCCGCGCCGAGCTTGCCCTTGATGAGGCCTGACCCGTCCTGGCTCACCTGGCCAGAGATGAAGACGAGATTGCCCGTCCGCACCGTCGGCACGTAGTTGGCGGCGGGGGCGGCGGGGGTTCCGATTTCGACGCCGAGTTCGGCGAGGCGCTTGTCGATGGTTCCGGGCATGTCTGTCTCCTCCTTGGAATCGCCGGCGGAGACTTGCACGGGCGCGGGCCGGCGCGAAAGCGGAAAGGGCGCGGCGTTTCTGTCGCCGCGCCCGCCGTCTCTATGTCCTGCGCAGACCGGCGCTTCAGGCGGCAGCCCGCTGACGGCGACGGGAAAGGCCGCCAAGCGCGCCAAGCCCGGCGATCAAAAGCCAGGCGCTGGCCGGGAGCGGGACGGCTCCGACATTGCCGCCGCCCGCTGTGGAGAACCCGAGTGTGAGGCTGTCCCCATCCGAGAGCGTAAGCCCGCCGACGTCTATCAGCACATATTCTCCGCCGGCCGCATTGCTGCCTGCCAGCAGGGTTGCCAGAAGACCGGTCGGAGACGCGGGAAACGCGAAGTTGGCGAGCGCGTTGGTTCCGAACTCCGCGCCAGTCGCAAGGTCAAATGACCCGAAGCCTCCAGTCGCCGTTCCGATGGAAAGGCCGGAGATGGTCGATCCGTCGCTGAAGTTCAGGCCGGCGAGCAGCAGGCAGTTGCAGGAATCGTCAGCGCCGGGGCTGCTCTCCGCACCGACTGGAAAGAACGTCGCGTTAAACTCATAGGTGAGGGTGACCGAGGATGCGTTGACATCGATCATGAAGCGGTCGCCTTCGCCAAAGCGAAAAGCGTCGGTGGCGTCATCCGTCACAGTCAGCGGACTGGAGACTTCTGCGGTCGGTTCGATGGTCGTATTCGGGAAGATCGCGAAGCCGCTGATCGCATCTCCCACAAGGGTTGCGGAAGATGCCTGAGCGGCGAAACCCAGGCTAGCCCCGGCGAACGCCGCCGCAAGTAGAAGTTTCTTCATAAATATAGCCCCCAAGTGGTTGCAGTTGACACAGATAGACCGCCTGTCCTCCCTCACCGCTTGGACACTGCGCCAACCGGGCCATCGCCTGAGACAGACAAGGTTTCTCCTTCTACTGACCAAAACAGCCGGGAAACCGCCTCGCCAAGTGAAAATGGGCGCTCTTTCCGAAATGCAGAGAAGCGTTTCGGGTGCGCCGCGGCGCTTGATCACAAAATCAACGAATAATTAACGATCAGGGCCGGCGACGAAGCCCCTCTCTCTCCGATCCGGAAAAAGCGTCTTTCAGCCATCGGCGGCCCAGATGCGGGTAAGCGGGCCGCTCTCCTCCCCCGTTTCGCAATAGCTGCGAATCAGCCGGTCGACTGCGTTGCGCGTCAGGCGGTTGTGCTCAGACGAGACGCCGAGGCTCGCGACCATCTTCCAATGGCCGTACATCAGGCTGACAAACAGGAATGAGAGCTCCTCCGCCGCCTTGAGGCTCAGCGCCGGGTGCGCGAGCCGGAACTCGTGGCCGATGATCTGGCCGAGGAGCGTGTATTGCGAACGGAGAGAGGCGCGAACCGGCTCTGATCCTGCCGCCAGGCTCATCATCGCGTCATAGACGGCGTCGTCCGCAGGCTTCGGGGAGCCGTCCAGCATGTTGAAGTAGAAATCGAGGAACATCTCCAGCCGCCCGGGCCCCTCAAGCCGCGAGGCGTTGTCGATCAGCGCCTGACGATATGCCTCCGCCAGTCTGTCGCACACTGCGACCATCAGCGTATCCACATCGGGGAAATGATAGCGAACGGACTGCCGCGTAACGCCCGCTTGTCCTGCAATGTAGTCGTACGAAACCGGGGGCAAGCCTGATTTCCTGAGCACATCTATCGTCGCAGAAACGATGTTGGACTTCGTGTCTCGACTACTGTTCACATTTCGCCCCCCCAGATGTGCATCTATTGAGTTAAATATATTGGGTTCGGAGTCGGTCCAACCGAATTTGTAGATTTTTTTTGCCGGCTCGCCATGGCTGCTGTTGCGAAGCCCGGCTTGGGGCCAAGGGTATTGATCGCGTCGGCGGATCGGATCACTCGCAAGCTGGGTCTGTCTCTTATTCTGCGCGGCGTTTCTGTGTTCGTAGCCGGGGCGAACGGAGAGGGCGAAACGATGCTGGACGCGGCGTCTGCGATGTCGGGGGTTTCCCTCGGGGTCTTTCTCGGGGCCGTGGTGATCTTGTTCGTCACGCCGGGCCCGAACATGATGTTCACCATCGCCTGCGGCCTCGCGGGCGGGCCGCGCGCCGGGCTCGCCGCCGGGTTCGGCGGGGCGGCTGGGATGATCGTCCACACCGCCGCGGTCGCCGCCGGCCTCGCCGCGCTGCTCCATGCCGCGCCGGGGCTCTATGACGCCGTCCGGTTCGGCGGCGCGGCCTACCTGATCTGGCTCGCGGTGGAAGCGTGGCGGGCGGGCGACGCGCTCGAATCCCGGCTCGGGCGGGACGTGCCCTGGCGGGCCTTCCGCCGCGCCTTCCTCACCTGCCTCCTCAACCCGAAGGTGGCCATCTTCATGCTCGCCTTCCTGCCGCAATTCGTGGACCCGGAGGCGGGCCCGGCGGCGCCGCAGATCGTGCTCCTCGGGCTCATCGTCGCCGTCTTCGCGCTCCTTTTCGACGGCGCCTACGGGCTCTTCGCGGGCGTGGCGGCGGACCGGCTGCGCCGCGCGTCGAAGACGCTGAACCGCATAAGCGCCGTGGTCTTCGGCGGGCTCGCCGTCCGCATCGCGCTCGACTGACGGGCGCGGGCGCGGGGGCGCCGCTTTCCGGCTGGACGGCCCGGCCCGGCGCGCGATAGAGCGACGGCGACGCGAAAGGACCGTTCATGAAACTCTCCACCCGCATCCTGACGCTCGACGGCGGCGGCCCGCGCGGCGACGGCTGGTCCGTCTATTACCGCGCGCGGGACATGCTGGCGGCGGGGGAGCCGGTGACCATGCTCTGCATAGGCGAGCATGACCGGAAGACGGCCCCCTTCATCCTCGACGCTATGGAGGCCTCGGCCCGCGGCGGCAACACGGGCTATGCGCTCGCGCTCGGCCAGCCCGGCCTGCGCGACGCCATCGCCGAGCGTGTGGCGGCGGAGACTGGGGTTCCGACGGAGCGCGGGAACGTGATCGTCACCACCGGCGGGCAGGCCGCGCTCTTCGCCTCCATGTGCGCCGCGCTCGACCCCGGCGATACGGCGCTGATCGTCGACCCGTTCTACGCAACCTATCCGGCAACGGTCCGCGGCGCGGGCGGCCATGTGCGGACGGTGAAGGCCCGGCCCGAGGCGGGGTTTCAGCTCGAGCGCGCAGCGCTCGACGCGGCGGCGGAGGGCGCCCGCGCTCTCCTGATCAATACGCCCCACAACCCGACTGGCGCGGTCTATTCGCGGGAGACGCTGGAGGGGATCGCTGAGGTCTGCATCCGGCATGACCTCTGGCTGATCTCGGACGAGGTTTATTCCGGGCAGGTTCACGAGGGCGAGCATATCTCCCCCCGCGCGCTGCCGGGCATGGCGGAGCGGACGCTCGTCGTCGGCTCGCTCTCGAAGAGCCATGTGATGACAGGCTTCCGCCTCGGTTGGGTGGTCGGCCCGGAGGCGGCGATCGAGGCGATGCGCGGCCTCGCCAACGGCACGACCTATGGCGTTCCGGGCTTCATCCAGGATGCGGCGGAGACGGCTCTGCGCGAGGGCGCGGCGGAGGAGGCGGAAGTCGCAGCGCTCTACACCCGCCGGAGGAACCGCGCCGTCGCCGCGCTGGCGGGCTCCGCCGTCGCCGTCTCGCCGCCGCAGGGCGCGATGTATGTGATGCTCGACATCCGGGCCACGGGCATGGGCGGCGAAGCGTTCGCGATGGCGCTGCTGGAGCGCGAGCGCATCGCCGTTATGCCCGGCGAGAGTTTCGGGGAGGCGGCGGCGGGCCATGTCCGTGTCGCGTTGACGATAGAGGACGATGCGATGGTCGCGGCGCTCCGCCGCCTCGCGCGGTTTGCGGAGAGCCTGAGGGAGGCGGCATGACGATCACGATTCTCGATGGCGGCATGGGGCAGGAGTTGGTGGCGCGGGCCGGGTCCGCGCCGACCCCGCTCTGGGCGACTTCGGTGATGCTGGAGCGGCCGGAGCTCGTCCGCTCCGTGCACGACGATTACTTCGCGGCCGGGGCGGAGATCGCGACCGCGAACAGCTACGCCGTGCTTAGGGATCGTCTGGCGGCCCACGGCCTCGAACATCGCTTCCGCGACCTTCACGAGACCGCCTGCCGCATCGCGGCGGAGGCGCGGGACGCGAATGGCGCGGGCCGGGTCGCCGGCTCGCTCGGGCCCATCGGCGCCTCCTACCGGCCCGAACTCGCGCCGCCGGCGGATCAGGCGGCGGAGGTCTACGCCGAGATTGCGCGCATCCAGGCGCCCTTCGTCGATCTCTATATCTGCGAGACGATGGCCTCTGTGGAGCAGGCCCGCGGCGCCGTCATGGGCGCCTCGGTCGCGGGCAAGCCCGTCTGGCTATCGATCACCGTCGCGGATGCGGACGGCACCCGGCTCCGCTCCGGCGAGCCGGTGGAGGCGATCCTGCCCGTCGTCGCCGAGCTTTCGCCGGCCGCGCTGCTCGTGAACTGCTCGACGCCCGAGGCGGTGAGCGCCGCGCTGCCGCGGCTCGCCGGAGCGGGCGTTCCGCTCGGCGCCTACGCCAACGGCTTCACCCATATCTCGGAAGCCTTCCTGAAGGACCGGCCGACTGTCGCCGCTCTCACCGCCCGGCGCGATCTCGACCCGGAGGCCTATCTCGCATTCGCCGAGGCCTGGGCGACGGCGGGCGCGGAGATCATCGGCGGGTGTTGCGAGGTCGGCCCGGCGCATATCCGCCTCCTTTCCGCGACGCTCCGCCGCGCTCCGACGCCTGCAGCGGCCTGAAGCGCCTTCTCTCACGCTCTCGCCTGCACGCATTGCGTGTGGTATCTGAAGGCGCAGATGCTGGGCGTTTTGGCGAGGGGCGTATGGGCAAGGGGCATTTGCGCGAAATTCTGGAACGGTTCGAGACGCGGGTCTGGACGGATCGCGACCCGAACGCCCTCGATGAGCTTCTCTCCGCCGAAGCGGTGGTCGACGGGCTGGAGAGCGAGGCGCTGGAAAGCGCCCGCGCCTTCGACGCGGTGCGCCGGCTCCTCCTCGACCAGTTCGACGACATCCGGGTCGTGATCGACCGCAGCATCGAGGAGGGCGAATGGATCGCCGCCACGGCCGCCATTCTCGCCCGTCACCGCAAGTCGGGGAAGGAGGTGGCGACGCGCACGCAGATGATGGTCCGGATCCATCAGGGCCGCGTCGTCGAGGGCCACAACGTCATCGACTTCATGACCGCCTTTGAACAGATCGGGCTGCTGCCCGAGCGTTCTCTTGATTTCTGCCTCATGGGCAGGCGCCCCCGCTTCTGAAGCCGGTCAGGCCCCGTCCTCCCGCGGCAGCGCGCCGCCGCAATGTGGGCAAGCGCCCGAACCGGCGAGGCGGGAGGCGGCCTCTGCATGCACCTCGGCTGCATCTTCAGTCGAAAGCCCGTATTCCTTGCGCCGCCGCTCGAGCGCCGGCGCGTCGTCGAGCATCACGCGCCCGTCGAGCAGCGCGGCGAGATAGTCCCGCCGCATCGCAGCGCGCCGGGCGGCCATTTCCGCGGTGATCCCGCCGGCGAGGATGCCGGCCGGAAGCGCGGCGATGCCAATGCCGATCGCCGTCACGAAGCCGCCAAACACCTTGCCGGCCACTGTCACGGGCGTCACGTCCCCGTAGCCGACGGTGGTGAGCGTGGCGATCGCCCACCACATCGCCGCCGGGATCGAGCCGAACGCCTCCGGCTGCGCTTCCCGCTCCACGAGATAGGCTCCGGTTGCGGTCAGCACGAGGAGGACGAAGAGGATCGCGAAGCTGACGAGAAAGGCGCCCGCCTCCCGCCGGAGAACATGGACGATCATCGTGAAGGCGGGCGAATAGCGGGAGAGCTTGAAGATGCGCAGCAGGCGCACGACGCGCAGCGCCCTCAGATCCGCCCCGAGAAAGAAGAGGAGATAGAACGGCGCGATGACAAGGAGGTCGATCAGCGCGCCCGGCGTGCGCATCCACCGTAGCCGCGCGCGCCAAGGCGGCCCCTCCGTCCCTGGCGCCTCGACGGAGGACCAGAGCCGGAGCGCGTACTCCGCCGTGAAAATAGCGATGGAGACCGCCTCGAACGCGGCGAAACTCGCCTCATGGTGATGGTAGATCGTGGGCACCGTCTCGAGGATCACCGCGAGAACGTTCACGAGGATCAGGCATATGAGGAAGGCGTCGACGATGCGCCCCGCCCGCTCGCCGCGGCGCGGCTCCAGCAGGTCATAGCAACGCCTGCGGATCGTCATCGCCGTTTCCTCACCGGTCTATCCCCCGCCGAGCGCCGCGTTGACCTCCTCGACGGCGTCCATCGCGGCGATCATGTCCTCCCGCGTCATGTCGAACTGGCCCATCGTGACGCGGATGACGTAGCGCCCCTCGTGCATCGTCTGCGTGAGGTAGGTCCGCCCGTCGGCGTTGATCGCCTCCAGCAGCGCCGCCGTTCGCTCATTTCCCGCCTTGTGCGCGAAGGTGAAGAGCGCAAGGCGGCGCGCGGTGACGATCTCAAGGCCCTCCATGCCCGCGATCCGCGCCTCCGCCTCCGCCGTCCAGTCCACATGATCGCGGATGCGGCGGCGGAGACCTTCGAGCCCATAGGCGCGGATCAGGAACCAGAGCTTCAGCGCGCGGAAGCGGCGGCCGAGGGGGAGGGTCCATTCGGAATAGTTCACGATCCCGTCCGCCCCGCCCGTCTCCAGGTACGAGGGGCGGAGGCCCAGGGTGCGGACCTGCTCTGATGGGTCCTTCAGGAACTGCACCGAACAGTCGAAATTCGCGCCGAGCCATTTGTGCGGGTTGAAGACTATGCTGTCCGCCCGCTCCACGCCCGCCCAAAGCGTGCGGAATTCCGGGCAGATCATCGCAGAGCCGGCCCAGGCCGCGTCAACATGGGTATAGAGCCCCTCCTCCTCCGCCACGTCGAGGACGGCGGAGACCGGGTCTATCGCGCCGATGGAGGTGCCGCCGACGCAGAGGACTATGCCGGCGGGCGCGAGGCCCGCCGCGCGGTCCGCCCGGATGGCCTCGCGCAGCAGGTCGGGGCGCATTCCGTAGTCGGCGTCCGTGCCGATCTTCACGAGATTGTCCTGCCCCACGCCGGCGATCCAGCTGGCCTTGTCCACGCTCGAATGGGTCTGGGCGGAGGCGTAGATGCGCGGCTTCGCCTCCCCGGCGACGCCGGAGCGGATGCCGCGCCAGCCCATGGAGCGCTCCCTCATCGTCAGCACGGCGCAGGTTGTGGCTGTTGAGGCGCTGTCCTGGATCAGGCCCTTGTAGCATTCGGGCAGGCCGAGCGCCTGGCGGAGCCAGTCCACCATCCGCGTCTCCATCTCCGTTCCCGCAGGGCTGCCCTGCCAGATCAGCAGGTTGGCGGAGATGGCGTTGGCGAGTTGCTCGGCGAGGATCGAGGCCGGCGCGGCGTTTGAGGGGAAATAGGCCATGAAGCGCGGATGCTGCCAGTGGGTCATCCCTTCCGGCACGATCCGCTCGAAATCGGCGAAGATCGCCTCCATCGGCTCCGCCGCTTCGGGCGGGCTTTCGGGGAGCTTCGCCAGCGTCGCGCCGGGAGCGAGCGGCGGGCGCACCGGCCGGTCGCGGATCGTGCGGTGATAGTCCAGCGTCCAGTCCACGGCGCGGCGGGCCCAAGGCCCGTAAGAGTCGAAATCCATCGCGCATCCTCCCCTTGCGGTCCTAGCGCCGGCGCGAAGCTAAGTCACGCGGGGCCGGTTTGACATCGCGGCCCGGGCCGCTAAGGCTCCGCGCGATCCTTGTCACGGTGACCATGACAGCGCCCTATCGCCCGCCCGCGCCGAAGCCGAAATCCGCTGCGGCGGCCTTCGCCTCCGCCCTCCTCCTCGGCCCGCGGGACGTGCTCGCACTCCTGCCCGAGCCGGCCTACGAGAGCTTTGTGAGCCGCGCGCCGATCGGCAAGCGGCCGATCTACATCGTCAATCACCCCAATCTCGCGCGCCAGGTGCTGGGGGAGCGCGTCGCCAACTATCCGAAGAGCGACCTGATGGTGGGCGCGCTGACGCCGCTGGTGGGGGAGGGGATCTTCATTTCGGGCGGGGAGACGTGGGCGCGGCAGCGCCGGATGATCGACCCGGCCTTCGCCCATATGCGGATCAGGTCCGCCTTCGACCAGATGGCGGAAGCCACCGGCGCCTTCTGCGCCCGGCTCGAAAGCGCGGCGGGCGCGCCGGTGACGCTTGATGAGGAGATGAGCCGGCTGACCGCCGACATCGTCTTCCGCACGATCTTTTCCGAGCCGATCGAGGGGGAGGACGCCTCGGCTGTCTTCCACGCCTTCGCCGAATACCAGAACGCCGTGCCGCAGATCGAGCCGAAGGTGATGCTGGAAAGCCCGGCCTGGAGCCGGATCGAGCCGCCCGCCCGCGTCACCGCCATGTGCCGTGAAATCCGGGAGCGGCTCGGCGTGATGATCGACCGGCGCCTCGCGAGCGGGGAGAGGCGGGACGACATCGCCGGGGACGTGATCGCGGCCCGCGACCCGGAGACGGGCGAGGCGTTCGACCGCGAGGCGCTGATAGACCAGATCGCCGTGTTCTTCCTCGCCGGGCACGAGACCTCCGCCAGCGCGCTGACCTGGGCGTTCTTCATCCTGTCGCAGCAGCCCTCCCATCTAGCCCGGATCCGGGCGGAGGCCCGGCGCGTGGTCGGAGACGGCCCTGTCCGCTTCGGTCATCTCCGTCAGCTCATCCACGCGCGGAACGTCTTCCGGGAGGTTCTGCGGCTCTATCCGCCCGTCTCCTTCATTACGCGTATCGCGCTGAAGGACGACGTGATCGGGCGGGAAAAGATCAGCGCTGGCGGGCTCGTCGTGATCTCGCCTTGGCTCCTGCACCGGCACCGCAAATTCTGGCGCCACCCCGATCTTTTCAAGCCTGACAGGCACTTGCCGGGACGCATGAGCCGGGCGGCGGGGCTCGCCTACATGCCCTTCGGCCTCGGCCCGCGCGTATGCACAGGCGCCGCCTTTGCGACGACGGAAAGCGTGCTGATCCTGGCGGAGATCTGCCGGCGCTTTGACCTGGAGGCGCTCTCGCCCGGCCGCGTCATGCCCGTAGGAAAGTTGACGACGCGGCCCAAGGAGCCGATCCGGTTCCGGTTCAGGAGGCGTGGCTAGACTTTCGGGTGGAATCGCTTGAGGCCCGCGACGCGGGCGTCCATCCTCGTTTCGGCAGCAGTAGCGGGGACCACTATGAGCGCGATCAGCCGAAGCATTGCCGCTGTCGCTCTATCGGTCTTCTTTTCTGGCGTCTCAGCGGCGGAACCTTCGTTCGATTGTTCCGGCGTCGGCGAGGGCAGCGCCGAGGCGATCATCTGCGAAGACGAGGCGCTCGCCGCGCTCGACCGCGAGATCGCCCGTCTTTACAAGAAGATCGAGGCGCAGACTTCGGTCGAGGATTTCCGCATCATCCGGACCTACCAGCGCGGCTGGATCAAGGGGCGGAACGAGGCCTGGAAGGCGGCGGACCCGCGCGTCCATATCGAGACGGCGTATAGGGACCGGATCGCGGTTCTCTCGGTACAGGCAGGCGAGGTCGAGGCTCCGCCGGCCGTGAGCTACAGTTGCGATGGGGGTGCGTTCGAAATGCTAACGGCCGTTTTCTACGACACCGAACCGCCCGTCGGCGTCTTCACGCGGACGCCGGGTGGCGACTGGCCGCAATACATCGCCGTCGGCTGGGAAGATGAGGGCGCGATCCATTACAACACCGGCGGGCTCGACTTCATCGAGCGCGGCGGCGTTGCGGAGATGATCTGGGCCGGCCAGCCGATGCGCTGCGGACGGCGGTGAAGCCTCAGCCCGGTTTTCGGGCGCGGAGGTGGCTCGGGCGGTGCTCGCCCTTGTCGAGGACAACGATCATCGCCTTCCACGTCAAGATTTGCCGGGCGATCTCCTCCTGTCCGAGGGCCGCTTCGAAGGTGGCGCGCTCGGGCCCTTCGAGCCGGGCGAGTTCGGCGCGCGCGACCTCGCGATACCAGGGGTTCCGGTCCGTCACCGTCACACCCTCGAACCCGGCCGCCTCCAGCGCTGCGCGGTAGCGGGCGGGCGAGGCCATGCCGAAATCGAGCGCCTCCGCCTTAAGATAGGCCTCCATCTCCGGCGAGGGCGGGCCGTCATGGCCGATCAGCCAGTCGGAGGCGGCGAAGACGCCGCCGGGCTTCAGCACGCGGAAGACGTCCCGCGCCAGCGCCTCCTTGTCGGGGATATGGACGATGGAATCCTTGGAGAAGACGAGGTCGAACTCGCATTCGGGGAAGGGCAGGGGGCCGGGTTCGACCTGGACGATATCCACCCTGTCGGAGAGCCCCGCCGCCTCCGCCCGCCGCCGAGCGGCCGCGCAGACCGGGGCCTCGACGTCGATACCAGTCACCTGCGCCGCGCCGTAATCTCTCGCCAGCGCCACCGTGATGCCGCCCGAGCCGCAGCCGATGTCGAGCGCCGCCATCCCGGCAAGGTCTAGCCCGGCGAGCACGCGCGCCACCTCTTCCGCCCCTCCGGGAGAGAGGTAGCCCTCGCCCCAGAGCGCCTCGAGAAAGGCGATGTGCCGGTCGTCATAGAGATCGCCGCCTTCGGACATAGGGGGCCTTTCTTCAGGTTGCGGAGATAAGCCCGCCGGCGCGCCGCGCAGCCTCGAACCCGTGGCGCGCGACGAGGCTGCCGGCGAGGGCGAGCGAGTCGCCCGGACCGGACCAGACGGGGGTGAGATGTGCGCGGAGCCAGAGCCCGTCCGACAGGGCGTCGATCGCCGCCGCCATTTCCGACCCCGCCGCCCGGTCGCCCCCTGCGAGCGCGGCGCAGGCGAGCGCGAGCGCCTCGCCGCGCTCCCGGTCGTATTCCTGGCTGATGTCGGCGTAGAGCGGCCGCGCGGTCGAATCGCCCCAGTAGGCGTGCCAGACGGCGAGCGATTCCCGGTTGAACACCGTCGGGTCGAAATCCGCGCGCACGATGGCGGCGACCTGCGCCGCAGGGTCCGCCCCCGCGCTCTCGAAGGCGGCGCGCCATGTTTTCCGGTATATCTCGTAATGGTGCCGGAAGGCCGCGGCCAGAAGCTTGTCCTTGCTCTCGAAATAGAAGACCGCGACGCCCTGGCTCAGCCCCGCTTCCGCGCTTACGCTGGCGAGCGTGGTGCGCGCGAGGCCGTGACGGGCGACGGAGCGGAGCGTCGCCTCGATCATCTGGAGGCTGCGTTTTGCGGCGTTCTCCGCGCGCGGCTTTCTCGCCTTGGTCTGCATCGCCTCCCGCTCCCGGCCGGGGCTTCCCTCGCGGCGAGTCTACACTTCAGAGCGGGCTGGATTGCAATGGGGCCTTTATTTTATTTGAGCGCTCAGAAAAATATTGCGCGCCTGTTCCCTGGCCCGCTAGATGACCTTGCGGGGGATGGACGGATGAGTCAGGCGCGGAGCTACGACGCGATCATCGCCGGCGGCGGCCATAACGGGCTGACCGCGGGGGCCTATCTGGCGCGCGCCGGTCTTTCCGTCCTCGTTGTTGAGCGGAGCGACATCGTCGGCGGCGCAGCGGTAAGCCGGGAGCTGGAGCCGGGCTGGACCTATTCCAACTGCTCCTATGTCTGCTCGCTGCTCCGCCCCGAAGTCGCCCGCGACCTCGACCTTGCGCGCCACGGGCTTCAGGTCATCCCCTATACAGGCGGCGCCAGCTTCACGAAGGGCGGCGAGTATTTCGCCTATCATCACGATCAACGCGCGCTGGAGCGGGAGATCGCGCGCCTCTCGCCGCGGGACGTCGAGGGCTACGAGCGCTTCGCCCGGGCGGTGACGCGGCAATGCCGCTTCGTGCGCCCGCTACTCCTCCGCTCGGCGCCGGACCCGGCCTCCTTCCATCCGCGCGACCTCGGGGAGCTTCTCTTCCTCCTCCGCCGCCTCCACGACCTCGGGGAGCGGGAGATGGGGGAGGCGGTCCGGTTCTGGACAGCCTCCGTCGGCGATTTCCTCGACGGGTTCATCGAGCACCCGCTCATCAAGGCGCATCTGGCGGGCAGCGGGATCATCGGCACCGGGCTCGGCGTCTATTCGCCGGGCACGGCCTATGTGCTGCTGCATCATTACATGGGCGATCTTGACGGGGCGATAGGGGCGTGGGGCTTCGCGCGCGGCGGCATGGGCGCGGTTTCCGCCGCGCTCGCGGGGGCGCTCCGCGCGGCGGGCGGCGAGATTCGGGTGAATGCGGAGGTGGAGCGCATTCTGGTGAAAGACGGGGCCGCGGCGGGGGTCGTCCTCAAGGGTGGGGAGGAGATCCGCGCCCCGCTCGTCGCCTCGAACATGGATGCGAAACGCACCTTTCTCGGCTGCGTCGAGCCAGGCGCGCTGCCTGATGACTTCCTCGACGCGGTCCGCCGCTTCCGCATCCGCGGCTCTTCGGCGAAGCTCAACATCGCGCTCGACGGCCCGCCTGTCTTCCCGGCGGTGAAGGGGGAGGCGCCCTTTCTTTCCGGCGATCTCCACGCCTCGGAGAGCCTCCTCGAGCTCGAAGCCGCCTATGACGACTGGAAGGAGGGCCGCTTCTCCGCAGCCCCCTATTTCGACATGCTGATCCCGAGCCGGATCGACCCGACGATGGCGCCGCCAGGCGCGCATATGGCCTCGATCTTCGTGCAATACGCGCCTTACGACCTCGCGCGGGATGGCGTGCGCGACCCGGCGCATTGGGACGAGGCGGCGCGGGAGGGGCTCAAGGCCGCCGTTCTCGACAAGATCGAAGCGGTGAGCCCCGGCTTTCGCGGCCTGATCCGCCATTCCGAGCTGCGCGCGCCTGTGGACATCGAGCGGGAGGTGGGGCTCAGCGAGGGAAACATCTTCCAGGGGGAGCTGACGTTCGACCAGCTTCTCTTCAACCGCCCGGTTCCAGGCTGGGCGCGGCACCGCTCGCCGCTCCCCGGCCTGTGGCTCGTCGGCTCCTCGGCCCATCCGGGCGGGGGCGTGATGGCGGCGGCGGGCGCGAACGCGGCGCGGGAAATCCTGCGCGACATGAAGCGCGGCGGGCGGGACGAAGCCGCGTTCCGCGCGGCGTGAGGCGGGGATGGCGGAGCGGTTGAAGGCGGCGGTGATCGGGGCGGGCGTCAACGGCCTCGTCGCGGCGGCGGCGCTCGCGCGCGGGGGATGCGAAGTTACCGTGATCGAGCGCGGGGCCGCGCCCGGCGGCATGATGGCGCTCGGCCTTTTCGCCCGCGGGCCGCATCCCGCAGCGCTCGAAGCGCTCGGGCTGAAGCCCGGCGCTCTCGGCCCCGCGATCCCGACCGTCGCGCTCTGCCCATCGGGGCGGCATGTGCTGGTGGAGGGCGCCGAGGCGCGGTTCGCTGACGGCTCTGCGCATCCGGGCGCGGAACGCTGGCGGGTGCTTTCCCGCCGGCTCGACCGGTTCGCCGCCGCGCTCGCCCCTCTGCTGACCGGCGCGCCGCCGCCGATGCGGCTCCGGGCCGAGGGCTTGCCCGGCCTCCTCCGCTTTGCGCTTCGCCTCCGCCTGCTCGGCGCGCGGGACATGCGGGAATTGCTGCGCATCGGCCTTTCCAACGCCGCCGATCTGGCGGCGGACGCGCTGCCGGAAGGGCCGCTGGCGGGCCTCCTCGCCTTCGACTCCGTGCTCGGCTCCCGCGCCGGGCCGATGGCGCCGGGAACGGTCGTGCCGCTACTTCTCCGCCGCGCGCCGCTCCGGCGGATGGAGGGGCTCGCCGCGCGGCTCGCGGCGGCGTCGGAAGGCAAGGGCGCGCGCCTCCGCCTCGGCGCCGGCGCCGCGCGCATCCTCTTCGAAGACGACCGGGCGCACGGCGTTCTGCTTGACGATGGCGAGCGCGTGGAGGCCGATCTCGTCCTCTCCAGCCTCGGCGCCGCGCAGACGCTGGCGCTCGCCGGGCCGGCGCTCTTCGATATCGAGGCGCAGCGCCGGATAGGCGCGATCCGCGCCCAAGGCGCCGCCGCGCGCGTCGATCTCGACTTCGCCGCGCCGCCGCGCCTCCCGGGGCTCGACCCGGCGCATCACGGCGCGCGGCTTGTCCTCGCGCCCTCGGTTCAGGCGGTGGAGCCGGCCTATGATCCGGTGAAATACGGCCGCCTCCCGGCCCTTCCGGTCATGGAGGGGCGGATCGACGGCGCGCGGCTTTCGCTCACTGTGCAATGCGTTCCCCATGACGCGCCGCGCGACCGGATCGTCGCCGCGACGCTCGCCGCGCTGGAGACGGTCGCGCCTGGCCTCGGCGGGGAGGTTCGCCATGCCGGGGCGCTTTCCCCCGCCGATATCGAGGCGATGACGGGCGCGCCCGGCGGCCACTGGCATCACGGGGAGATCGCGCTCGACCAGTTCCTGACGCTCCGGCCCGCAAACGGCATGGCGCGCCATGCGATGGGTCCGCCGGGTCTCTTTCTCTGCGGCGCCGGCGCGCATCCGGGCGGGGATGTGACGGGCCTTCCCGGCCTCAACGGCGCCCGCGCCGCGCTGGAGGCGATGCGATGAGCCGCGCCCCCTCCCTCTCCGGCCCGCTCCCGGGCCCGTTCCATCCCCGGCTCGAAGCCGCCTCCACGGCGAAGGACTGGGCGGACTGGGCCGGCGTCCTCTCCCCCCGGAAGCTTGACGCGACGGGCCGCGAGTATTTCGCGATCCGCAACCAGGCGGCTCTGATCGACATCTCCCCGATGCGGAAATACCGGATCGAGGGGCCGGAGGCGGAGCGCGTGCTCAATCGCGTCGTCACCCGCGACGTCGCGAAGATCGCCCCCGGCCGCGTCGGCTATGCGCTCTGGTGCGATGAAGACGGGATGGCGATCGACGACGGCACGATCTTCCGCCTCGGACCGGAGCGCTTCCGTCTCTGTTGTCAGGAACGGATGCTGACTTGGCTGATAGACGCGGCGGAGGGATTAGATGCAGCGGTGAGCGACGAGACGGAGGCCCTCGCCGCGCTTGCGCTCCAGGGGCCGACCAGTTTCTCCGTGCTGGAGGCGGCTGGGCTGCAAGTTTCCTCGCTCCGGCCTTTCGATCTTGCGGAGCCGGAGCCTGGTCTCCTCGTCTCCCGCACCGGGTTCACCGGCGATCTCGGCTACGAGCTCTGGATCGCCACGGAGCACGCGCTCGCGCTCTGGGACCGGCTGATTGAGGCGGGGCGGGTTTTCGGCATCCTCCCAGCCGGGATGGAGGCGCTCGACATGGCGCGGATCGAGGCGGGCTTCCCGATGACGGGGTTCGACTTCCAGTCCATCCACGCCGCGGAGCGCCCGAGCCGGGGGCGCACGCCGTTCGAACTCGGGCTCGGCAGGCATGTCGATTTCGCGAAGGGGCATTTCAATGGCCGCCGTGCGCTCCTCGCATTGAAGGAAGAGCCGCCCAAACGGCGTCTTGTGACGCTGGATATCGATGGCTCCAGAGCGGCTTCCGGCGCGCTCCTCTACCGGCGCGGCATGTTTGGCCGCTGGCGCGAGGTCGGCCATGTCACGTCCGCGCTCTGGTCGCCGACGGCGAAGCGCAACGTCGCCTTCGCTGAGATCGAGGGCGAGGCCGAGGGCGCAGACCTCTTCGCCGAGATCTACCTTTTCAAGGAAGGCAAGTGGGAGCGGCGCATGGCCCGCGCCCGCCCGGGCCCCCGCGCCGCCTTCCGCCCCGACCGCGCGCGGGCGACCCCGCCCGCCCGACGCTGACCACAGGAGAGACCGATGAACAGCCAGGCCTCGCGAGCCCCCACGACCCGCGCCATCCGCCGGTGGGATAACGAGCATTTTCTCCATCCGTGGGAGAGCATGGGGACGGAGGATGCGGACCGCATGGTTGCTGCGGAGGGCGAGGGGATCGAATTGATCGACGCCGAGGGTCGCCGCTATATCGACGGGCCGGGCGGCATGTGGTGCGTGCAGATCGGCTATGGCCGCAAGGAGATGGCGGAGGCGATTGGCGCTCAGGCGATGCGTCTCGCTTATCACTCGCCCTGGTCCTTCGCCTCCCGCCCTTCGGCGGAACTGGCGAGAAAGCTGGCGATGCTGGCGCCGGGGGACCTAAACACTGTCTTCTTCGCCACCGGCGGCTCCTCCGCCGTGGACAGCGCGCTTCGCTTCGCGCAGTTTTACAACAACCTCCGTGGAAAGCCTGAAAAGAAACGCTTTCTCTCCCGAGAGAAGAGCTATCACGGCTCCACTTACCTCTCCGCCAGCGTCTCGGGCAAGGAGCGGGACGGGTCGGTGCTCGACATCGAGAAACGGCTGGTCCGGGTTCTACCGAACATCAACCCCTCGATCCGGGCCGAGGGGATGAGCGAGGCGGAGTGGTGCGACGCCAAGATCGGGGAGCTGGAGGCGGCCATCGCGGAAGAGGGGGCGGAGACCATCGCCGCCTATATCTCGGAGCCCGTCATGGCCTCCGGCGGCGTCGTAGTTCCTCCGGTCGGCTATCACCGGCGGAGCCGGGAGATCTGCCGCGCGCACGATATCCTCTACATCGCGGACGAGGTGGTGACGGCCTTCGGTCGGCTCGGCCACTGGTTCGCCTCGGAAGATGTGTTCGGCATCGTTCCCGATATCATCACCTGCGCGAAAGGCCTCACCTCCGGCTATCTCCCGCTCGGCGCGACGATCATCTCGGACCGGCTGATGAACGAAATCTACGCCGAGGGGCGCGAGGATGTCGCCTTCAAGAACGGCTACACCTATTCCGGCCACCCGGTCTGCTGCGCCGCCGCGCTTAAGAGCATCGAGATCATCGAGCGGGAGCGGCTTCTGGAGCATGTGCGGGAGGTTTCCCCCCATTTCCTCGCGCGGCTCAATGACCTCAGGCGCCACGATATCGTGGGCGACACGCGCGGGCTCGGCCTCGTCGGTTGCGTCGAGGGGCGACCCGCGCCAGGGATGAAGGAGAAGGAAAGGCTCGCCGTCGACTTCGAGTTCGGCGCGCGGGTCGATGCAAAATGCGAGGCTATGGGGCTGATCGTGCGCCCGCTGATCAACATGTGCGTCTTTTCCCCGCCGCTTATCATCAAACGGGACGAGATCGACCGGATGTTCGACATTCTCGACAAGGCCATCGGACAGGTCGAGGCGGAGATGTTCTAAGGTTTCAGTCGACGCCCCTCGGGCTCCGAGGCAGGCCATCCGGCGTTTCGAACCAGGCGATCCGGCTTTCCTCCCAGATATGCCGACGAGGTTTCAGCCCCTCCGGCTCGTCGAAGCATCCGACATTCGGGGAGACGTGCTCTCCGTCACGGAAGGAGACCTGCGAACCGCAGACCGCGCAGAAATCCCGCCGCCCATTCGCCGACGAGACGTAGACGGCGGGCTTACCCTTCGTCCAGCGGAACGCCTCGGGCGGGTAGAGCGCCCAGACCTGCGCCGGAGCGCCGGAGGAGCGCTGGCACATGCGACAATGGCACCAGCCTATGTCCTGAGGCTCCCCCGTCGCTTCGAACCGGAGCGCGCCGCAGAGGCAGCCTCCGGTCCTGATCGTTTCCGTCATGAGTCCCTCCGCGTTTCGACAATTCCAGCTTGGCGTCGGCGCGGACCCGTGCAAGCTGAGAGCGTGGCAAAGCGTTAAAATTATATAAGCGCTCAAATAAAACTTGAGGGGTCGCCGCGCCGCGCCTAGCCTTCACGCATCGAGCCCGAAGGGCCACAGACAGGGAGACGACCGCATGACCATAGCAAGGATTACCGCGATCTCCGCCGCTGCGCTGATCGCCGCGCAGGGCGCCTTCGCGGCCGACCCGGACCTCGTCATCTTCGACTGGGCGGGATATGAGGACCCGGAATTCTACCAGTCCTATCTCGCCTCGCATCAAGAGATCCCGACATATTCCTTCTTCAGCGACGAGGAGGAGGCGTTCCAGAAGCTTCGCTCTGGCTTCCGCGCGGACCTCGCGCATCCCTGCTCTCAATCCGTAGTGAAATGGCGCGAGGCGGGGCTCCTTAGGCCGATCGACACGAGCCGTATCCCGGAATGGGAGAACGTGATGGCCGAGTTCAAGGCCATGGAGGGCTTCGTGGAGGACGGCAAAGCCTGGATCGTGCCGCTCGACTGGGGTGCGACCGGGCTTGTCTATCGCACCGACGAGGTGCCGGCGGAGGATGCAGCCACGCTGCAATCCTTCATTTCCCCGAAATACGAGGGCCGGGTCTCGCTCCCCGATAATGTGGACGACGCCTACGCCCTCGGCTTCCTCGCCGTCGGGGTGAAGGACTGGACGAAGGCGACCGACGCCGAGTTCGCGGCGGCTTCGGACTTCCTCCGCAAGGCGCACGCCAACACTCGCGCCTACTGGCTGGACAATTCGCAGCTCTCCCAGCTCATGGCCTCGGACGAGGTGCTGCTGGCCTGGGCGTGGAACGAGACGCCGACGACGATGCAGGCGGAGGGGCATCCTGTCGCAATGAACCGGGCTACGAAGGAAGGCTCCTCCACCTGGGTTTGCGGCTATGTGAAGCTCGAAGGCGGCGAGGGTTCGGAGGACAAGGCCTATGACTTCATCAACGCATGGCTGGAGCCGCGGACGGCGGATTACATCGTGAACGCTTGGGGTTACGGCCATTCGAACGCGAAGGCGATGGGCGCGCTCGACCCCGAGGCGCTGAAGGCGGCGGGGTTCGACGATTTCGAGTCCTTCTCCGAAAGCACGCTCTGGCAGTCTCCGCTCCCGTTCGAGTTGCGCGAGAAGATGATCGCCGAGTTCGAGCGCATCAAGGCCGGGTTCTGAGGCGGGCCTTGGAGAGGGCGGCGGAGCGGGCGGAGGGCTTCAACGGCCTGAAACGGGCCATCGCCTCGTTGACCGCAGCTTGGTATGGCGACCCGGCGCAGCATCAGCGGGAGATGGGGGCGATCTGGCGGAAAGGCTGGGTCGCCTTCACGCGGGCGGAGGCGCTGGCGGCGCCTGGCGCCCGGTTCTCCGGCGCAATCGCGGGGATGAACGTGCTCGCGCTCCGCGACGGGGCGGGCGCGCTCCGGGCCTTCCACAATGTCTGCCGCCACCGGGGGGCGGAACTTTGCCCGGAGGGCGCCGGGCGGGTTGAGAGCGGGCGCATCTCCTGCCCCTATCACGACTGGACCTATGCGGAGGACGGCCGGCTGCTTGCGACGGGCAAGGCGCGGGCGGTGGAGGGCTTCGACCGGGCGGGGCACGGACTCGTTCCGCTCGGCGTCGCGGAATGGGGCGGGTTCGTCTTCGTCAACGCCGCCGGCGGGGGGCAGGGCGACTTCGAGGCTGAGCACGCATCGGCCGTCGCCCCCCTAGCGCCCTGGAGGCCAGGGGCGCTTGCGCCTGTCCATGCGGAGACCATCGACATCGAGGGCGACTGGAAGCTCTTCTGGGAGAATTTCAACGAATGCCTGCACTGCCCCGGCGTCCACCCCGCGCTCTCCGCGCTCGTGCCGATCTACGGGCGCGGGATCATGGAGCGGGAGGACGACCCGGCGTGGCGCGGGCATGGGCCCGACGCGCCGTCGGCGTTGACCGGGCGGCTCCGCGAGGGGGCGGAAAGCTGGACGGAGGACGGGCGCGCCGCCGGCCCGCGCCTCCCCGGGCTTTCGGACGAGGATGCCGCGCGCGGGCAGACCTACGCGGTGATCCTGCCGTCCTTCTTCATGGTCGGACATCTCGACCATGCCCGCGCCGTTCGTGTCCTGCCGCTCGAGCCGGGGCGGACGCGGCTGGAGGCCACATGGCTCGCGCCTCCCGATGCGGGGATCGACGGCGCGGCGCTCGCCGCCTTTGCAAGGCGCGTCATGGCGGAGGATGCGGCGGCCTGCGAGGGGAACCAACGCGGCCTCCGCGCCGCGCCTTTCGAGGCGGGCGTGTTGATGCAGGAGGAATACGAGATCGCGGCGTTCCACGAATGGGTTCGTGCGCGGCTCTAGAGCTTACAGGTCAGGCGAGCAGCACGACCGACTCGGTGGACCAGCCGACACGCACGCGCTCCCCCTTAGCCGGCGCGCGCCGCCCGGCCGCATTCCGCATCGAGACGGTCAAGGGCCGGGCCATGCCATCGAGCCGGACGGCGAAGTCGGTCATGTAGCCGTAATAGACCACATCCTCGACCACGCCTTCGGCCGTGCGCTCCGCGCTTTCCCCCGGCCAGAGGAGGCTCAGAAGCTCGGGCCTGACGCCGGCCGAGAGCGCACCCGCGGCCCCGCCCGGAGCCTGTTCGGCGCGAAGCGCGACGCGGCCCAGCCCTTCGATCTCCGCCTCGATGCCGCTGCCGGAGGCGGCCGAGACGCGCGCCTCCAGAAAATTCATCACGCCGATGAAGGCGGCGACGCGGCGGCTGACCGGGCGGCGGTAGAGCGTCTCAGAATCCGCGACCTGCGCGATCCGCCCGTCGAACATGACCGCGATCCTGTCCGACATGATGAGCGCCTCCTCCTGATCGTGCGTCACCAGGATGAAGGTGATGCCGACGGCGCGCTGGAGCCGCCGCAGCTCCGCCTGCATCTGTTCCCGCAGCTTCTTGTCGAGGGCGGAGAGCGGCTCGTCCAGCAGGAGGACGCGCGGGCGCATGACGAGCGCGCGGGCGAGGGCGACGCGCTGGCGCTGGCCGCCCGAGAGCTTGCCCGAGGGCCGCGCCCCGTATCCGGCGAGATCGACCATCGCCAGGGCCTCCTCCACCCGGCGCGCCGCCTCCTCACGCTTCAGGCCGAGGCGGCGGAGGCCGTAGCCGACGTTCTGCGCCACATCGAGGTGCGGGAAGATGGCGTAGCTCTGGAACACCATGTTGGTCGGCCGCCGGTTGGCGGGCACGCCCTCCATCGAGCCGCCGTCGATCCGGATCTCGCCGCCGGTCGGCTGCTCGAACCCGGCGATGCAGCGGAGGAGCGTGGTCTTGCCGCAGCCGGAGGGGCCGAGGAGGGAGAAGAACTCCCCCTCCCGGATCTCGGCGGAGACGCCGTGGAGCGCGGTGAAGGCGCCGAAGCGCTTCTCCACCCGGTCGAGCGCGATGAGCGGCGCGTTCATATCCAGCCCTCGTCGCCAGCGCCCCGCCGCGCGCGGCGGCGGAACCATTCCGCCGCGATGAGGAGGAGTAGAGAGAAGAGGAGGAGGAGGAAGCCGAGCGCCATCACACTCGGCAGCTTCGCGGTGAAGCGGAGCTGGCTCCAGATATAGACAGGCAGGGTCGCGTCCGACCCGGTGAGGAAAAAGGCGATGATGAACTCGTCCAGCGAGAGGGTGAAGGAGATGAGAAGGCTCGCCACGATCCCCGGCGCAACGAGCGGGAGCGTGACGCGGAAAAATGTGCCGACGCGGGTCTCCCCGAGGTCGAGCGACGCCTCTTCAAGGCTCTGGTCGAGCGCGAGGAAGGCGGAGGAGAGGATGGCGACGGCGAAGGGCGTGCAGATGAGGACGTGGCCGAGCGCGACTGTCCACAGCGAGAGCGGCATGCCGAGCTGCACCAGCACGATGAGGAGCGCGACCGCGATTATGATTTCCGGCAGAACCAGCGGCGCCATGATGAGGCCCATGATCGGCCGCTTGCCGGGAAAGCGGCTCCGGGTCGCCGCCCGCGCCGCGCAGATGCCGAGCGCGGTGCTGATGAGCGCCGCCGCGACGCCGACCTTCAGGCTGTTCCAGACCGCGGCGTGAAGCGCCGGCGTCTCCCAGAGCTGTGTGAAGGCGGCTGTGGTGAAGCCAGAGAGCGGGAAAGCGATGATCGCGCTGTCGTTGAAGGCGAAGAGCGGCAGGAGGATGACCGGGGCGTAGAGGAAGAGGAGATAGAGGAGGGCGTAGCCCCGAAGCCCCATGCTGCGCCCTGCCGCGCTCATCGCGAAGCCCCGCCGATGCGCCGCCCGACAAGGAGCAACATCAGGGAAATCGCAGCGACGATCGCCATAGAGGAAACGGAGAGCGCTGCGCCGAGCGGCGCGTCGTTCGCCTTGCCGAACTGCACCTGAATGATGTTGGCGATCATCAACCCGTCCGACCCGCCGACGAGCCGCGGCGTCACATAATCCCCGACGGTGGGGATGAATACGATCAGAGCCGCCGCAAGCACGCCCGGCATTGCGAGCGGCAGCGTGACGCGGAAGAAACGGCGGAGCGGCCCGTCGCCGAGGTCTTCCGCCGCCTCGAGCAGGCTCCGGTCGATCCGGGAGAGGGCGACGTATATCGGAAGGATCGCGAAGGGCGCCCAAGCATGCGTCAGCGTCAGGATCACCGCATTGACGTCGTAGAGGATGAAGGTCAGCGGCTCTTCTATCAGCCCGAGCCAAATCAGCGCGCTGTTGAGGACGCCATTGTAGCCCAGGATCACCTTCCAGAGGAAAACGCGAAGTAGATAGCTCGTCCAGAACGGGATCGTGATGAGGAAGAGCCAAAGCGCGCGGTTCCGCTTCACATGGAAGGCGACGAAATAGGCGATGGGGAAGGCCAGGATCACCGTCAGCACCGTAACGATTCCGGAAATCGCCAGTGAGCGGAGCATGAGGAGGCGATAGAGCGGGTCCGTCCACGCCTCCCGATAGTTTGCGAGGGTGAAGGTCCTGTCGATCTCCAGATAGTTCTGCGTCCAGAAGCTGAGGAGGAGGACGAGCGCGAGCGGGGCGGCGAGGAGGACGAGCGCGTAGAGGAAGGTCGGGCTGACGAGCAGGAGCCCTTGAGCCGCCTCGCCGCGGAGAGCGTTAGCGATCCGGCGTGAACGCCGCCGAGGGCTGATATAGGCCACCGGCGCCGCGCGCTCCTCCGCGGCGCTCACTCGACTCCGATCCTCTCGGTCGCCAGCCTCTCGTTCACGGCCGCCATATCCTCCGCCCTCGGCTCTTCATCAAGTGTGACGACGGGAAGAAGCGCGCGCAACTGGTCATGGTGGCTCTTCACCCCGTATTCGAGGTCGGAGAGGATCACGCCGTCATAGGCGCTCGATCTCGTCGCCTCGGCGGCCCAGATCGTGAGCTGCTTGTCCTCCTCGGCGGTGATCGCATCGATCCGGCCGGAGAGATACCGCGCGGCGCGCCATTCGCGGCTTTCGTCCGGCAGCCGGTAGGTCGCCCCGCGGACGCGGGATTCGCCTGCAGATACAGGGAATTCCTGATAGAAGTTCACACTGTCCGGATAGAAGCTCACTACGGCGTTCGGGAAAATCCCGATGTATAGCCAAGCGCGGCGATGGCTTTCCGGCAGCCAGTCCGCCTCCGGCAGGATCTTCTTGTAGCGCTGCACGCTCCAGAGCCGCCCGGCGCCGGGGTTGAAGGTGGCGAAGGAGCGGGAGGTGCCGTCCACGAAGGGCTCGTCATAGTAATAGCGGCCGTAGAGCTCGTGTAGGCCCGGATGGGCCATGGCGACATGGTAGCCCTCGTTGTCCACATCCCGCACCGCTTTCCAGTTGACCGGCGCCGGGTCCGACCAGAAGGGTCCGTCGGTCGCGCCAAGGGTTTCCGGCTGGTAGGGCGCGATCTCCTCCGCGTGCCGCGCCATGAGGTCGGCGACGGAGGGCTGCGGCCCGGGCGCGAAACGGACGAAGACGAAGCCATGCCAGATCTCCATTTCCAGCGGCTTCAGGCCCCATTCCACCGGATCCAGTTCGGGCAGGCTCCGCGGCTGCGCGACGCCTCGCAGCCGCCCCGTCAGGTCATAGGTCCAGCCGTGAAAGGGGCAGACGATGGCGCCGCTCACATTTCCGCGCTCCCCCGCCACGACGCGGGAGCCCCGATGGCGGCAAAGGTTGTGGAAGGCGCGAACCGCCCCGTCCCGCCCGCGGATCACGAGCCCGCGCTCCCCGGCGACGTCGAGCGTCATGAAGTCGCCGGGCTCCGGCATGTCGGCGACATGACAAACGATCTGCCAGTGGCGGCGGAAGAGGCGGTCCGTCTCCAGTTCGAGAAGGGCGTCGCTCGAATAAGTCCAGCCGGGAAGGCCGGACCGGTTCCAGCCGCGCGGCGTTTCGGTCGGGTTGGGTCTGGCTTCGCTCATCTGGGCGTCTCAATTTATCTGAACGCTCAAATAAAAACACCAGCGCGCCAGCCAGCGCAAGGGCGAAGCGGGACTCTGCGAAGAACCCGATCCGCCGCGCATGCCGGCGGCGCCCCGATCTTCGGGATCAAGCATGTGCTTGACCGGCCGGGCATTCTTGCGCCATGCGATGTCACGCCGGTGGGGCAGGTCTTTGCGTCTTTCTTTCGTCCAAAGCCTGCGGCGCCGTCGCATGCGACGCGACTTCGGCCCCTTCGTCGTCGAGGCGGACTCGCGCCACGAAGGAGAAGCGCCGCCGCTGCGCAAGGATCGGTTTTTCAATGAAGTGCCAGGAAAAGGCGGCAAAAATTCCGATCGCCATCAGGCTAATCGTGAGATTGCCAAAATACCCAAGGCCGGGCGAGATGTGGACAACAAGCTGCTGAATAGGAAAGCCATAGAGGTAAATGCCATAGGAATAGTCTCCCTGCTTGAAGAGTTTGGGGAGCCAGATCCGACTGACGCCGAGATATGCCGTCAGATAAACGACCGCCGGGCCGTAGACGAGATTCATAAGCGGGTAGATAGTGGTTTCCGGCTCAAACAGGCCGCCGACGACCAGGCAAACGGCGGCCGTCACCGCAAGGATCGGGGAATAGGGTATCCTGTCGCGGTACAAGAACACGGCTATTCCAAGAAGAAAGCCGACATAAAGACGAGAGACCTGCGAATGCAACACGCGATAGATCTTCTCGCCTATGAAGCCCTGGTTCAGCGTTCCGCCCGTCGCCGCGTCGTAACCTGCCAGAAACAGTCCGGCGGCGACGGTCGCCGCCCCAGCGGCAAGAACGAGGCCGGGCCGCCTCAACGTCCCGAAAATGATGAAGGCCGAAATGATGACGTAGCAGCCGATCTCGTGCGGGACTGTCCACAAGTTGATATTGACGATCCGCATCGGGTTTTCGACGAAAACTCCGGGCAGATAGAAATGAACGATCCCGATCGAGTTGCTCAAATAGACCCAGAACTCACGAGCGGAGAAATACTCCGAAAGCGGCAGGACCGTCACGAGCGGGCCAAGCACCAGCGCGCACAAGATGACCTCGACGGAAAGCGCCGGCACAATCCGGAGGCCACGGTTTATCAGGAAGTTCTTGAGGCTGAGCCGCAGCGCGCTGCCGGTGATCAGGAACCCGCTGAGCGCAAAGAATGACGTCAAGAGCGCGTACTTGATCATCCAGAGCAGGGGAATGCTCCGCTCGTCGACTTCCGGCATCGCGATCGGGAGAACGTGGTAGGCTACGATGCCGGTGGCGAGGAAGAGCCTGAGAAAGTCGAAGCCGTGACCGACGCCGCCGTTCTCGGCCAATCGGTCGCCTATCGTCGTTCGCCGCGTGGCTCGGTGCATCGTCCGGTTCCCCATCGATCTAAAGGCGGCTTCTTCGCGCACGATACATCTCGCCGGCTGCCAAACGATGAACCGACGAGGTTTTTGCGTCAAGGCGGCGGGGGCCGCCGGTGGCGTCGCGGTTGCTGTGGAGCGACACAGGGCGGCTGGAAAGAGCCGTCATGCCTTACGTCGGCAAACGAGATGCCGGCGAGACATGCCGAAGCGAAGGTGGCGGGCCAAGCGTAAATCCGCGAAGCGCCTTTCAGGCCGCGGGGAGATCCGGGAAGAGCGCGCGCCGCTTCTGCGCCCTCGCAGCGATCGCCTCTTCAAGGTCGGCGGCGCGGAGCGTTCCGGCGTTCCATGTGGCGATCTGCTCCAGCCCGTCCGCGACGGAATGGTCAGCGGCGTAGACGAGGGACCTCTTCACGCCCGCGGCGGCGAGGGGCGATTTCGCCGAAATCTCCCCCGCCATGGCCAGCGCCGCCGCGACCGTCGCTTCGCGCCCGTCGTGGAGCGCGTTGAGAAGGCCCCAGCCCTTCGCTTCTTCCGCCGTGAAGCGACGACCGGTCAGGCAGAGTTCGCGCGCGATTCCCGGCGGGATCAACCGTGGCAGGCGCTGGAGCGTCCCGACATCGGCCGCCATGCCGATGTTGATTTCCTCGACGGCGAAGACGGCGTCCGCCGCAGCGATGCGGATATCCGCCGCCGTTACGAGATCAATCCCGCCTCCGACGCAGGCACCATGGATCGCGGCGATGACGGGAAAGCGCGCCGCCTCTAGCGCGGTGATCGAACGCTGGAGCTTCAGGATAAGGACGCGGAGCGCATAGGCGCCGCGGCCGGGCTCGCCCCCCGTCAGCTTCGTGATCTCCTCGAAGGCCGAGAGGTCCATTCCGGCGGTGAAGTGCCGCCCCTCTCCCGAGATCACCAGGGCGCGGCAGCCGCCGTCCGCCTCCAGCGCAGCGATGTGGGCGGGCAGTTCCTCCCAGAAATCCGGGCTCATGGCGTTGGCCTTCTCGGGCCTCGCCATGACGAGATGCGCGACCGCGCCGGCGAATTCCGCAGGCCGCTCAAGCCGGAAGAAGCCGCTCACGACGCCGCCCTTCGGCGAAGCCCCGGCGGCGGCGGATCGTTCGGCGCTCCCGCGAAGCATTGCGCGACCGCCATCCAGCGCGAAGCGTTCCGCCCGGACGAGCGGAGAGCGACATCGGCGATGTTCCGCGTCTGCGCCACGACCTGCGCGAAGGCGACGGCGGAGCCTTCCACGCGCTCATCGGCGCGCGGCTCGCCCCATTCCCAGATCGCGCCGGAGGGGCCGGTAAGCCGGACGAACGGCGCAGGCTCCGGCGGCGTCTCGCCTCGGTTCTGGAACGTCCAGCCATAGGTCGCGACGCCGAGATGGCAGATGTTGCGCACCCGGTCCGCCTCCTCCCTCTCCAGCCCGAGGATGTCGAACACCTCCTGCCCGTGCGCCCAGGTTTCCATCTGCCTCGCCGTGATCATGGAGCGGGCGGACATGTCCGGCCCTGCCCATTTCAGGCGTCGTTTCGGGTCGACGTCGAGATAGGCGTCCGCCGTCCGCTCCGCCGTCTCGGCCCACGCGTCACGAAGCGCGGCGCCGCGGAGGCCGCCGAGCCCTTCGTCGAGCCAGATGTCCTGCGCCGCGATCATCGAGCGCCCCTCCGCGATGGCGGCGAAGACAGGGCCGAGGAAGGCGTCGAATTCGCCGTCCTCCTGCAGGCTCAGCTGCGCAGCGATGTTGAACATGTGGAGATGGCCCAGCACGTCCTCTATCGTCCAGCTCTTGAAGAGGGTCTCCGCCTTAAGCGCGTGGTCGTCGAGAGGAGCGAGGATCGCGGCGAGGGCGCGGGACTCGGCGCGGAAATCCTCCGCCTCCTGCATCTCAGCGGAATCCGCCGGAGCGCACGCGGTTCCTGTCCCGGTCCCGGCGGGAGGACATGGGCTGGAAGGCGACGGCGACATGCGCTTCGCAATACGGTTTTCCAGGGTGGCAGGGCAGGCCGCAGAAGAAGAAATCGTCCGTCGCGGGGTCGCCGATCGGCCACTTGCAGGTCCGCTCGGTGAGTTCGAGCAAAGTGATGCGCCTCGCCTTCCGCTCCATCAGCGCCAGCGTCTCCGCCGTGCGCTGCGCGTCTTCGATCATCGCGGGCGTCGGCGGCGGCGGTTCGCGCCGGCCGGTCTGCGCAGCGGCGACCGGCGCGGCCGCGGCGGCGGGGGCCCTGGCGACGACGGGTTCCGGCTCCGGTTCTGGCTCAGGCCCTGCGGCCTCCTCTGGCTCCGGCGCCGCGACGGCGGCAGGCGTCTCCTCCGGCTCTGGCGTCGCCTTGGCCTCGGCTTCGGCCTTGCCGCCCGCCGTGCGGTTCGAGAGACCGAGGCGATGAACCTTTCCGATGACCGCATTGCGCGTGACGCCGCCGAGAGTCTTGGCGATCTGGCTCGCGCTCTGCCCCTCGTTCCACATGGATTTCAGCATCTCGACGCGCTCGTCGGTCCAGGACATGGCTCGCTCCGGTTGATCGCTTCGCCGGAGGGCCCGGCGGAAGGCGCGCATTCTAGCCGCGGGCGGCCGCGATGCAAGCACGCGGCGCGCTGCCCTCAGGCCCCGGTCAGCCCGGCCGCCGCGAAATCGAGCCGCCACGCCGCCAGCGCGCGACTGTCCCCGCCATAGACATAGGCGGCCCACGCGAGCGCTCTTCTCGCTTCGCGCGCCGCCTCCGCGTTGCGGCCTAGTTCGGAGAGCGCCAGCGCGCGCCAGCGGAGGGCGTGGGCGAGCCGCCAGTCCGCCCCGTGCCGGGCGAGGACGGGGATGGCCGGGTTGAGCGCGGCGAGCGCCTCGCCGGGTTCGCCCCGGCGCATCAGAACGGCGGCGAGATCGCCCCGAAGGTCGGCAAGGCGGAGCGAGTCTGGCCCTAGGCGGCGAAGAAGCAGCCTCTCCCCCTCCCGCAGCAACGCTGCAGCTTCCCCCTCCCGTCCGGCGAAGAAGGCGATGTGCCCGGCCTCCAGAATCGCGGCGGGGAGGCGGTGATCCTCCGGCCCGAAGGCTTCCGCCTCGCGGATCGCGCGGCGCGCCCAGACGAAGCGTTCCGCCGGTGCTTCCGCTGTCGCCGCGCGGGCGGCGAGGGCGGCATATGTTCCGTCGCGCGGCCCCGGCGGCCGTGTCGCCTTGCCTCGCGCGAGCGACGTGAATGCGGCGCGGGCGCTGCGGCGCGCCTCCGCCTCGTTCATGCCGGCGCGCATCGACGGGTCGTAGAGGACGCGCAGCATGAGGAGGTCGAAGGCTGTCGCCTTCACCTGCACATTGTCGTTGTTGAAGATCGAATCCTCGAGCCGCAGGATGTCGTTCGTCGGTCCCAGCGCCTGGGTCACTTCCTCCTCGATGCAGGCGCGGATTTCGTGCGGCGCGGCGTAAGCCGGCAGGAAGACGGTGATCGCCTCGAACCGCTCCAGACCGCGCCAGAAGGGCCGGCCCTCCGCCGCTGCGCTGCGGAACTCCCTCCAGCCGCCAGAGAAGGGCAGGAAGAAGCAGAGCGCATCCTCCGCCACGGCCGACATCTCGTCCGCCGGCGCGGTTCTTAGTGTGATCTCCCCTTCATCGCCCTCAGCCAGCGCCAGATCGAGGCCCGGGGCGCCTGCACGCAGGCGGGCGATAAGATCGGCTGCGTAGGGCCGGTAGGCAGAGAGTTCCGGCCCCGCGAGGGCGACGCGCACCGGCCCCTCGAAGCGCAGCAGTCCTTCGTTCCGGTCGCCCCATTCGGTGACAAAGGCGAGTTCGAGGAAATCTTCCGTCAGGCTATCGGCCGACCAGGCGCCGCCGCCCCGGCCGATCATCACGCCGTACTCCGGAAAGTCGGGTCGCGGGACGAGTTCGTACGGGCGCGTCCGCTCCGCTTCACGGTAGATCGGGTCCGTATCCGGCCCCGCCGCGCAGCCCGCGAACGCGAGAAGGAGGAGCGCGGCGCGTCCGGTCACCGCCGGTAGACGATGAAAGGGGTCTTCTTCGCCACCCGGTCATAGAGCTGTCTCGCGGTGGCGTTGAAGTCCTGCGTCAGCCAGTAGACGGACGGGCAGCCCGCCGCATCGGCCGCCGCATAGACGGCCTCGATCAACGCGCGGCCCGCGCCTGTGCCCCGCGCGGCCTCGTCCACGTAGAGGTCCTGCAGATAGCAGGTGTTCTCGATCTTCCAGCCGTGCCTGTGGAAGACATAGTGCGTGAGGCCGACCGCCGCGCCGTCCTTCTCCGCGATCAGGCCGTGGAAATCCTGTGGGTCGTCGCCGAGGAGGCGGCTCCAGTGCGTCTCGTAGATCTCCTCGGGCAGGACGGTCTCGTAAAAGGCGAGATAGAGCGTCCAGAGCCGCCGCCATTCGGCGTGATCGCGGGGTTCGAGCGGGCGGATCGTCAGCATGGCGCCTCAGGCGAAAAGGGCGGTCACCGGAACGGAGAGCGCCGTCGAGAGGATAACGGCCTTCGCTGCGCTGTCCACCTTCACGCCGTAGCGGAGCCCGAGCACGAAGGCCATCGCCCCGCATGGCGCGGCGAAGACGAGCGGGGCCGGGCCGGCCCAGGCTGCGGACGGCTCCACCACGGCGCCAAGCAGGACGACGCCGAGCAGCGGATGGACGACGCATTTCATTCCGGTCGCGGCCAGCACCGGGCCGCCGAAGCGCTTCAGGTCGGCGCCGGAGAGGATCACGCCGAGCGCAAAGAGCGAGGCGGGCGCAGCCGAGCCCGCTGCGAGTCCAAGGAACCGGTCCACGCCCTCGTGGAGGGCGAGGCCGGAGAGGTTGAAGGCGAAGCCGGCGAGAATGGCGAGGATGAGCCGATTGGCCGCGATGGATCGCAGCGTCGCCGCGACGCCGGCCTTTCCCGTCATCGCCTCGAGAATCAGGATCGTCGCGACGAATATTCCGAGCGTGTCTACGGCGATCATCGTCGCCACCGGCGCCGCGGCGCCCTCGCCATAGAGGTTCTGCGCGATAGGCAAGGCGAAAAAGACGTGGTTCGGGAAGGCGCCCGCAAGGCCAAGGATCAGCGCCTCCGGCGGCGCGAGGCGGAAGCCGTGGCGGCAGGCGATGTAGCCGAAGCCGTAGAGCAGAAAGAGGCTCGCCTCATAGGCGAGGAGAACCGGCCAGTCGATCTCCCCGAGGTCGACGGTCGCCATAAGCCGGAAGAGCAGACAGGGCACCGCGAGCCCGACGACATAGGCGTTAACGCCCTCCGCCGCGACCCGACCGAAAGCGCCCCGCAGGCCGAAGGCGAAGCCGATGGCGGGAAAGGCGAATACGGGCAGAATGGCGAACTGGAGGGCGTCGAGGACCGCGCCCACTTACTGCCCCTGGCGCCTCCGGTTCATGAACATGAGCCGCTCCAGCAGGTGCACGTCCTGCTCGTTTTTCAGGAGCGCGCCGTGGAGCTTCGGCAGCGCCTCCGTCGTGTCTCCCTTCAGGTCGGCGGCGGACATGTCCTCCGCCATCAGGAGGCGCAGCCAGTCCAGCGCCTCAGAGGTCGAGGGCTTCTTCTTCAGACCCGGCGTCTCACGCAGCTCGTAGAACTGCGTCAGCGCGGCGTGGACGAGGCTCTTCTTCACGCCGGGGAAATGAACGTCGACGATCTCCTGCATCGTCTCGATGTCGGGGAAGCGGATGTAGTGGAAGAAGCATCGGCGGAGGAACGCGTCCGGCAGTTCCTTCTCGTTGTTCGATGTGATGATGACGATGGGGCGCCGCTTCGCGCGGATCGTCTCTCCGGTCTCGTAGACGTAGAATTCCATCCGGTCGAGCTCCTGCAGGAGGTCGTTGGGGAATTCGATATCCGCCTTGTCGATCTCGTCGATCAGGAGGACGACCTTCTCTTCCGCCTCGAACGCTTCCCAGAGCTTGCCTTTGCGGATGTAGTTCGCGACGTCGCCCACGCGGGCGTCGCCGAGCTGGCTGTCGCGGAGGCGGCTTACGGCGTCATATTCGTAGAGTCCCTGCTGCGCCCGCGTGGTGGACTTCACCGACCATTCGAGCAGCGGCAGGCCGAGCGCCTTCGCGATCTGGCGCGCCAGTTCCGTCTTGCCCGTCCCGGGCTCGCCCTTCACCAGAAGCGGCCGCTCGAGCGTGATGGCGGCGTTCACCGCGACCGTGAGGTCGCCCGTCGCCACGTAATCCTTCGTTCCGTCGAATCGCACGTCTGTCCCTTTCGCATCTCAAGGGCGAGTTCTAACGCCACGCTCCATCGGATGAAAATCGATTCCTTTCTTAATGGTTTCCATCGACAGCTTCGCCGATCCGCGCTATAGCCCGCCCGCGAACAGGAGCGGCCCTGCGCCGCGCGTGTTGGGGACCGGAAATCGATGAACAAGCATGTCGAACTATCCGCCGACTATTTCCCGTCGGAGGATGAGCCCTTCATGTGCGAACGGCACCGGGAATACTTCCGCAGGAAACTTCTCGACTGGAAGGAATCGATTCTCAACGAGAGTCGCGAGACAGTCAGGGAGATGCAGGAGGACGCCCGCAACATTCCCGACCTCGCGGATCGCGCCTCTGAAGAGACCGACCGGGCGCTGGAATTGCGGACGCGGGACCGGCAGCGGAAGCTGATCGGCAAGATCGACGCCGCGCTCCGGCGGATCGAGGACGGTTCCTACGGGTATTGCGAAGATACCGGCGCGCCGATCTCGCTTCGCCGGCTCGACGCCCGCCCTATCGCCACGCTCTCGCTCGAAGCGCAGGAGCGGCATGAGCGGCGCGAGAAGGTTTATCGCGACGATTGACGGGGCGGGTCGCGTCGCGCCCCAGTTCAGATAGAGAAGCTCGTCCCGCACCCGCAGGAACTAGTCGCGTTCGGGTTGTCGATGGCGAAACGCGCGCCTATCAGCTCGTTCTTGAAGTCGATCTTTGAGCCAGAGAGGAACGGCAGCGAGACAGGATCGATCAGCACAGCCGCTTCGCCTGCTGGCAGCACCAGATCATCATCCGCCGCCGCGTCCTCTAGCGTGAACTCGTAGGAAAAGCCCGAGCAGCCGCCGCCGAGCACGGCCACGCGGAGATTCTTCGGCGCTCCCTCCGCTTTCGCGATGGCGGCGAGGCGGGCGGCGCAGTTTTCTGTCACGGTGATGGGCAGGGTCAGGGTCATGCGGCGCTCTCCCGGCGGGGTTTGCACGTCTTCGCCAAAGAGATATGGGTTCGGGCGATAAGCGGCAAGGGCGCGGAACGCGAGGCCATGAACCGGATACCTCTCGCTCCCTACGCGACCGACTGGCGCGAAAGCCGGGGGCGGCTGCATGATGAGCCCGGCAGCGCGCACCGCACGCCGTTCCAGCGCGACCGCGACAGGATCATCCACTCTTCGGCCTTCCGCCGGCTCAAGCACAAGACCCAGGTGTTCATCGAACATGAGGGTGATCACTTCCGCACGAGGCTTACCCACAGCCTCGAAGTGGCGCAGATCGCGCGGACCGTCGCGCGTACGCTCGGTGCAGATGAGGATCTCGCGGAGGCCGTGGCGCTCGCCCACGATCTTGGCCATACGCCTTTTGGGCATACCGGGGAGGATGCGCTGGCAGCGGCGATGGAGCCCTACGGAGGGTTCGATCATAATGCACAGGCGCTCCGCATCGTCACGGAACTCGAGCATCGCTACGCAGGGTTCGATGGGCTGAACCTGACATGGGAGGCGCTGGAGGGCATCGCCAAGCATAACGGCCCGGCCTTGCCGCCGCACCCCGCCGCGCTGGCCGAGGCGGAGGCGTGCTGGAGCCTCGAGCTCACGACCCATGCCGGGATAGAGGCGCAGATCGCCGCCCTTTCCGACGACGTGGCCTACAATGTCCACGATCTCGACGACGGGCTCCGCGCCCGGCTCTTCGCGCTGGAAGACCTCGCCGGGCTTCCCCTCGTCGGCCCCGCGCTGGCGGAGGTGGACGTGCTCTGGCCGGGGCTCGACGAGCCGCGCCGCTCGGGCGAGGCCTTCCGCCGGGTCTTTGGAGCAATGGTCGAGGACATGCTGGCGGAGACGCGCGCCCGGCTCGCTGCCGCCGAGCCGGAAAGCGCGGCGGCGCTCCGCGCGCTCGGCGCGCCCGTCGTCGCCTTCTCCCCGCCGGTGGAGGCGGGCGTGGGCGAGGTTCGCGCCTTTCTCTTCGCACGCATGTATCGCCACCCGGCGGTGCTGGCCATGCGGGAGCAGGCGGCCGCAGTCGTCTCCGATCTCTTCGCCGGCTTCATGGCGGCGCCGGAGCGGCTGCCCGTCGAATGGCGTGGCGCGGCGCTCGGCGCGCGGGGCGAGGCGGCGCTGGCCCGCGTCGTCTCCGACTATATCGCCGGCATGACGGACCGCTTCGCGCTGCAGGAGCACCGGCGGATCGGGGGCGGCGCGTGAACGCCGCGTCCCCTGCGCGCACGATGCGCATCGGCGCGCTGCTGCGACTCATCTTTTCCTGCGACCTTCGCTCGCTCGCGCTCTTTCGCGTCATGCTCGCGGTCGCGCTGCTCTACATGGCCGCCGTCGTCGCGCCGGACCTGACCGCCTTCTACAGCGACGCCGGTCTCCTGCCGCGGGCGGCGCAGGCGGAGGCGCAGCCCTTTGGGCGCTTCTCCTTCCTGATGCTTTCCGGCTCGCCCTGGGCGGCGCGGCTCGTCTGGTTCGCGCTCGTCCTCTCCGCGCTCGCTCTGGTCGTCGGCTGGCGGGCGCGGTGGGCGGCTTTTGTCGCCTGGCTCGCGATGCTTTCCCTTGCCGGGCGCAACGGGTTGATCGCACAGGGCGGTGACATCTTGCTGCCGCTCCTGCTCTTCTGGGCGATGTTCCTCCCGATCTCCGCAGTTTTCTCGGTGGACGCGGCGCTGGCGGACGAGGACCACCGCGATGCGCCGCCTGCATTCTCCGCGGCGACGGTCGGCCTACTGCTCCAGGCGACATATGTCTACGTGTTCGGCGCGCTGCTGAAGACGGACCCGGTCTGGCATCAGCATGGCTCCGCTGTCTGGCTTGCGATCCATCTCGACACGTTCGCGACTCCGCTGGCGCACTGGTTCCGGCAATTCGCGGCGCTGACCTTCCCGCTCACGCTGTTCGTGTTCGTGATCGAGCTTCTCGCGCCCTGCCTCCTCTTCTTCCCCGATGCGCGCCTGCGAGTGCGGACGGCGACGCTTGCGCTTCTGGCGGCGATGCATGTCGGCTTCCGGCTCTTCCTCAATATCGGGCATTTCTGGCTTGCGAGCCTCGCCTCCCTCTCGCCTTTCCTGCCCGGGGCGGTCTGGGATGCGCGCTCCCGCCGCTACTGGCGGGAGGAGGATAGGCGCATCGCGATCTGGTACGATCGGGATTGCGGCTTCTGCCTCAAGGTCGCGCGGCTCCTGCGAGAGTTCTTCCTGCCGCGCTGCGTGCCGATCCGGCCGGCGCAGGAACATCCGGAGATCGGCCCGCTGCTGGAGCGCGAGGTTTCCTGGGTGGTGGAGGACGGGCGCGGCGAGCGACTCCTGCACTGGGAGGCGGTGAGCTTCGTGATGCGCCGATCGCTTCTCCTCCGCCCGCTCGGCTGGCTCGCGGCGCTATATGGCGCGGTCGGGCTCGGGCGGCCGACCTATGAGCTGATCGGGCGCAGCCGGAAGGGACTCGGGCGTTTGAGCGCGCTCCTCCTCCGCCCGGCCCCTGTGCTCTACCGGCCGGGGCGGGCGACCAGCATCTTGCTCTCCCTCGTCGTCATCTTCTGCTTCGCATGGAACCTGCGCGAGCATTTCGCAGAGGGGCGGGGCGGCTCGGGACAGGGGGGAGGGGCGGCCATGCTCGCGGTTCCCGACCCGCTGCGGCTCGCCGCGGGCGCGCTTGGCATGACGCAGCGTTGGGGCATGTTCGCGCCGAACCCCGCCTTGTCGGACGGATATCCCTCCGCCGTCGCCGCCTTCGCCAATGGACGCGTTCTCGATCTCTTCGCCGACCCGCCCGGTCCGCCTCGGGCCGAGCGGTTGCTGCAGGAGGCGGTGATGGGCGCCTTTCCTTCCTATCGATGGCGAAAGTATTTCAACAACATAGCCTTCCTGCCCGAGCCCGAACGCACGGCCCGCTTCGCGGACTATGCGGGTTGGCTCTGCCGGCGGGAGAATGCGCGCGCCGCGCCGGAAGCGCGGATGGAGACGATCTCCATCGCCTTTCATGGCGCGCGGACCGGGGCCGGGGGGCGGCGGGAGCCTTTCGACTGGCGGATCGGCGTCTTCGCCTGCCCGCGCTGAAGGCGGGGGAGTTGGAAGCCGCGGCGCGCCCGTGCTAGAGCCGCCGCGATCCGGGAGAGGCCGACCATGACAGAGACCGCAAACCCCTTCGCCGCCATCGCCGCGCTCATCGACGGCGCGCTCGAAGCGCTGGAAGCCGAGGGCGCGCTGCCGCCGGAACTCGACCGGCGGGCGGTCACGGTCGAGCCGCCGCGCGACCCGGCCCATGGCGACATGGCGACGAACGCGGCGATGGCGCTGGCGAAGCCGGCCGGAACCAATCCGCGCGCGCTCGCCGGCCTTCTCGCGCCGAAGCTGGCGGAGGATCCGCGGATCGTCATGGCGGAGGTGGCGGGGCCTGGCTTCATCAACCTCCGGCTCGCGCCATCCGTTTGGTTCGGCGCCGTCTCCGCAGCGCTCGCGGCTGGCCCAGATTTCGGGCGCGGCGCGCCGAAAGGGCGGCGGGTGAATGTCGAATATGTCTCCGCGAACCCGACCGGGCCGCTCCATGTCGGCCATGCGCGCGGCGCGATCTTCGGGGATGCGCTCGCTGGCCTCCTGGAGTTCGCGGGATGGGACGTTACCCGCGAGTACTACATCAACGACGCCGGGGCGCAGGTGGACGTGCTCGCCCGCTCCGCCCATTTCCGCTATCAGGAGGCGCATGGCCGCGCCGTGGAGATAGCGCCCGGTCTCTATCCCGGCGACTATCTCGCGCCCGTCGGCGTCGCCATGAAGGCGGTATTCGGAGACACGCTTCTCGACAGGCCTGAAGCCGAATGGCTGCCCGTCGTCCGCGATTTCGCGATCACTGCGATGATGTCCATGATCCGTGAGGATCTCGCGGCTCTCGGCGTGACGATGGACCGCTTCCAGTCCGAGGCCGCTCTGGCCGCCGAGGGCAAGGTCGAGGCGGCGCTAGCCCGCCTCTCCGAGCAGGGCCTCATCTATCAGGGCGTCCTCGAGCCGCCGAAGGGCAAGACGCCGGAGGATTGGGAACCGCGGGAGCAGACGCTCTTCCGCTCCACCGCCTATGGCGACGACGTGGACCGTCCGGTCAAGAAGTCCGACGGCGGCTGGACCTATTTCGCTCCCGACATCGCCTATCATTTCGACAAGGTGAGCCGGGGATACGACCTTCTGATCGACGTCTTCGGCGCCGACCATGGCGGCTATGTCAGCCGGATGAAGGCCGTCGTCGCCGCATTGTCCGAGCGGAAGACGCCGCTCGACGTGAAGCTCGTGCAGCTTGTTAAGCTCTTTCGGAACGGGGAGCCCTTCAAGATGTCGAAGCGGGCGGGTGATTTCGTTACGCTTCGAGACCTCGTCGAACAGGTCGGGCCGGATGTCGCCCGTTTCACTATGCTCATGCGGAAGAACGACGCGCCGCTCGATTTCGATTTCGCCAAGGCGCTTGAGCAATCGAAGGACAATCCCGTCTGGTATGTGCAATACGCGAACGCACGGGCGCATTCGGTGCTCCGGAGCGGGGCCGAGGCCGGGATCACCGAGGCGGCGATCATGGCGGCTGATCTCGCCTCGTTGACCCATGAGGGCTGGATCGAGATCGCGAAGAAGGTGGCCGAGTGGCCGCGCCTCATGGAGATGGCGGCGGAAAGCCATGAACCCCATCGCGTCGCTTTTTACCTCTTTGACCTCGCCGGAGCCTTCCACGCGCTCTGGAACCGGGCGCGGGAGGAGGAGGCCTTGCGCTTCCTTCAGGCGGGGGACGAGGCGGGCGCGCCGGCTCGTCTCGCCATGGCGAAGGCCGTTTCCGTTGCGATATCGGCCGGGCTTGGTATCCTCGGCGTGACCCCGGTGACCGAAATGCGGTGAACGCAGGCGCATTTAGGGGTTGGAGCAGCAGGCGACCACCATATAAGGTGGCGCAAAGGCACAGGCGAACAACCCTATGCGGGATGATTCTTATCTGGATTCCGCCGTCGAGGCGAAAACCGCGCCCCCTTCATGGCGCGCGGGAGCATTGACAGCGGTCGGCGCCGGCCTTTCGCTGGTGATTATCCTAGGCGTCGTCACTTGGGCCTACCGGCTCGGCGTGCGCGATGCGACGGAGATTCCCGTGATCCGGGCGGAAGCGGGGTTGACCCGCGTTCGGCCTGAGGACCCGGGCGGGCAAGTCGCCCCGCATCAGGAGCGCGCTGTGTTCGAGGCGGTCACCGGCTCCGCCCCGGTTCAGCCGGTAGAGACGGCGCTCCTTGCGCCGCCGCCCGTGGCATTGGCCGATGAGGACATCGCGCCGGTGGCGTTGGCCCCCGAACCGGAGGCGCGACCCGAAGCGTCCGCCGCGGGGAGTGCTGCGGCTCCAGACGACCCGGCCTCCGCGCCCGGGGAAACTCCGGCGCAGGAGACGGACGAGCAGGTTCCGATCGATCCGCTCGCCGCAGCTGTCGAGGCTGCGGTGGCCGAGGCGCTCGCCGCAGCGCCGCCCGCCGAGGAAGCCTTCGACGGCGCTGAGGAGGGCGCCGGAGACGGCGCCCCTCGTTTTGCGCCGGCCGCCGCGCCCCGCCCCAACGCCCCCGCCGCAGCGCCCGCCGCCCCCGCTCCGCCGGGTGCGGATGCTGTCGCGGCGAGCGCAGTGCAAATTCAGCTCGGCGCTTTCGAGAGTGAGGCGGTGGCCGAAAGCCAGTGGGCGGCGATCCGCGGCGGCAACGCCGACCTTCTCGGCTCCCTAGGGCGGGCGATCACTCCCGTGCAGTCCGGCGGCCGCACGCTTTGGCGGCTCAGGGCCGGGCCATTCGAGAGCGTCGGCGAGGCCGCGGCGCTCTGCCGCGCGCTGTCGCTGCGGCGGCAGGACTGCATCGTGGCGCGGGCGAGATGAGCGCGCCGTCGGCGCTGATCTTCGGCTGTGCCGGCGAGGCGCTCGATGCGCGGGAGCGGGACTTCTTCCGCGAGGCGAAACCCTGGGGCTTCATTGTTTTCGCACGGAACGTCGCGAGCCCGGCGCAGCTTGCGGCGCTCACCGCCTCGCTCAGGGAGGCGGTCGGGCGCGAGGCGCCCGTGCTTGTCGATCAGGAGGGCGGGCGCGTCGCCCGGCTTCGTCCGCCGCATTGGCGCGCCTATCCGCCCGTTAGGGCCGATGTGCAGGGCAAGCCGCTGGAGATCGCGGCGGAAATCCTCGCGCTTCGTTACCGGCTTATCGCGCATGACCTCCATGCGGCGGGAATCGACGTGAACTGCGCGCCGTTGCTCGACGTCGCTGCGCCTGAGCTTACCAACGCGATCGGGGATCGCGCGCTCGGCGACGATCCAGCCCGTGTCGCCGCGCTCGGGCGGGCGGTCCGGCGCGGGCTCGAGGCGGGCGGGGTGCTGCCGGTCGTAAAGCATCTGCCCGGCTATGGCCGGGCGGCGGTGGACCCGCACCTCTCCCTTCCGGCGGTGACGGCGCCGCTTTCCGAGCTCACCGGCGATTTCGCCCCGTTCCACGCCCATCGCGACGCGCTGATGGGGATGACGGCGCATCTCCTGATCGAGGCGGTGGACCGCGAATATCCGGCCACCTTCTCAGGCCCCTGCATCGACCTGATCCGGGAGCGGATCGGCTTCGACGGGTTGCTGATGACCGACGATATCTCGATGGGCGCGCTCTCGGGCTCGATCGCGGAGCGGACGGAGGCGGCGCTCGGCGCGGGCTGTGACGTGGTTCTCCACTGCAACGGCGACATGGCCGAGATGGAGGCGGCCGCCTCCGCCGCCCAGGCGCTGGAAGGCGCGGCGCTCAGGCGCGCCGAGGCAGTGGACGCCGCGCCGCGCAGGCCCGATCCGATCGATATCGAGGCGGTGGAGCGGCGCTATCTCGCGCTCCGCCCGGCGCTGGACCGGGAGCCGCGTCATGCGTGACCAGAAGCCCGGAACCGTTGCCGATTTCGAGGCGCCCGCGCCCTCGCTGCTGACCTCCCCCCATGCGAGGGGCGAGGCGCCCGAAGCGCTGCTGGTCGATGTGGACGGGTTCGAAGGGCCGCTCGACCTTCTCCTCGCGCTCGCCCGGTCGCAGCGGGTGGACCTTCGCCGCGTCTCCATCCTTCAACTCGCCGAGCAATATCTCGCCTTCGTCGCCGCCGCGCGGCGGCTCCGGATCGAACTGGCGGCGGACTACCTCGTGATGGCGGCATGGCTCGCTTGGCTGAAGTCTCGCCTGCTTCTGCCTCCGCCCGATCCGGACGAAGGCCAGAGCGCGGAAGACATGGCCGCGGAACTCGCGTGGCGGCTCGAACGGCTGGAGGCGATGCGCAATGTCGGCGCACGTCTCATGGCGCGGGATCAGCTGGGGAGGGACCGGTTCGCCCGCGGCGAGGTCGAGTCGGTGGAGACGCGGCGCGATATCGTCTGGACCGCGACGCTTGCCGATCTGCTGAAGGCCTATGCCCGTGTGAAGACGAAGGAGAGCTACGAGCCGCTCCATTTTAAGCGCCCTCCGGTCTATGCGCTGGAGGAGGCGGTGAAGCGCCTTTCCGCTCTCGTAGGCGGCGCGATGGAGTGGACGGAACTTTCCGCCTGGCTGCCGCCCGAATGGCTCGGCGCGCCGGAGCGGCGGCGGAGCGCGGCGGCTAGTTGCTTCGCCGCTTCGCTGGAGCTCGTGAAGCGCGGCGAGGCGGAAATCAGGCAGGATGAAGCGTTCGGGCCGTTGCGCCTCCGCGTTAGGAGGCGGGATGCCGCCGGCGCCTGAGGAGCCCGATGAAGGCGCGCTTTTCGCCGCGCCGTCGCTTTCCGAGCAGGAACGCATGGTGGAGGCGCTTCTTTTCGCCTCAGCCGCGCCGATGACGACGCGGGAAATGGCCGAGCGGATGCCGCATGGCTCAGATCCCGCCGAAGCGCTCAGCCGGCTACGCAAGCGCTATGAGGGCAGGGGGGTGGAGCTTCGCCGCGTGGGACAGGGCTGGGCGATCCGCACGGCGGCGGACCTAGCCTTCCTGATGCGGCGCGAACAGTCCGAGACGCGCCGGCTCTCCCGCGCCGCGGTGGAGACGCTGGCGATCATCGCCTATCATCAGCCGGTGACGCGCGCCGAGATCGAGGAGATTCGCGGCGTCTCCGTCTCCCGCGGCACGGTGGACATGCTGATCGAGCTTGAATGGGTGCGACTGGGGCGAAGGCGGATGACGCCGGGGCGGCCTGTCACCTTCGTCACCACGGAGGGCTTTCTCGACCATTTCGGCCTCGAGAGCCCGCGCGACCTGCCGGGGGTGAAGGAGCTGCGCGACGCCGGCCTGCTCGACAATCGCGGCGCGGCGGCGGAGGCGGAGGACGAGGAAGAAGACGACGGCCTCTCCGATGAGGGGCAGGAGGACATGTTCGGAGACGGGGGCGCTCGATGATCCTGCGCTTGCTCCGGCGCCTCCTCGGGCGGCGGAAGCCAAGGCCCGCGCCGCGCCGCAAGCAGGGCGAGCGGAAGGGCGACGAGGTGCTCTATCCGACTGACCGCTACACCGAGGACATGCAGCCGAAGAAGTGAGCCCGGGAGGGCTCCACTTCGAGTTCGAATAATTTTTTTCGCCGCCGCCTCAGGGCCTTGATCGCCCACAGCGCCGCGGCCAGATCATCGCGAGATGACGGTCCGATGACCGGCCGTCCGCCAGCGGGAGCATGGCCTGAAGTGAGATCGACACAAGTCGCCGTCCGTTCGACGGAGAGCCGGGGCCGTCATGTCGTCTGCCGCGCGGCCATCGCTACGGGAAAGGTCATAGACCGGATTCCTGTCATCGTGGTCCCCAATGAGGAGGTCGCCCTCCTGGCGCGCACCACGCTCTTCAACTACGTCTTCGAATGGGATCCGCAGGAGCGCTACAAGCGAACGCGCGATCTCGTCCAGTGCGATCCGCGCTACGGCCAGGGCGTCGCGCTGGGTCTGATTTCGCTCTGCAACCATAGCGAGAACCCGAATTCCGACTACGAATTCGACTATGCGAACAACGTCATCGTCTGGCGCGCGGTGAGCGACATAGCGCCCGGCGAGGAGGTGACGCTTCACTACAAGGTGCCGATCTGGTTCGAGATGCTTGACGAGCCCGAGGCGGAGCCGCAGGAAGCGCTGGTCTGACGCGTTAGACCGCAAACGAAAACGCGGCGGTTCGCCTAAACTCTTAATGATTTCGGGCGATGAATCGTCTCGAAGGCGCTCCCATCTCCTCTGAGGGAGCGCGAGGGAGGCGAAGCGATGGCGGACAGAGCGGAAAAGGCAGGTGCGGCATGGGCGCTGCCTGTGGATCTGGCGGATGGCGCGCGCATTCTACTGGTGGATGACGACGCCCCTTTCCGCCGCCTCGCGGCTCGCGCGCTTTCAGCCTGCGGTCATGTAGTGATCGAGGCGGAAAACGCCGAGGCGGCGCTGGACATCGTAAGAAGCGGCCCTGTCGACCTCGCGGTGACTGACGTCGCTCTCCCCGGGCTCGACGGTCCGGATTGGCTCCGCGAGGCGCGGCGCGACCGGCCCAACCTCCCGGCGGTTATCGTCTCTGGCTATCAGGAGAGCGTGGTGGCGGGCCGGTTCGCTCGAATTCCCGGCTCGGTGTTCCTGGAGAAGCCGGCGCCGCTGGAGCGGCTTACCCGCGCGGTGAGGACCGAACTCGCCCGCGCCGAAGCCGCGCAGCGGCTGGCTCAGAGACTGGCCCAGCAGGGGAACGGATCTCCCAGCAGCGGCGTCGCTTCGTAGACCGCGCGCGCGACCGCGCGGGCGAGGCAGAGGGCGGCGGCGTGACCCAGCGCTAGCATCTCGGCCGGATCCGCAGGCGCGGCGCTGAGCCGGGTCGATGCGGCGAAGATGAGATCGCCGTCGAAGGGCGTGTGGGCGGGCGAAAGTGCGCGGGCGATACCGTCATGCGCCGCCCAGGCCATTCGCGTCGCCCCGGCCTTGTCCAGCGCGGCATCTGTCGCGACCACTGCTATGGTCGTCGCCTCGCCCGCGCGCGGTATTTCGAGCTTGACGCGGAAAGTCCCAGCCGGGCCGGGCGCGGCGGGCGCAGGGCCTAACCCGCCGAATTCGGCGTCCATCTCCCAGGGCGCCGCCCAGAAATGGCGCGTTCCGGGAACCACAGCGGAGCCCAGGGCGTTGACAGCGACGAGCGCGCCCACGGTCGCGCCCGAGGGAAGGATGAACGAGGCCGAACCGAGCCCGCCGCGGAGCCGCGCCGTCGTGGCCCCGGCGCCGGCCCCCGCCGTCCCGAGCGCGAAGGCCTCCGATGCGGCCCCGAAGGCGGCGCGGCCGAGCGCGGGGTAGGGGTTCGCCGCCCAGTCCTTCGCGCCTCCGTTCGCGAGGTCGAAAAGGATCGCGGCGGGCGCGATGGGCACCAGCGTTCCGCCCGCCGGATGCCCGCGCCCCGCGGCGCGCAGCGCGTCCATTACGCCGTCCGCCGCCGCGAGGCCAAAGGCGGAGCCGCCGGAGAGGACGAGCGCGTCCACCGCCGGCACGAGCTTGTCCGGCGCCAGAAGATCGGTCTCCCTGGTGCCCGGCGCGCCGCCCATCACCGCGACGCCGGCGACGAATGGCCGTGAACCGGTTACGACCGTGACGCCAGTCTTGACCGCGAGATCCTCTGCATTGCCGACGAGAAACCCCGGCACGTCCGTAAGGAGATTTCTTGGACCGGGGCTAAAGGCGCTCATCCCGCGCTCAGATGCAGCGCCCGCCATCCACCTCCAGCGCGGCTCCAGTGATCATCGACGCTTCATCCGAGCAGAGGAAGGAGGCCGCGTTGCCGAGGTCCTCCGGCTGCGAGAAGCGGCCGAGCGGGATCGTGGCGATGAACTTCGCGCGCATTTCCGGCGTGTCCTCCCCAAGGAAGGACTTCAGGAGCGGTGTCTCGCCCGCGACGGGGCAGAGCGCGTTGACGCGTACGCCGAAAGGGGCGAGCTCCACCGCCATCGCCTTCGTCGCCGTGATCATCCAGCCTTTCGAGGCGTTGTACCAGTTAAGCCGCGGGCGGGGGGACAGGCCGGCGGTGGAGGCGATGTTGAGGATCGCGCCCGTCTTCCTCTCCTTCATGTGTGGAACGATGTAACGTGCTGTCAAATAGACAGATTTCGCGTTGACAGCGAGCACCCGGTCGAACTCCGCCTCGCTCACGTCCTCCATCGGCGTCGGCAGATGGGTGATGCCGGCGTTGTTGACGAGGATGTCGACATGGCCGAAGGCCTCCGCCGCCGCGATCATCATCGCCTCCACGCTGTCCGCCTTGGCGACGTCGACATGGCAGGCTGTGGCGGCGTTGCCGGCCTCGGCCGCCTTGGTGCGCGCGCCTTCCTCGTTGATGTCGGCGACCAGCACGCGCGCGCCCTCGGCGATGAACTTGTCGACGATCCCGCCGCCGAACCCCTGCGCGCCCCCCGTCACGATGGCGGTCTTGCCTTCGAGTCTCATGCCGTCCGTTCCTCCGTTATCGGTTTGGCGGATGATGCGCCGGGCGCGGCGGGGGGCGCAAGCCCGCCGCCGCGCGGGGCGGCTGTTCTTTCCCGGCCGGCGGGGATAAAGCCCGCAGATGACCGCCTCGAAGACCATCCCCGCCTGATGCCCCTCGCTCCCGAGCTTTCCGCCGCGGGCGCCCTTCTCGTCGCGGTGATCTTCATCTTCGGGGGGACAGTGAAGGGGGCGACGGGGTTTGGCTTGCCGCTGACGACGATCTCGCTCCTGCCGCTCGTCGTGCCGCTCGATCTCGCGCTGGCGCTCAACACCCTCGTCGTCCCGATCACGAACGCGGCGCAAAGCGTGGCCTATGGCCCCGCGCTCGCCAATATCCGCATCTGCCTGCCGCTCGTCGCCGGCGTGGCGGCGACGGTGTTCCTCGCCGCCGCCGCGGTCGCCAGTGTGGGGGAGGAGGCGCTGCGGGTCGCGATGGGGCTTCTCCTGATCGGCTTCGCCGCCCTCTCCTTCGCCGCGCCCCGGCTCCGCGTCTCGAAGCGGATGGAGAGGCCCGCAGGCTTCGCCGCCGGCATGGCGGGCGGCGTCGCCGGCGCCGCCTTCACGGCGCCGGGGCCGATCTACGCCATGTGGTTCGCCGGCCTCGGGCTGGAGCGGCGGCGCTTCATCGGGGCGATGGGAGTGGCCATGTTCGCCTCCGGCCTGCTCGTCTCGGGCGCGTTCTGGGCCTCCGGCATTCTCGACGGGCCCCGCGCCGCGATGAGCGCGGCCTGCGCGCTCCCAGCCTTCCTCGGCATGTGGATCGGAGAACGACTCGCGCGACGGCTGGATCAAGAGACGTTCCGGCGGATCATCCTCCTGATGCTGGCCGGACTGGGGCTACGGCATCTCTGGATCGTCCTCGCATGAGTAGGGGCATGAAGGCAGGCGGGCTCGGCTTCATTGCGATTCTCGCGCTTCTCTCCTCGCTCGGGCCGTTCTCGATCGACATGTATCTGCCGGCCATGCCGCAGATGGCGGGGGCGCTTTCGGCTTCCCCCGCGGCGATGCAGATGACCATCACCGCCTATCTCATCGGCAATGCAATCGGCCCGCTCTTCCTTTCTCCGCTTTCCGACGCCTGGGGGCGAAAGCGGGCGCAAACGCTCTTCCTCCTCGGCTACGCCGCCGCCTCGCTCGCCTGCGCGCTGGCGCCGAATGCGGAGGCGCTTATCGCCGCGCGGATCGTGCAGGCCGTCGCCGCCGGCGCCTCGACCGCGGCGGCGCGGGCGATGCTGTCCGACCTCTTCAGCGGCGACGCGCTTTCCCGCGCGACCTCCATCCTTATGACAATCTTCACCATCGGCCCGGTCGCGGCGCCGCTGATCGGCGCGGGGATGCTGGAGCTGACGGGATGGCGCGGCATCTTCTGGCTTCTTGTCGGCGTCGGCCTCGTTTCGCTCCTCCTCTTCCAGGTGCTCCCCGAGACGCTGCCGCCGGAAAAGCGGAGACCCTATGCGCCGGGCGCGGTGCTCTCGGGCTACCTCGCGATGATGCGGAACCCTCGCGCGATCCGCTATTTCGCCTCCACCTTCGCCTTCGCCTTCGTGTTCTTCGCGATGCTGGCCTCCGCGCCCTTCATCTTCATCGAGCATTTCGGGATGAGCCCGACCGGATTCGCCTGGCTCTTCGCTGCGGTTTCGGGCGCGGCCTTCGCCGGCAACATCGTCAACGCCCGCTTCGTCTTCCGCTTCGGCTACGAGCGGATGCTGAAGGGCGCGACCTGGGCGCAGGCGGCGCTCGGGCTCGCGATGGCGGCGGTTGCGCTCACCGGAGCCGGCGGGCTTTGGGGCGTCTTCGCGGTGATGCTCTGGCTGATGGGAGTGTTCCATGTAAACCTCGCCAACACGATGGCGGGGCTCATGAGCGTCGCGGGGGACCGCGCCGGGGCGGCAGGCGCGGCGCTGATCTTCTGGCGCTTCGTCGGCGGCGCGGCGGGCTCCCTCGCGGTCGGCGCCTTCGGGACGAGCGCGCCCTGGCCCTTCGCCGCGTCGCTCCTCATTGGCGGGGCGGGCGCGCTGCTTGCGCTCAAGGTCGGACGGGAAGCCGCGCCAGCCGCTCGGTGAGGAGGGCGAAGAAGCCGTCGGCGTCGACGCTTCGGATGAATGTCGCGTTTGGAACCCGCTTCGTCACCCGCCACCAGTCCACCACCGTCGCGCCGAGGGTAAGCGCGCTCTCCGTCTCGATCTCGACGTTCACGAACCGGCCGGAGAAGAGTTCCGGCCTCAGCAGGTAGGCGATCACGCAGGGGTCATGCAGCGGCGCGCCTTCGGAGCCGTATTTCTCCTTGTCGAACCGCTCGAAGAAATGGGTGAGGCCGGCGACGGCGTCTCCCACAGCCGTCCCCATCCTCTCGAAGCCGGCGACATGGGCCGGCGTCGTCAGCGCCTGATGTGTGCAGTCGAGCGGGATCATCGTGATCTTCGCGCCGGATTTCAGCACGATCTCAGCGGCTTCCGGATCGACGTAGATGTTGAATTCGGCCGACGGGGTGACATTTCCCTGCTCGAAGTAGCCGCCGCCCATGAGGACGATTTCCTGAACCTTCTCAGCCAGGTCCGGCGCCTTCCTCAGGGCGGTGGCGATGTTCGTCAGCGGGCCAAGCGGGCAAAGGGTGATTGCGCCGGGGTGGGCGCGCACCGTTTCGACAATGAAGTCGACCGCGCCGGGCCAGAGCTTCATGGTCGGCTCAGGCAGGTCAGCCCCGTCTAGCCCGGTCTTCCCGTGGACGTTCTCCGCTGTCACGAGCGGGCGGGCGAGCGGCGCCTCCGCTCCGGCGTAGACTGCGCAATCGGCGCGCCCCGCCAGCTCGCAGATCTTCCGCGCGTTAAGCGCCGTCAGCGGAAGCGGCACGTTGCCGGCGACGCAGGTGACGCCAAGCACCTCGAGCTCCGGCGAGGCGAAGGCGAGGAGGAGGGCGACGGCGTCGTCCTGCCCGGGGTCGGTGTCGATGATGATCTTCCGCGTCACGCGGCGATCCCGAACACGTCCCGCGCGAACCGGGGATAGGGGTTCGCGAGGTCCCGCGCGATCTCGCCCCGGATAAGTGCAAGGTCTTCAGCGCCCGGCGTCTCCGTCTCCGGCACATGATCTGGAAGATCAAAGGCGAAACCGGTCTGCTCCCGCACCTCCTCCGCCGTGACGCCCGGATGGACGGAGGCGAGGCGGAAGCGGCCCTTTCCGCGGTCGAAAATCATAACGCAGAGATTGGTGACCAGAGCATGAGGCCCGCCGGGGCGGTGCACACCCGGCTCCGAGACGCCGGGTGCTGAGATGAAATCCACCCTCTCGGGGAATACGCGGCGAGAATGTTCGAGCCTGAACAGGATCACCTTCGGCACGAGGAAATAGAGGTAGGCCGAGCCGAAGGCGCCGGACCAGCGGACATCCATCTGCGGATAGGCTCCGATCCCGTGCAGATTGATGTTCGCCTGCCCGTCAATCTGCCCGCCGGACAAGAAGAACGCGTCCACCCGCCCCTGTGCCGCCTGATCGAAGAGCTCCACCCCGCCGTCGCAGCGATAGGCGGGAAGCTCGGAGCCGATGATGGAGACGCGCGCGCCCTCCCGTCTCGCGGTCAGCATCGCCGCTGCGCCGGGAATGGGGGAGAGAACGCCGCAGGCGATGTGCCCGGAGCCCGAAAGGAGCCCGGCCACGGCATGGATCAGCCGCTCCTCAAGCTTCACATCGCTCATTCCGCGGCCCTCGGCGCCGCCTCTAGCCCGCCCAGCCACGCACTGAAGCCCTCCGGCGTTTTCGCCGCGCGAGCGTAGGATGCGATTTCAGCCTCGTCGACCGGATAGAGCCCCGGAGCCGCAGTCGGCCACGCCCCGCGCGGCGCCTCCGCCAGCGCGGCGACATAGAGCGAGGAGACGAGGTTGGGCGAGGCCGACTCGTCCTCGCGGAGGTCGTGCTCCACGATCTCCTCCACCGTAACAAGGCTTTGCTTCGCCGCATGGGCGAGCGTCTTCAGCTCGTGCCGCGGCCCGACCCAGACATTGCCGAACCGGTCAGCCTTGAGCGCATGGATCAGCGCGAAGTCGGGGCGGATCGGGGGGAGGATCACCACCGGGTCGCCGGGGGCGAAGGGGTTGTCGATCACCTTCCAGTCCGGCCGGTTGGCGAGAAGGTCGGAGCCGATGATCCCGCGGATCGGAACGAAGGGCTGCCCCTTCTCCCCCGCCTGAAGCGCGGCGTAGACGGCGGGGCAGGTCGCGTCCCGCACCTCCACGGCGCCGGTCTTCACCGCCTCGACGAAGCGGGGCGCGAGGCCGAACTCGCCAAGCGTGACGCCCGATGTCTCCACCACCTTCACGCAGCCCGCGCCGATCAGCAGGTCGGCGACCATCGAGGCGGTGGGGATCGTAACGAGATGGAGATCGCGCACGCCCCGCCGGATCAACGCCCGGGCGAGCGCGATGGGCGAGAGCGGCTCCTTGGCTAACCCGACGCTCGCCCCGTCCGGGACCAGCGCAGCGAGATCGTCGGGCGTGGAGAGAAATCGGGTCATGGCGGCCTCCTCGCGACGATCCTGAACCCCCACGCGGCGTTTGCCAAGGCGCGACGGATGCCCCATGCTCGCGGAAAATAGGGAGGGGCCGCAAATGGCCATGAAGCAGCTTTCGGGGATCGACGCCTCCTTTCTCTACATGGAGACGCCGGAGACGCCGATGCATGTCGCCGGGCTCACGCTCTATGACCTGCCGCCCGGTTTCACCGGCTCCTTCCACGAGCACTTCAAGCGGTTCTTTGCCGGCCGCGTGCACCTGATCCCGATCTTCGGGAAGAAGCTGGCCAAGAGCGTGTTCGAAATCGACCACCCCGGTTGGGTGGATGCGGAGCCCGATCTCGACTGGCACATCGAGGGTCGGCGCCTGCCCGCTCCCGGCACGCAGCGCCAGCTTGAGGAACTCGTCGGCGCGCTCCATGAGGAGCGGCTTGACCGGACCCGCCCGCTCTGGCGCTTCACGGTGATCGAGGGGCTCGAATCTGGGCAGGTCGCGCTCTATTCGAAGGTCCACCATGCCGCCATCGACGGCGGAGCGGGGATGGTCATCACCCAGGCGCTCTATGACCTGACGCCTGAGCCGCGGAAGGTGCCGCCGCCGGAGCCAAAGGCGCCGGACCGCGTCCCGACCATTCCGGAACGGGCCGTTCTCGGACTGCACGACATCGCCTCCAACCTCATCCGCCAGCAATTGCGCCTTTTCGAGGCGGCGCCGAAAGCGGCGGGGCAGATCGCGGACCTCCTCGCACCGGCGCTGAAGGGCGGGCTCTCGCTGCCTCAGCTTATCGCGCCGAAGACGCCGTTCAACGGAACGATCGGCGCAGCCCGCTCCTACGTCGCCCGTTCCGTGCCCCTTTCCGAGGCAAAGGCCGTGGCGAAGGCGACGGGGACGACGATCAACGACGTGGTGATGGCGATCTCCTCCGGCGCGCTCCGGGCCTATCTCAATCGCCGCCGCGCCCTGCCGGACGCCGCGCTCGTCGCCTTCGTGCCGATCTCGCTGCGCGAGGCCGGTAACAAGGACCTGAACAATCAGGTCTTCGGCATGAATTGCCCGCTCGCCACGAATTACGGCGACCCGATGAAACGGCTTCAGATCATTAACCGGGACTCGCGGTCGTCGAAGACCGTAGCCGGCGGCCTCAAGGAACTTTCGCCACGGGACTACACGGTTCTCGGCGCGCCGATGCTGCTGCCGGGCCTCATGCAGCTTTATGGCGCGACGCGGCTTGCAGATGTGGCGCCGAACCCGGTCAATGTCGTCATTTCGAACAATGCCGGCCCGCCCGTGCCTCTCTATTGCGCCGGCGCCAAGGTGACGGCGCTCTATCCGGTCTCCATACCGGTGCACGGCGTCGGCGTTAACATCACCGTGCAAAGCTATATGGATGCGCTCGATTTCGGCATCACGGCGGACGCCGCCTCCGTCCCCGACATTGATCGCATGGGGGAAGATCTCGTCGCCGCCCATCTTGAGCTGAGGGACGCGGCGCTTGGCAAGCCTGCGCCGCCGCCCGTTGCCGAAAAGTCTGCGCTGCGTGTCGTCGCTGGGTCCGCTTCGGCTCCGAAAGCTGTTGCGGCTCCGAAGGCCGCCCCGAAGGAGCCGGTCAGGAAGCCGCGTCCGAAGACCCCCGCGAAGCCGGCAGACGCGGCGGCGAAGGCGACGTCGAAATCGGCTCCAAAGACGCCGGCGGATAAACCGGCTAGGAAGCCGCGCGCCGAGCCGCCCGCCAAAGTGGCTTCGGACGCCGCGGCGAAGGCGCCGGAGAACCCTCGCGCCAGAAAGCCGAAGCCGCCGGCGCCCAAGTGACGTTGCGTCATACGCGCGTGAACCAGTGGCGTTTTGTCACGCACACGCCTACCTTTCTGTAAAGCCGGATTGACACCGGCGTGAACGAAGGGGCCGTCGCATGTCAGATGTTGTCGCCGCGCCGAGCCGGGCGCTTCTCCTGATGGAGCTTCGGGCGATTCCGGAGCTGTTTGGGTTCACTCTCTCTTGGCCGACGCTTGCGGCGATCTCGCCTCGCGGAGACGGGCAGCCGGTCATGGTTCTGCCTGGCCTCGTGACGTCGGACAGGGCGACGGCGCCGCTGCGCTCGCTCCTCTCCACGCTCGGCTATCCGACGAAGGGTTGGGACCTCGGGCGGAACTACGGCCCCCTTCCGGGAATTGAAGACGGCATGAAGGCCCGGCTCGCCGCTCTGTCGGAGAAATACGGTCGTAAGGTGAGCCTGATCGGCTGGAGCTTAGGCGGCATTTATGCGCGGCAACTCGCGAAGATGATGCCCGAGCATGTCCGGCAGGTGATCACCCTTGGTTCCCCTTTCAACGGGGACCCTCGCGCCACAAATGCCTGGCGCGTCTATCAGTTCGCCTCCGGACACAAGGTGGATGACCGGGACCGCCATATGGGCGGCGCGATCTCCGCCCCGCCGCCCGTCCCGACGACGGCGATCTACAGCCGGACGGACGGTGTCTGCAACTGGCGCGCATGCATCGAGACCGTCTCCGACATAGCGGAGAACATCGAGGTCAAGTCCAGCCATTGCGGCCTTGGCCATGATCCCGCCGCCGCCTACGCCATCGCTGACAGGCTGGCGCAGAAGGAAGACGAATGGGCGCCGTTCGATCGGGGCGGGCTGAGGACCTTCGCCTATCCGAGGCCCGAGAGCGCCTGATCGATCAACCCTTCTTGCCCTGAAGCTCAGCCAGCGCGGCCTCGACCCGCGCCTTCAGCACATCGAGGCTGTCCGTTCCGCTTTCGCGCATGATCTCGCCCATGGCGGTGGCGTTCTTAACCGTCGTCTCGAAGCTCTTCCGGGCGAACTCCGCCTGCCGGGACATGAGGTTTGCAGGGTCCGCCCCGCCCTTCGTCGCCTCCTGAACCATCTCGGAAATCTCGGCGAGCGCCTCCTCAAGCGCCGCGCGCTGACGGTCCATCATCGACTGCGCGCCGCGGGACTGGATCGCCGCCGCCTCCTGCAGGGCCTGCAGGTTCTTCCGGTGATGGTCCAGAATGTTCCCGATCTCGGGCTTTGGCAGGTTCATGTCCTGCCCGAACTTCGTGAACAGGTCGAGAAAGGGATTCTTCATCTGGTCGGCCATCGCGGGTCGCTCCTTCGCGCCGTCGGGATCACCCGGCCACCATGGCGGAGCGGCGCCGCGGAATCAAACACCGAAGACGTGAACGAGCAGGATATAGAGCGTGAGCCCGGCGAGCCCGCCGATCAGCATTCCGTTGAACCGGATGTACTGCAGGTCCCGCCCAACATTCGCCTCGATGAGCATCGTAAGCTGGGCGAGGTCCCATCCCTTCACCTGTTCGGCGATGAAGCGGCCGATGGAGGATTTCTGCGCGGCGACGAAGGCGGAAAGCGCGGTCACCATCCCGGCGTTCACGTCGGCCCGGAGTTTCGGCTCGTCGCGGAGCGCGCGTGCCATGTCTGTCAGCAAGGCGGCGAGGCGCTCCGCGATCTGCGAGGAGTCGGAGGCGGCGTCCTTCTCCGCGAAGGCGCGGAGCGCGGCCCAGAGCTGGTCCGCGATCTGCGCGAGTTCGGGGCGGGCGAGGAAGCTCTCCTTCGCCGCCTCGATCCGCGCCCGGAACTTCTTCGAGCGCTTCACCCGGCGGATATAGGCGCGGAAGAACACTTCGAATTCCTGGCGGAGCGCGTGCTCCGGGTCCGCCTTCACCTCCTCCATCAGCGCCCCCGCCGTCTTCAGGATGCGGCGGAGGATCAGCGCGTCGGCGCGGAAGATGTTGAGGACGGTGGGGAGCTCCTCCGCCACACGGCGCCGGATCGCTTCCACAGCCGCTTCGTCGGCGAGGAAGCGCTGAAGCGCCTCGATCACGCCGTCGAGCAGCTTCTGGTGGCGTCCGCCCTCCGCAAGCCCCTCCGCCAGTTCGAGCGCGAGGGGCGCGATCTCTGTCTTCCGGAGCTGGATGGCGACGCGCTCCGCTGCGAAGTCCTTCAGGCCGCTCTCCTCCATCGCCGCGAGCATCTGCGGCGCGAGGCGCGCGACGAAGCGGGCGAGGCCCTCCGTCTTCTCCCGGTCCGAAAGCCAGGCGATCATCTCCGCGGCGAAGTCGAGCTCCTTCAGCTTGGCCTCCACGGGCGCGGGGGCGAGGAAGTTCTCCTCGATGAAGGCGCCGAGATTCTCTGCGATCCGGTCCTGGTTGCGGGGAATGATCGCGGTATGGGGGATCGGCAGGCCGAGCGGGCGACGGAAGAGCGCGACGACCGCATACCAGTCCGCCAGCCCGCCGATCGCCGCCGCCTCGGCGAAGGCGGCGACATAGGCGAGCCAGGGCGCCTGCGGCTCCAGCAGCTTCGCCGCGACGAGGACGACGACGCAGAGCGCGAGGGCGAGCGTGGCGAGCAGCTTCACGCGCCTCAGCTCATAGAGCTTCCGCCGCTCCTCGGGGTTCAGCATGGCGATCACCGGCTCCTCCTTCGCGGCGTTGCCCGGCCTATATGGGCGCGGCCCGCGCGATGGCTATGTTGCAGTGCGGCAGAAAGGTCAACGGATCACGCCCCGGCGGTCGGGGGCGCCCACGCTCTTCGCAGGAAAGTTCATTCTTAACAGGGTCTAACAGTTTTTTTACCGGGTCGGCGAGAATTCATGTTGCAAGTGCGAAGAGCGCCCCCTATATGCCTCCCATCCCGGGTCGATGCGCGACCGGGCCTGACCCATAGCTTAGACCAAGGATGGACCTGAGATGACCACCGCCGCCAACGCCAAAAAGACCGCCAAGACCGAAGATTTCTCCGCCGCGAAGATCGCGGACGGCGCCCGCGAGTTCGTGACGCGCACCGCCGCCTCCGCCAAGGAGCGGACCGAGAGCGCCTATGAGGGCGCGCAGAAGTTCAATTCCGGCCTCGAGAAGACGATGAGCCGCCTCGTGACCGGCTATGTCGGCATCCTCTCCGAGATCGCCGACGCCTCGCGCGCCAACACGCTGCACACGCTCGCGATGGTCGAGAAGCTGGCGCAGGCGAAGACGGTGACGGAAGCCGGCCAGATCCAGGTCGACTATGTCCGCGAATACGCCACTGCTAACTATGACCGCGCCCGCAATGCCTTCGCGCAGACGCGCGAGGTCGTGACGGAGGGCGCCGAGGCGATCCGCGAGAGCGTCGCGGACGTTCTGCCGATGACGAAGAAGGCCGCGTAAGCGCCAGACCCTTTAGGGGACAGTGAGAGCGGCCCGCGCCCCCAGGCGCGGGCCGTTTTCGTTTCAGTCGTCTGTATCGACGAGCGCGCCGTAGACCATGTTCCGCAATTGGGCGCGGAGCGGGACGCGGTGCTTGGGGGACTGCATCATGTAGAGCACGAACATGTCGTTCTCCGGATCGGCCCAGTAATAGGTGCCGGCGGCGCCGCCCCAGTTGTATTCGCCGACGACGCCCATGGCCGGCGCGCCTGCGGCCTCGCGCACGGCGACGCCGAGGCCGAAGCCGTAGCCGCCGCCGGGGAGGTAGTATTTGCCGGGCTTGATGCCGCGCGGGGCGAGGTGATCCGCTGTCATGTAGGCGACCGTCGCCGGGGAGAGGAGGCGGACGCCGTCGAGTTCCCCGCCGTTCATCAGCATCTGGGCGAAGCGGGCGTAGTCATGCGCGGTGGAGACGAGGCCGCCGCCGCCCGACTCGAAGGCGCGGGGCTGCGCCGGGTCGAACATCGCGAGCGGGCCGACGCCCATATCCTCCGGCACGGCTTCGGCGAGGCGGGCGCGCTCGTCCTCCCGGTCGGCCCAGAAGCCGGTGTCCGTCATCTCGAGCGGGGTGAAGACGCGCTCCTCCATCACCTGTCCGAGGGGCTTTCCCTCCACGACCTCGATGAGGGCGCCCAGAACGTCGGTCGAGCGGCTGTATTCCCAGACCTCGCCGGGGTGATGTTCGAGCGGGAGGCCGGCGATGATGCGCGCCACCTCCCGGTTGTCGAAGCCGCCGTTCTCGACGTTCGCGGCGTTCAGCGCGTCCCGCGCCGGGCCGGCGCCGAAGAAGCCGTAGGTCAGGCCGGCGGTGTGGAGGAGGAGGTCGTGCACCGTCATGGCCCGGCGCGCGGGGGCCTCGCCCTCTTCCGTCAGAACCTTCATCTCCTTGTATTCGGGGAGATAGGCGTGGACGGGGTGGGAAAGGTCGAGCCTGCCTTCCTCCACCAGCATCATCGCGACCACGGAGGTGATCGGCTTCGTCATGGAATAGATGCGGAAGATCGAATCCTCCGTCATCGGGTCGCCGCCCGGGCGGCGGAGGCCCATCGTGGAAAGATGCGCGATCTGGCCGTCGCGGACGATCATCATGATCGCGCCGGGGAAATCCCCGCGCTCGATCCGGGCGGAGATCGCGGCGTCGAGCGCGGCGAGGCGCGCCTTGTCGAAGCCGAGCGCCTCCGCGTCTCCGCGCGGAAGCTCCGCCGCCGAGGCGGAGAAAAGGCCGAGGGCGAGCGCCCCGGCGAGAAGGCCGAACCCTTGTTTCATGCGTCGTCTCCCGTGTCTGGCCCCGTTCGGGGTCTCCCGCGCCTTTGGCGCCTGAAGGCAGGGTAGGGGACGGGGGCCGGGCGCGCAACCGGGAGGAGATCGGGGCTTAGGAGGCCATAACCATGGTTATCGGCTTTGGAGGCTTGATATTGTTATATTTTTTCCGTGATCGACTCTGAAACATTCGCAGGAGAGCCCCGGACCGTGTCCGGGGCCCCCGCGCTTCAGGCGCCGACCCAGACGTCCAGATTGTAGCGCCCGGAGGCGATCAGGCCCTCGAGCCAAGCCTCGGAGGCTTCCGCCGGCCCCTCCGTCTCCTCGTGATGGATGCGGATGAGGGTGCGGCGCACGTCCGGCTCCATGCGGGCGCCGTCGCCGCAGACGAAGATGCGGGCGCCGCCCTCGATCAGGCGCCAGACCTTCGCCCGTTCCTCTCGCAGGAGGTCCTGCACATAGGTCTTGCTCTCCCCGGCGCGGGAGAAGGCGGTGCGGAGCTCCATGATCCCCTCCGCCGCCCAGCCCTCGAGCTCCTCGCGATAGAGGAAATCCTCGTCCGCCTTGCGGCAGCCGAAGAAGAGCATCGCCGGGCCGAGCGCCGCGCCCTGCGCCCTCAGCGCCGCCCGCTCCTGACAGAAGGCGCGGAACGGGGCGAGGCCGGTGCCGGGGCCGATCATCAGGAGCGGCGTCGAGGGATCGTCAGGCAGGCGGAAATTCGCCTTCGTCTCCTTCAGCGCCGCGTAGATCTTCCGCGAGGCGACGCGCCCGGCGAGGAAGGTGGAGCATGCGCCGCGGAAGCGGCCCTCGCCGGAGAGATGCGGCCCGTCCACCACGCCGACGGTAATCGTGCAGGTCCCGGGCGAGGCCAGCGGCGAGGAGGAGATCGAATAGTAGCGCGGCGCCAGCATCGGCGTCATTTCGAGGAAGGCTGCGAAGGGCAGTTCGCAGGCCGGGAATCGCTCCAGAAGGTCCAGCACGGAGACGCGCTTGAGGAAAACCTCGGCGCGGTAGGAGTCTCCCGCCAGCGCCTCCAGCGCCGGCTTCGAGCGCGGGCATTCGGTGGCGGCGGCGAGGGCCGCAACCTCCTTCCGGCTCGCCACGGCCTGAAGCTCCAGAAGCTCGGTGAGGAGCTGGCGCGTGGAGAGCGCGACGTCGAGCGGGAGCTGCGCATGGCCGCCCGCGGGGGCGGAAAGCTTGATCCGCGTTTCCGCATTGAGCCCGAACCGCGCCTCGACCCGGCCGACGAGCGCCGCCGAATTGCGCGGCGCGACGGCGAGATGGTCCCCCGCCCGATAGGTCATTCCGGGCTCCAGCTTCACCTCGACATGGCGGGTGGAGCGGGGAGAACCGGCGGACTGAAGCTCCCGGTTCTCCATGATCTTCAGGCGCTTGGCGCCCATTTGGCGGATCAGCGCGTTCTCCGGCGCCTCCGAGAGGAACTCGACCTGATAGCGCGGCCCGGCGGCGGGCGCGGCGGCGAAGTCGATCTTCAGGTCGAGCGCCCGGGCGATGGCGGGGAAGAGATCGCCGATCCAGCCCTGCACCGCCTCGTCGATATCCTCCTTCGCGTCCACCTCCGCCGTGTCGGCGATGCGGGTCGCGCCGAGGCGCGTCAGCGCGGCGTCGATCCGGCGGGGGATCGCCTGGAAGGTCGCCGCCCAGTCCGAATGGCCGCAGCCGAGGAGGGCGTAGCGCACGCCGGCGGCGGCGCCGGCGGGCGCGCTTTCCGCCCATTCGAGGAAACGGCCCGCATTGTCCGTCGGCGCGCCGTTATAGGAGGCGGCGGCGATGACGACGGCGCCGCGCGTGGGCATTTTGCCCGCATAATCGTCGAGCGGGGCCAGCACCGTCTCGAACCCGTTCGCCTCGGCCCGGTTCGCGACCTCGCGCGCGAATTCCTCGGTGGAGCCGAGATTGGAGCCGTAGAGGACGAGCGCAGGCGTTCCGTGGGTCGGGCGCTCCGCCGCGCGGGCGAGGCCCTCCGCCCCTTCCTCCGCCGGGCCGACGCCGCCGGGCACGAGGCGGGAGCGCGTCACCTCCTCCCGCAGCTTCACGCGCATGGTGAAGCCCTCGGGCTTGATCGACAGGCTTTCGCGGATTTTCAGTTTATATGATTTGTGATCGATCAGGCGGAAGCGCTGGAGGATCATGCCGATCACCAGCGTCGCCTCCTGAATCGCGAATTGCCGGCCGATGCAGGCGCGCTGCCCGTTGCCGAAAGGCTTGTAGGCGTTGACGGGGCGGGAGGCCACCGCATCCCGGCTGAACTGCTCGGGGTCGAACGCCTCGGCGTTCTCGCCCCATACCGCCTTGTCCCGGTGCAGCATGAGGGAAAGGACGGTGATGAAGGTGCCGGCCTTCAGCTTGTATTTCCCGGCGAGCATCTCGTCCTTGTAGGGATAGAGCCCGAAGGCGGGCGCGGTGGGCCAGAGGCGCAGCGCCTCGAACAGGATCTGCTGGATATAGGTGAGCCGGTTCACCTCCCGGATTGTCGGCTGCACCGCGATGTCCCGCCCCAGCACCTCGTCCACCTCCCGATACGCCTTTTCGAGCACGTCCGGATGGTTGAGGAGGTAGTAGAGGGTGAAGGACATGAGGCCCGAGGTCGTCTCGTGCCCGGCGATCAGGAAGGTGTTGATCTGGTATCGGATGTTCTCGTCCGAAAGGCTTTCGCCCGTCACCTTGTCCACACCCTGGAGCATGTAGTTGAGGAGGTCGTTCGTCGCCGCGCCGCCGCCCTTCCGCCGCTCGGCGATGATGTCGTCCACCAGCTTGTTCATGTAGGCCGTATCCTCCTCCAGCTGGCGGAGGCGGGCGCGGAGGATCGTCTGCTCGAAGGGGAGGCCGCGCTGGACCATGCAGGTTTCGAGTGACCGGGTCAGCGCGTCAATGAACGGATGGTAATCCTGCCGGTAGAAGGAGTTGAAGCGGTAGTCGAAACCGCAGAGGCCGATCGTGTCCAGCGCCACGGCGGTCATGTCATGGACGACGTCGATCTCGTCATCCGCGTTCAGCCGCTCCCATTTGGTGACGAGCTGGTTCGCCACGTCCAGCATCATCGGCATGTAGTTGTTCATCGCCTGCCGCCCGAAGGTCGGCAGGAGGATGTTGTGCGCCTTGCTCCAGTTCGGGGCGGACGTATCCCCCGTGAAGAGCCCGTCCCCCGCGATGGAGCGGACGCGGCGGAGGGCGCCGCGCACCGCCTTGTCATAGCGGCTCTCGTCGCAGAGCTCGTCCATCAGATGCGCGCCGGAGGCGACGACGAGGGGAGTTCCCATCATGTCGAGCCGGAAGATCGGCCCCATCTCCCGCGTGATCTCCATGAGGTTCTGGAGCGGACGGTCCTTGTCCACCGTCAGCATGTTGCCGATGATGGGGGACTTGGGGGGCTCGGGGATCCGGCCTTCGATAACCTTGGTCGCCATGCGTTCGCTCCCTTTGGGCCTCTCTCCGTCCTTCAATGCGAAGATAGGGCGGCACGAGTCAAAGGGCGCCGTGGCGGCGCCGTCAACGCCGGAGGTTGAAAATGCAGGTCGCACGGGCTTTCGAGATCGCCGCCATCCGGGTTCCCGTGAAACGGGTGAAGACGCTGGAGCCCGCGAAGGTCGCCGCGCTGGCCGAGGACATGCTGGAGAACGGGCAGAAGACGCCGATCATGGTCCGCGAGGACGGGGACAGGTTCGTGCTCGTGGAGGGGCTGCACCGGCTGGAGGCGGCGAAGGCGCTCGGCGAGACGAAGATCGAGGGCTATCTCGTTCAGCCGCGGCGGTTCTGAGCGCGGCTATTCCGGGACAAGGCGCCAGACCTTGCCGCTCTCGCCGGTCGGGATTCCCTGAGCGGTGGTGAGGAGCAGGATTTCGCCCTCCGCGTCGAGGCCGAGGGAGTGCAGGCGCTGGTCGAGCTCCAGCAGGGGCTCCATTGGCCAGAGGCCATCCGCCTGCGGGTCGGCTGCGTAGACGAGGCCCGAGGGCGCCATGATCGTGCGGCTGAAGTCCCCGAAGACGAGCCGCCCTTGCAGTTCGGGAATCGACGCGCCGCGATAGACGAGGCCGCCGACATTGGCCGAACCCATCGGCTCCGCGCCGGTGCGGGACATCGGGAGGGCGGCGGCCCAGTTGGCGTATTCCACGACGGGGGCGAGATAGGGGGCGCCGCGCGCGTCCCGCTCCGGGCAGTCCTTCGGCGGGTCGAAGACGCGGGAGCGGTCGAAGCAGTGGGTTCCCTCCTTCACGGCCCAGCCGTAATTGCCGGGCGCGTCCACGCGGTAGATCGTCTCCCACAAGGTCTCCGCCACGCCGTTGACGAAGAGCGCGCCGCTTTCGGGGTCGGGCGCGATGCGGAACGGGTTGCGGAAGCCGAGCGCCCAGATCTCGGGCCGGGCGCCCGGCTCGGCGGCGAAGGGATTGCCGGCGGGGATCGCGTAGGCGAGGCCGGGAGCGGGGGGCGCGTCCACATCGATCCGGAGGATCTTGCCGTGGAGGCGGGACAGGTCCTGCGCCCAGCCGTCGTAATGGTGGAACTCGGCGGGGAGGCGGAACGGGTCCTCCGGCGTGAGGGAGGCGAGCGGGCTTTCGCCTTCGGCTTTCGGGGGAGACCAGACTTCGGGGACGCCGTGAACGCCGCCGCCATCCCCGATCCCGACGAAGAGCAGGCCATCCTCGCCGAAGGCGAGGCCGCCGCCATTGTGCTTGCGGTTGATCCAGTCGATCTCGATCAGGGAGCGCTCGCTCGCCGTGTCGGCGCGCTCCGGCGTCGTGGCGAATTCGGAGAGGCGCCAGGTGTAGGCGGTCGATCCTGACCACGGTGAATCGGAACGGCGCGCGCCGGCGTAGGTCACGAAGACGCGGGCGTCCTCCGGGAAGTCGGGATGGAGGGCGAGGGACCAGAGGCCGCGCTCGTCGAAGGCGGGGAGGATGGGCGAGAGCCGGTCGCGGAGGTCGAGGAAGGGCTCCGCGCTCCGCTCGCCGTCCGGCCCGATGCGGTGGACGAGGCCGGTCTGGTCCCCGACGAGAAGCGCGCCGCCCGGAGCCGGAAGGGCGAAGACGGGAGCGTCGAAGCCCTCCGCCACGAGTTCGGCCCTGAGCGCCGGCGGCTTCGCCGCGGCGGCGTGCGCGATGACGATGACGAGCGCGGCGAGTATGCGCATGGGTCCTGTCCCCCCTTTTGGGGCGGACCCTATCACGGCGGGACGCCGTTGGAAGCGCCCCTCACTCCGCCGGGGCGCCGCCAAGCTCCCGCGCCAGCATCTTCTCTACATGGCCGCGCGGCTTCGTCAGCCGGGCGAGGCGGTCGTAGAGGACGGGGGTGACGAAGAGCATCAGCACGGTCGCGAGGGAGAGGCCGGCGATGATGACGGTGCCGATGGCCACACGGCTCTCCGCCCCTGCGCCCGTCGCGAAGACGAGGGGCGCGGCGCCGAGGACGGTGGAGACGGCGGTCATCATGATCGGGCGGAGGCGGAGCACGGCGGCGTCGACAACCGCGTCGCGCACTTCCAGCCCCTCGTCGCGGAGCTGGTTCGCGAATTCGACGATGAGGATGCCGTTCTTCGCGATGAGGCCGATGAGCAATATGACCCCGATCTGCGAGTAGATGTTCAGCGTCAGCCCGCCGAGCGCGAGCGCGTAGACGGCGCCGGCGAGGCCGAGCGGCACGGTGAGCATAATCGAGATCGGGTGCACGAAGCTTTCGAACTGCGCGGCGAGGACGAGGAAGACGATGAGGAGGGCGAGGGCGAAGACGAAGCCCGCCCCGGCCTCCTGATCCTTGAAGGCGCGGGATTGACCCTCATAGCCGATCGCGGCCTCCGCCGGCAGGACGGTGCGCGCCTCCGCCTCCAGCGCGGCGAGGGCGTCGCCGAGGCTGTAGCCCTCGGCGAGGGCGGCGGAGAGCTCGATGGAGGGCAGCCGGTCATAGCGGCGAAGCTCGGGCGCGGCGGCGTTCTCCGTCATCGTCACGAGGGCTCCGAGCGGAACGAGGCTCGCGCCGTCCCCCGATCGGACGAAGATGTTGGAGATGTCGGAGGGCGTGCGCCGGTCGTCCCGCTCGGCCTGGAGGAGAACGGGGTATTCGCGCCCGCGGCTCACGAAAGTCGTCACCTCGCGGGAGGCGAACATGGTCTGAAGCGTCGAGGCGATGATCTCCGCCGAGACGCCGAGATCGTCCGCCCGTTCGCGGTCTATCTCGATGTCGAGCTGCGGCAGGTTCTCCTCGTAGTCGAGTTCCGGATTGACGAGGCCGGGATTGGCGCGGGCGGCGACGAGCAACGCCTCCGCCCATTCCTTCACCAGCTCGAAATCCGGGCCGCCGATGATGATGCGCACCGGGGTCGAGGAGCCGCGGAGGCCGAGCCCCGCAGGGGTGACGGGAAAGCCGCGGGCGACCGTCACCTGGCCCATCTTCGGCGCGATCTCCCGCACGATCTCCGCCACGTTCCGCTGCCGCTCCTCCCACGGCGCGAGGCGGAAGACGACGAAGGAGCGGAAGGGGCGGCCGAAGGAGCCGGAGAAGGTGAAGATCGCCGCGATTTCCCCGGTCTCCCGCAGGGGTATCAGGATCTCCTCGACCTGCCGCGCCGCGATGTCGGTATGTTCGAGCGTCGAGCCCTGCGGCGCGGTGAGCGGCACGAAGCCGACGCCGCGATCCTCCCGCGGGGTCAGTTCGCGCGGCAGGGATTCGTAGAGCGGCCAGGCGCCCGCGGCTGCGACGACGGCGACGGAGAGGACTACGAGGGGCGCGCGCACCGCGAAGCCGAGCGCGCGGCGATAGGCGCGGGCGATCACGCCTTCCCGCCGCTTGCCGACCTCGCCGCGCGCCTGCGCCGCCTTCGCCCGCCGCCCGGAAAGGAGGCGCGAGGCGAGGGCGGGGCAGGCGGTGAGGGCGACGAAGGTGGAGATCGCCACGGCGCTCGCCATGACCCAGCCGAACTCGATGAAGAGCCGCCCGACCTGCCCGGGGAGGAAGGAAAGCGGCACGAAGACGGCGATGAGCGTGATGGAGGTGGCGAGCACCGCGAAGGTCACCTGCCGGGCGCCGTTGAAGCTCGCCGCGAGCGGCGACTCCCCCTCCTCGATCCGGCGCTGGATGTTCTCCAGCACCACGATGGCGTCGTCCACCACGAGCCCGATGGCGAGAAGGAGGGCGAGCAGCGTGAGCGTGTTGATCGAGAAGCCGAAGCCCGCGATCAGGATGAAGCAGCCGACCAGGGCGACGGGAATGGTGATCGCCGGCACCATCGTCGCGCTGAAGGAGCGGAGGAAGACGAGGATGACGAGGACGACAAGGCCGAGCGAGATCATCAGCGCCGTCGTGACCTCCCGGATCGAGGCGCCGACAAAGATCGCATCGTCCGAGCCGACGCTGATCTCCATTCCCTCCGGCAGAGACTCCGAGAGCGCCGCGATCTCCGCCCGCACCGCTTCCGAAATCGCCAGCGTGTTGGACTGGGATTGCCGCAGGATGGCGACGCCGATGGCGTCCACCCCGTCCGAACGGACGATGGTGCTGTCATCCTCGACGCCCGCCTCCACCCGCGCCACGTCCCCGAGCCGCACCGGATAGCCGGCGACCCGGTCGATCACCACGTCGCGGAAATCGTCGAGGCTGCGGAGGCGGCTGTTGAGCCGGACGGAAAGCTGCCGCTCCACCGACTTCACGTCGCCGGCGGGAAGCTCGACATTGTTGCGGCGGAGCGCCGCCTCCACGTCCGCCACGGTGAGGTTGCGCGCCGCGAGCGCCCGCCGGTCCAGCCAGATGCGGACGGCGAAGGGTCGCTCGCCATAGATCTGGATGTTCGCGACGCCGTCGATGGTCGCCAGCCTGTCCCGCACGAAACGGTCTACATAGTCGGTGATCTCCGCCGTCGTCATGCGGGTCGAGGTGATGGCGAGGCGCATCACCGGGTCCGCGTCCGCGTCCGACTTCACGACCTGCGGCTGGTCCGCCTCCTCCGGCAACTGGGCGGTGACGCGGCCCACGGCATCCCGCACGTCGTTGGCGGCGATGTCGACGTCCCGCCCCGTCTCGAATTCGATCGTGGTCTGGCTCCGGCCCTGCCGGCTGGTGGAGGAGATCGAGCGGATGCCGGCGATGGAGGCCGCCGCGCCTTCGATCACCTCGGTGATGTCGGTGTCCACGACCTCGGGCGCCGCGCCGCGATAGGTCGTCGTGACGGTGACGACCGCGGAGTCGACGTCCGGCAATTCGCGGATCGGCAGTTCGCGGAGCGCCGCGATCCCGAAGACGATGATGAGGAGGCTGGCGACCGCGGCGAGGACGGGGCGGCGGACGGAAATGTCCGAGAGCGTCATGACTTGGGAGCCTCCTCCGCCGCAGGGCCGCCGATCACGTTCACCGCGGCCCCGTCCCGCACCGACTGGAGCCCGCGGGTGACGACGAGCGCCCCGGCCTCGACGCCCGATTCGATGGCGACGACGCCGGATTTCCTGAGCCCGGTGACGACGGGGCGCCGCTGCGCCTTTCCCTCCTCCACGATGAAGACGTAGGTGTCCGCCGCCTGTGCGACGATCGCCTCCTCCGGCGCGACGAGCTTCTCCGAAGAGGAGAGCGTGATGGAGAGGGACATGAACATGCCCGCTGGCAGTTCGCCCTCCGGGTTGGGAATGGTCGCGCGCGTACGGAAGGAGCGGCCCACCGGGTCCACCCGGCTGTCCACGGCGGCGATCTCCCCGATGAAGGTCCGGTCCGGGAAGGCGGCGCTGATCGCCTCCACCTCCATGCCGACCGCGATCTCCGTGTAGAGCATCTCCGGGAGGGCGAACTCGACTTCGATCTCGCTCAGATCGTCGATCCGGGTCAGCACGTCGCCTTCATCGACCCGCGCGCCGAGATCGGCGTCCGTCAGCCCGACATGGCCGTCGAAGGGCGCGCGGATCGTCCGGTCCGCCAGGCGGCGGCGGGCCCGCTCCAGAGTCGCCTCCGCGACGGCGAGGCGGGAGATCGCCTGCTCCACCGCGCTTTCGGGGATGGCGGCGGAGCGCCGCAGGGTCTCCGCCCGCTCGGCGGCCTGCCGCTGCTCGACGACGAGCGCCTCCGCCTCCGCAAGGTCCGCGCGTTCGATCTCGTCATCGAGCCGCGCCAGCGTCGCGCCCGCCTCCACCATCTCGCCGGGATTGATCGCAAGCTCCACGATCCGGCCCGAGGCGAGGGGCCGCACCTCCACCGATTGCCGGGCGCGGGTCGTGCCGACGGCTTCCACAGTTCGTTCCATCAGGGCGGGCCGCACCGCCTCGACCTCGACGGAGGCCGCCCTGGCGCCCCGCCTCGGCGCTTCCGCCGCGCCCTCGCCGGCGGCGAACTCGCTCCGCCAGACCTCGTAGCCGCCGAAGCCCGCGCCCGCGAGCACAAGCAATATCAGGATTTGTCGCCAGATCGCCATGTGTCGCCCCGCTCCGCGCCATCCGGTCAACGCGCGGCCCCCGCGCTTCCGTCGATACCTAGCGCGGCCTGCGACGCCCGTCGACGCTGCGTTCGCTTTTTCGCAGTTGCAGGCAAAATATGGTGAAAGATGTAGATTAACTGCAATACAAAATCGACCATATGCCGATCATTTCAAATAACGCCATTAACCACAGCTTATCTCGCCAGCCGCAATTTCGCCGCGTTGTATGGGGCGACCGAAGCGGAGTTCGCCAGCCTCGCGTGTGAGAGGTCGCCGCCGCAAGGGCGCCCCGGTGTGCGGGGAGTTGCGGGTGATGGCCGGCATACATTCGGCGGACGTGCGTGCGGAGCGGTTCTCGGGCGGGGCGCCTGAGGTGACCGGGGATCTGTTCGGGGGGAATTTTCTCTTCGACCGGGACCAGGCCCTCTCCGGCGGCAGCTTCGATGCGAAGGCGGAGGCTCTCGGAGCCAGTTTCCTGCGCTATCCGGGCGGCACCATCGCCGAGCAGCATTTCGACATCACGGACCCGGACAGGACGGCGGATGAGGGGGCGCGCGGGCCGCTCGAACCCCTCTCCGACTTCATCGCCTACGCCGCCGGGCGGGACGCGGGGTGGGTTCTCGTTCTCCCGATGAACGACTATGCGCACGCCGTCGCCTCCGGCGCGATGACGATGGCGGCGGCGCGGGCGGAGCTGCGCGGCTTTCTCGATGCGCTCAAGGCCGGCGTCTATGGCGCGCACATGCCGGAGGTCATCGAGCTCGGCAACGAGTTCTACGACTACGCCGGGATGGGGGAAGAGGCGCTCGCCGCGATCTACGCCCCCGCCGCCCGCGCCTTCGCCGAGGAGATCCGCGCGGCGATGGGCGGGGCGGTGGAGATCGCCGTCCAGGCCGGGCGGACGGAGGCGGCGAACGGGACGGTGATGGAGGCCTTCGCCGGGGCGGGGGGCCTTGTGGACAGCGTGATCGTCCATTCCTATCCGTGGACCGTCGACCAGATCGTCTGGCATCATGATCAGCGGCTCGGCGTCGCCGAGGCCTGGCGCGCGGCGGGGCTGGCCGAAGGCGTGTTCCTTTCCGAATGGAACATGGCGAACGACTTCGCGGCGGGCGGCGTTCCGGTCTCCCCTCTGGAGATCGAGCGGGGGATGGCGCAGGCCGCGGCGATGATCCAGCTGCTCGCCGGCTTCGCGAAGGCGGGCGTGACGCGCGCGGCGGTCTGGCCGATCCAGCAGAACACGCCGGGGGACCTTGGCGGCGACGAGGGCGAGTGGGCGGCCGGGGAGGCGAAGCTGAGCCCGCGGAACCTGACGTTGGCCGGCGAAAGCTTCCGGCTGATGTCCGAAGTCCTGCCGGGCTTGAAGCCGCTGGAGACGGCGAATCTGGACATTGACGGCGCGGCGGAGGCGGCGCGGTTTCGCGACGAGTTCCTGATCGAGGCCTTTCAGGGGGAGGGGAAGATCGTCGTCTTCGTCTCCGCCTTCGCGCTCACTGCGGGGCAGCTCGGCTCGACCGTCCGGCTCGACATCGACGGCGCTTTCGCCGGCGCGACGGTGACGACCTTGCGCGCCGGCGGGACCGACCCGCTCGACCCCAACGCGCCGGCGCTCGTGTCGGAGGCAAGGCTCGACGGGGTGAGAAGCGCGGCCGATCTCGGGCTCGTCTTCTCCGACGCCTACGAGATCAAGCGGATCGTCTTCGACCTTGCGCCGGAGCCCGCGCCGCGCGCCGACGCCTCATCCAACCGGATCGTCGGCGGCTCCGGGGACGACCGGCTCCGCGGCGGCGAGGGCGAGGAGATCATCGTCGGCCGGCGCGGCGAGGACACGCTGCGCGCCGGTGACGGCGACGACCTGGCGCGAGGCGGCGGCGGCGCGGACCGGCTGGCGGGCCAGCGCGGCGACGATCTTCTCGTCGGCGGGGCCGGCGCGGATCATCTGCGCGGGGGCGGCGGGGCGGATTCGCTCCGCGGCGGCGGCGGCGCCGACACGCTGATCGGCAACGGCGGCGAAGACACGCTCGCCGGCGGAAAAGGCGACGATGTTCTGAAGGGCGGCGGCGGCGCCGACCTCTTTGTTTTCCGCCCCGGGGACGGAGCCGACATGGTGAAGGACTTCACGCCGGGGCTGGACCGGCTCGCCTTCGAGGGCGGGCTCGCATCCGGCGACCTGACCCTTTCGGACGGGCCGGATGGCGCGCTCCTCTCGTGGCGGGGCGGCTCCGCGCTGTTGGAGGGCGTCTCCGCCGATGCGCTGGGGGAGGGGGATTTCCTCTTCTGAGGCTCCGCGACAAATAACTCGCGTCATGCGGGAAATACGGATAGGCTTTCCGTCTGGCGGAATGCGCGGGTCGTAATTCTGCGACGCCGCCCGGCGCGGGCGGAGGACATGGCGAGCGTCACGGTTTCTTCAGGCGGCTACGCCGCGGGCGTGGGACGCGTCGAGGCAGGATTCTTCGGCGGAAACTTCCTGTTCGATCGCGACAAGGCGGAGATCGGGGGGACGTTCGACCTGAAGGCCGGCTCGCTCGGCCTCACCTTCCTGCGATATCCGGGCGGCGCCGTGACCGAGAGTTTCTTCGATCTCGCGGACCCGGACCGGACCTCCGCGCCCGGCGCGCGCGGGCCGCTGGAGCCGCTTTCCGGCTTCGTCGCCTATGCCGCGGCGAAGGCCTTGCCCTGGTCTCTGGTCATCCCGGTCAACGACGCGGCGCATGACGTGGCCGCGGGGCGAGTCGGGCTGGACGATGCGCTCGCGGAGCTTCGCGGCTTCCTCCTGCGACTGAAGGCCGGCGAGTTCGGCCCCGCCATGCCCGCGGTGATCGAACTCGGGAACGAATACTTCTCCTTCCCCGGCTTCACCGGCAAGGAGAACGCGATGATCTACGCGCCCGTCGCGGCGGCCTTCGCGGCGGAGATCCGCGCCGTTTTCGGCGATACGGTCGAGATCGCGGCGCAGGCCTGCCACACGCGCAGCGGCAACGACATCGTGACCGCCGCCTTTACCCCCGGTCTCGTCGACGCGGTGATCGTTCACGCCTATCCGCCGACCCTGGCGGAGATCGAGCCGCAGGCCGGGCTCTATGCCGACCTCGCCGCGGCGTGGATCGAGAAGGGCCTCGCCCGCACGATCTTCCTTTCGGAATGGAACCTCGCCTCGAACTTCCGTGACGAGACGGGAAGCATCCTCACGACCGCCGATCAGGAATTGGGGATGGCCCGGGCCGCCGCGATGCTGGAGATGGCCGTGTTCTTCCTTCGCGCCGGCGTCAGCCGGGCGAGCGTCTGGCCGGTTCAGGAGAACACGCCCGGAGACCTCGCGGGGGACGAGGGCGAGACGGCGGCGAACGCGCCGCGGCTGAGCGAGCGGAGCCTGACGCTGGCCGGCGAGGCGTTCAGGCTCATGTCTGAAAGCCTCGTCGGGCTCCGGCCTCTCGGGGAGCTCGACGTTGACCTCGACGGAGCGGAAGAGCCGGACCGCTTCGCCTCGGAACTGCTCGTCGAAGGCTTCGGCGACCGGGAGCGCCTCGTCCTCTTCGTCTCCGCTTACGATCTTGAGCCGGACAGGCTCGGCGCTCCGGTCACGCTCTCCATCGACGCGCCGTTCCGCGGCGCGACGGTGACCCGGCTCTTCGCTGACGGGGACGACCCGCTCGACCCGAACGCGCAACCGATCGTCGAGACGCGGGACTTCGCCGGACTGCGCGACGCGGCTGACCTGCCGCTGATCTTCTCCAGCTCCTACGAGACGGCGAGGATAGAGTTCACGAAGCCGCCGCCGGCCAATCTCCGCGGCGCAGCGCAGGCGGACCGGCTCGCGGCCGGTGCGGGGGACGACGTCATTCGCGGCCTCGGCGGCGACGACCGGCTCATCGCCTTTCAGGGGGCTGACACGCTTCGCGGCGGCGCCGGCGATGATACGCTGCGCGGCGGCGGCGGGGCGGACCGGCTGTTCGGCGCCCGGGGCGAGGACAGGCTCGTCGGCGGCGCCGGGGACGACACGCTGATCGGCGGAGCTGGCGAAGACGTTCTGATCGGAAACAGAGGCGCGGACCTGCTGGAAGGCCGGGCGGGGGCGGACCGGTTCATCGGCGGCGCGGGGTCGGACACGCTGATCGGGGGCGCAGGTGCGGACGCCTTCGTCTTCAGGCTGGGCGACGGGGCGGACGAGATTCGGGATTTCGAGCCGGGCGTCGACAGCCTGATCCTTCCCGGCGGCGCCCTTATCGGCGTCGTCGACCGCGGCGAGGACGTGCTCCTTCTCCATGCGGGCGGGGACGTTCTGGTCCGCAATCTCGACCCGGCGGACTTCGCCCTGTTCCTGCCGGACGGTTCGGATCACGACGACCTGTTCTAGCCGCCCTTGTCGCTCACGCGCCGAGCGCGCGGGCGAGACCGTCCCTCGCGGCGAGAAGGGCGGGGAGGAGCGCCTCGGCGCCCTGCGCCTCGACGCGCTCCGACGGCGCGGCGACGGCGATGGCGGCGAGGAAGGCGCCGTCCGGCGTCAAGACGGGCGCGGCGACGCCCGTGACGCCGACCTCGTAACCGTCCCGACAGAGCGCCCAGCCGCGCGCGGCGGCGAGCTCCGCGGCGGCGGCGACGGCCGAGGGCTCCGTCAGCGTCGCCGCGGTTACCGCGGCGAGGGGTGGGCGGAGGCGGGCCGCGCGTTCGGCGGGCTTCAGGCTGGAGAGCCAGGCGAGGCCGGAGGCGGTGGCGTGGAAGGGCAGCGTCTCCGCCGGGTCGAGATTGATGACATTGGCCCGGTGCGGCAGGCGGATCGCGACGGAGATCATGCCGGCGGGGCCGGGGACGGAGACATGCGCCGTCTCCCCCGTCGCCTCCGTCAGCGCCTCCGCCGCTGCGGCCGCGAGCCGGCCGAGCGGGGCCGTCGCCTCCCGCACCCGCGCGAGCGTGAGAAAGCCGGGCCCGAGCCGGTATTTCCGGCTCTCCCCCGCCTGCTCCACGAAGCCGTGGCGGGCGAGCGCGGCGAGGAGCCGGTGCGCCGCGGCCTTGTCGAGCCCGGCGAGCCGGGCCAGCGCGCTGAGGCCGAGCGCCCCCCGTTCCGCCGTGAACTGGGAGAGGAGCGTCATCGCCTTGTCGACCGTCTTCACCCGCGCCCCCGACTTGACAGCGGCGCCGCCGCTTCGAAAACTCGCAACTGCGGTGAAAATAGTGAACCGCCCGCGCGCCATGCAAGGGGAAACGATGCCGAACGAAGCCGGGGCCCAGCCGACCATCCTCATCATCGGCACCTATGACACGAAGGCGGAGGAGCTGGCCTATCTCGCGGAGCGGATCGGCGCGGCGGGGGGCGCGGCGCTGACGATGGACGTCTCCGTCCTCGGCGACCCGCCGGGGCCCGTGACGGTGACGAAGCACGAGGTCGCGGCGGCGGGCGGCGGTTCGATCGAGGAGGCCGCGGGGTACGGGGACGAGAACCTCGCCATGCAGCTTATGGCGCGGGGCGCGGCGCGGCTGACTCGGCGGCTCTTCGACGAGGGGCGGATAGCGGGGATGATCGCGCTCGGGGGCACGATGGGCACGGACCTCGCGCTCGACTGCGCGCGGGCGCTGCCGCTCGGGGCGCCGAAATACATCGTCTCGACCGTCTCCTTCTCCCCTCTCATCCCGGCGGAGCGGCTGGCGCCGGATGTGCAGATGATCCTCTGGGCGGGCGGGCTCTATGGGCTCAACCCGGTCTGCCGCGCCTCGCTCTCCCAGGCGGCGGGGGCGGTGGTGGGCGCGGCGCGGGCGGCGGAGGGCCCTGCGGGCGGACGGCCGCTGGTTGGGATGACCTCGCTCGGCTCCTCCTGCCTCAAGTACATGAAGGCGCTGAAGCCGGCGCTGGAGGCGCGGGGCTATGACCTCGCCGTGTTCCACGCCACGGGCATGGGGGGGATGGCGTTCGAGAGCCTCGCGGCGGAGGGCGCTTTCGTCTGCGTCATGGATTTCGCGCTGCCGGAACTCGGGAACCTCCTGGCCGGCTCCGCGGTCAATTCCGGGGAGGGGCGGCTGACGGCGGCGGGGCTCGCGGGCGTGCCGCAGATCGTGGCGCCGGGCTGCCTCGACCTCATCGACTTCGCCGGCTGGCAGGAGATCCCGGAGCGCTACGAGGACCGGCCCTTCCACGCCCATAACCGGCTCATCAAGTCCGCCGCTCTCAATGCGGAGGAGCGGCGGGAGACGGCGGCGGCGATGGGGGAGCGGCTGGCGCGGGCGAAGGGGCCGGTCGCGGTGATCCTGCCGGCGGGCGGCGTCGAGGAATGGGACAGGCCCGGCGGGGCGACGCATGACGGCCCGGCGCACGAGGCCTTCTGCGCAGCGCTCCGCGATGCGATCCGCCCCCCGGCCACGCTGACGGAGATCGCCGGGCACATCAACGACGCCGAATTCGTGGAGGCCGCGCTGGCGATCTTCGACCGCTGGCGGGCGGAGGGACTCGTCCGCGGCTGAGCTATTCCCGGAGGATCAGACGGTCGCCCCGGAAGCTCGTCTCGGAGAGGCGGCCGAGGAAGCTCATGCCGAGGAGGGAGGTGGAGAGCCGCCCCTCCTCCGCCACGGCGGCGCGCACGCCCGTCAGGCCGACGGCGCCGATGGCGACCTCGTCCAGCGTCACGGTCGCGACGAAGGCCTGGCCGTTCGCGGTGCTGACGGGCTGGGTGAAGGCCAGCGTCTCGGGCTTCAGCCCGACGGCCGCCGCGTCCTCGTAGCTCAGGAGGACGAGGGAGGCGCCGGTGTCCACCATCATGCCGACATTGGCGCCGTTGACGCTGGCGACGGCGCGGAAATGCCCGTCCCACGCCTTCCGCAGCTCCGCCTCCCCCGGCGTGCGGGAGAGCGCGAGGGTCGGCGTCACCTCGCCGCGCACCCGGTCGAAGATCATCACCGCCTCCTCCCGGTAGGTCCAGGCGACGATGAGGGCGGAGAAGGCGGCGAGCCAGCCGGCGGCCATCATGGCGACGGGGCGGAGCCGGACGCGGCGATAGCGGAAGCCCCAGATCAGGACGAGGGTGAGAAGGAGCCCGAGATAGAGCAGCCGCTCCGCCGCCCCCTCCTGCCGCAGCGCGTCCGGAAAGGCGCCGGCGAGCTGCGCGACGGCGAGCGCGACCAGGGCGATGACGGCGAGCGGCCAGAACAGCATGTGGACGATTCCCGAGCGACGCCCGAGCCTATCATGCGGATGGATCGCCATGAACCCTGACCCCGAACACATGCGCACAGTGCGCAGGGGTATCATGTGGTTGATATGGTTAATAAATCAGAAACAAGGCTCGGAAAGCAAGCGTGGGGTGCGCGCGCCCCGAAAGCGCGGGCGGGGGCTTGCATGATTTTTCATGGATTGGCTTCGCGAGGGAAGCGGCGCCCTCCCGCCGCTCTCCCTCTGTCCCCCTCCTGCGATGCGGGAGCGGACGGGGTTCTGTTCAGACCCCCCGGCGCGCGGACCTTCCGCCGCGGCGGCCGCGCTTGCCGGCCTCCGCCTCCCGCGCGGGGAGTTCCGCCATCACGGCGTGGCGCGCCTCCGGCGTGAGGCGGGACCATGTGGCGATCTCCGGCCGCGTGCGAAAACAGCCGAGGCAGAGGCCGGAGCCGCCCGGGCCGTCATCCATCACGCAGATGCGCTTGCAGGGGCTTTCGATCTCCGCCCGGCTCCAGATCTCTTCGCTCATCGCCCCGCCCCGATATTGGCGAGCCGGTCCAGCGCGCCCTGCAGGATGTAGGCGGCGGCGAGCTTGTCCACCAGTTCGGCGCGGCGGCGGCGGGAGGCGTCCGCTTCGATCAGGGTCCGCTCCACGGCGACGGTGGAGAGGCGTTCGTCCCAGAAGGCGATCGGCAGGTCGGTGAGGCGGGAGAGGTTGCGGGCGAAGCTGCGGGTGGACTGGCAGCGCGGGCCTTCCGAGCCGTCCATGTTCCGCGGCAGGCCGAGGATGAAGCCCGCCGCCTCCCGCCCCGCGGCGAGGGCGAGGAGCGCCGCGGCGTCCACGCCGAATTTCGTGCGCCGGATCGTCTCCGCCGGGGAGGCGACGCTGCGGCGCGTGTCCGAGATCGCGACGCCGATGGTCTTTTCCCCGAGATCGAGGCCGAAGAGCGGGCGGCCCTGCGGCAGCGCCGCGGCGAAGGCGGCGAGGTCGTCCGTCACCAGGGCGGATGCGACGTTCAGTCGAACTCGACGCCGTTCAGGAGCGCCGCCTCCTTCAGATAGGCCTGACCGATGGAATCGTCGGCATAGAGCGCCGCCGCCTCGTCATAGACGGCGCGCACCGCCTCCGCGTCTCCGAGAACGTTGTAGGAGCGCATGAGGCGGCCCCATTCGTTGACGTCGCCGGCCCGGCCCTCCGCCCGCAGCCGCTGGTGAAGCTGGGAGACCATGCCGCGGATCATCTCCTGCCGGTCCTCCGGCGCCATGTCGGCGGCCGCCGCCATGTCCTCCGCGCTCGGGCCGCGCGCGGGAGCGGCGGGGGCGGGCGCGGCGCGGGGGCGGCCCTCGACGGCGGATTCGAGGAGGGCGAGGGCGGAGGGGTCCTCCGCATGGTCGGCGCGGGCGGCCTCGTAGACGGCGCGCGCCTCGTCGGGGCGGTTCAGGACGGCGAGGGAGGTGATGAGCCTCAGCCATTCCTCGGGCGAGCCGCCCTCCGCCTCCAGCCGCTCGCGCAGCCTCGCGACCATGCCCTCGATCATCGCGGAGCGATCCTCCGCCGGCATTTCCTGCGCCGCGGCGACGTCATTCTCATCCGGGCCGGGGAGGGCGGAGGCGGGGGGGAGGGCGAGGCCGGGCGCGGGGGCCGGGGCGGGGGCGGCGTCGCTCTCCAGCGCGGCGAGGGCCGCCGGGTCCCCGGCGAAGGCCTCGCGGGCGCGCTCCATCGCCTCCCGCGCCTCGCGCGGGCGGCCCATGACCGAATAGGAACGGATCAGGCGCTGCCATTCGGCGACCGTGCCGCCCTGCGCGTCGAGCCGCTCCGCGAGGCGGCTCACCATGTCGGCGACCATCGCCTGACGGTCCTCTTCGGGCAGGGCGCCGGCGGCCTCCATGTCTTCCCGCGTCGGGCCGGGCAGGCCGTCCGGCCCCACGGCGACGTCCGACCCGTCGCGCGCGACGCCGAGCCGCGCCATCTCCGCCCGGATCGGGGCGACCCAGGGCGCGTCGGGCGGGCTTTCGGCCAGCAGCGCGGCCCAGACTTCCGCGGCGAGGGCCGTGTTCCCGTCCTGCGCGTGGAGGCGGCCGAGATAGTAGCGGGCGGAGGGGTTCGTCGGCGACCGCTTCAGCACGTCGAGGAGCGCTTCCTCCGCCTCCGGCGAGATGTAGCCGCCGGCGGCGAGGATCATGCCCTCGGCGTAGCCGGCGTAAAGGTCCGCATCCGCCTCCCGCCCGCGAAGGGCGATCAGGCGGCCGAAGACCGGCCATGCCTCCGCGAAGCGGCCAAGATTCATCAGCGAGCGGGCGTAGAGGAAGAGGCCCTGCGGATCATCAGGCGCCTCGGCGAGGCGGGCCTCGAGCTGCTCCACAAGCCGCTCGAACTCCGCCACGTCCTCCGAGGGGGGCGGGGCGGGCTGGCGGCCGGCCATCATCCGCTCCGCCTCCTCCTGGCTCGGGCGGCCCGCCTCGCCGCGGCTGGCGAAGGGCTGATCCTCCGCCCCCGGCATCCCGAGGTCGGAATAGAGCCAGAGCGCGCCGGCGGGCGCGGCGAGGACGAGGAGCGCGGCGAGGCCGCGGGAGAGATGGGCGGGCGCGGCCCCGGCGCCGGATTCGCGCCGCGCCTCCTCGTCCGCCGCGAGGAGGCGGCGGGAGAGCTCCAGCCGCGTCCCCGCCGCCTCCTCCGGCGCGACGACGCCGCGTGCGATCTCCGCGTCGAGCTGGCGCAACTGGTCCCTGAACACCTGGGCGTCATGGGCGGCGCGGGGGGCCGCGACTTCGCCGCGCCTCAGGAGCGGGCGCGCGATGACGAGCGCCGCGACGACAGACGCGGCGACCGCGACGACCCAGAAACCCCAATCGGCCACGACAGGCTCCCCTTTATGTTTCGGCATAGGTAGCCGCTGCGCCCGGCCTCGGCAACGCGGCGCATCCGCCGCGCCCATCATGTCGCGATCCGGCGCCGCGGCGCCGCGACCGTTGGCCAGCGGACCGCGCGGCGCGCTATAGAGGCGGGAGAAGACGAGGCCCGCCATGCAGAGATATTCCGCCTTCGCCGTCGCCCGCGAGGCGCTCGGCTATCATCAGGGATGGGAGCGCGCCTGGGGCGCGCCGGAGCCGCGCGCCGAATATGACGTGATCGTCATCGGCGCGGGCGGGCACGGGCTGGCGACGGCCTATTACCTCGCGAAGAATCACGGGATCACCAATGTGGCCGTGCTGGAAAAGGGCTGGCTCGGCGGGGGCAATACGGGGCGGAACACGACCATCATCCGCTCGAACTACCTTCAGGAGCCTTCCGCCGCGATCTACGAGCTTTCGCGCGGGCTTTACGAGGACCTGAGCCAGAAGCTGAACTTCAACATCATGTTCTCCCCCCGAGGGGTGCTCATGCTCTGCCAGACGGAGCACGAGCTTCGCGCGCTCCGCCGCACCGCGCACGCCAACCGGCTCGCCGGGATCGAGACGGAGATGGTGGACGTGGCGCGGGTGAAGAAGCTCTGCCCGATCATCGAGACTTCGGGGCCGCGCTTCCCCGTCCTCGGCGGGCTCTGGCAGCCGCGGGGCGGCACGGCGCGGCACGATGCGGTGGCCTGGGGCTACGCCCGCGCGGCCTCCGACCTCGGCGTGCATGTCATCCAGCGCTGCGAGGTGACGGGGATCGACGTCTCCGGGGGCAGGGTGACGGGCGTGCAAACATCGAAGGGGCCGATCCGCGCGAGGAAGGTCGCCATGGTCGTCGCCGGCCATTCCGGCGTGCTGGCGGAGATGGCGGGGTTCCGGCTGCCGGTGGAATCGGTCGCGCTTCAGGCGCTGGTGAGCGAGCCGATCAAGCCCTGCATGGACATCGTGGTGATGGCGAACACGGTGCACGGCTACATGAGCCAGTCCGACAAGGGCGAGATGGTGATCGGCGGCGGGGCGGACGGGTTCAACAACTACACGCAGCGAGGCTCCTTCCACCATATCGAGGAGACGGTGCGGGCGCTGAAGGAGACGTTCCCGATGATCTCCCGCCTCAAGATGCTGCGGCAATGGGGCGGGATCGTGGACATGACGGGGGACCGCTCCCCCATCATCTCGAAGACGCCGGTGGAGGGGATCTTCATCAATTGCGGCTGGGGGACGGGCGGCTTCAAGGCCATTCCGGGCTCGGGCTGGGCGACGGCGGCGATGATCGCCAACGGGGGGGACAGGGTGGCCGACCCGTTCAGCCTCGACCGCTTCCGCGAGGGGCGGATGATCGACGAGAGCGTGGCTGCGGCGGTGGCGCATTGACGGGCGCCTTCGCTGCGACGGAGGACACGCGCTCCGATTCCAAGGTGATTTTCGGGCCGACCGGACGCAGTATCCAGCGCTAGGGAACGGCGCCCCCCTTCGAGCCTCCCGAGCCCGCCGCCGGGTTCACCCAAGCGACGCGATCGCCTCCGCCAGACGGTCCGTCGCCGCGTGATGCGCCATGTGGCCGACGCCGGGGAGCGGGACGAGGCGGGCGCCGGAGGCTTCGGCGAAGGCGCGGCCGTGCTGGTCTATGTCGAGGAGCCAGTCGGCGTCGCCATGCAGCGCCACGACGGGTACGGCGAGGCGGTTATAGCCTTCGGCGACTTCGGCGACGCCTCGATTTGTGTTCGCGAGATCCTCCCCGTTCGCCTTCAGCGTCTTCTCCCGCACGGCGAGGGGCGCGCCCACATAGTCGAGATAGCCCTGCGGCGGCTCCTGCGGGCGGAAGGCGCGCTGGATGAAGCGCTCGGCGCCGCCCGCCTCCGCGGTGCTCACGATGCGGCGGTTGTAGGCAGTGGCGATCAGCGGGCCGAAGCCGAGCGCGTCAAAGAGCGGCGCGAAGCCGCCCCAGGGCATGGTGACGCCCGAGACGGCGACGACTCCGGCCACGTTCTCCGGCTCGTCCTCCGCCCAGGCGAGGGCGACGGAGGCGCCCCAGGAATGGCCGACGAGGATCGGACGCTCCACCCCCATCTCCCGCGCCGCGGCGCGAAGCTGCGCCGCCTGGTAGAAGGGGCGCCAGGCGCCCTCCTCCTCGGGGCGTTCGGAATAGCCGAAGCCGGGCCGGTCCATCGCGATCACGCGCCTTTGGGAGGCGAGGCGGGGGGCGATGGAGTAAGTCCAGTCGCGCACGTTGCCGCTGGCGCCGTGAATGAGGATCACAGGGGCGCCGGGGCCCGAGCCCTGATCGGTTGCGTGGATCCGCCGGCCGGGGGCGCCGTAGAGGCGGCCGAGCGGCGGGAAGGCGGCCTCCGCCGCCGCAGTGGTGACCGGCGCGCGGGGCGCGGCGCAGGCGGCGAGGGCCGTGACGGCGCCGCCGATCAGGAAGCTGCGTCTCCGCATCGGGCGCTCCTTTCCCGGGCCTCGCGCCCGGCGCAGGGAGCGCCGTCGCTTGCCGGATCATATAGCGACGGCGAGCCGCTTCGCAAAGCGCGGGGCGCTCAGCGCCCGATCCGGTCGATGTCGTAGGGCGTCGTCTGGTAGATGCGGTTGATCCAGTTGCCGTAGAGGAGATGGCCGTGGCTCCGCCAGGAATTGCGGGGCGGGCGGTTCGGATTGTTCTCCGGGAAGTAGGCGGCGGGGATCTCGATGGGGGCGCCGGCGGCGACGTCCCGGTCGTATTCCTGCTTCAGCGTGTCAGCGTCGTATTCGAGGTGGTTGAACATGAAGAGGGAATTCAGCGCGGGATCGTGCAGAAGGCAGAGGCCGGATTCGGGCGAGGAGGCGAGCACCTCGACGCCAGCCTTCAGCACGTCATCCTCCCGCACCTCCGTCCAGCGGCTGACCGGGGCGAGGAAGCGGTCCGCCATGCCGGTCACGAACGGGGAGGCGGGGGCGCGGACCTCCTGCTCGAAACAGCCGAAGAGCTTCGCGCCGAGGTCGTATTTGGGGACGCCGTGGAAATGCCGGAGCATCGCCTGCCCGCCCCAGCAGACGGCGAAGGTGGAATGGACATGCGTGCGCGTCCATTCGAAGACCTGCTGAAGCTCCTTCCAGTAGGTCACCTCCTCGAAGGGCAGATGCTCGATCGGGGCGCCGGTGATGATGAGGCCGTCGAACTTCCGCTCCCGCGCCGCGGCGAAGGGCTGGTAGAAGGCGCGCATGTGCTCGACCGGCGTGTGCCGGCTCTCATGCTCCGTCATCCGCACGAGGGTCAACTCGATCTGGAGCGGGCCGGCGCCGATGAGGCGGGCGAACTGCGTCTCCGTCTGCACCTTCTTCGGCATGAGGTTGAGGAGCGCGATCTGGAGCGGGCGGACATCCTGCCTCAGCGCGTCGTCCTCGTTCATCACCATCACGCCCTCGCGCACGAGGACGTCTCTGGCGGGGAGGTTGGCGGGGATCTTGATCGGCATGGCTCTCTCGCTCCGGAGGCCGGATTTACGGGCGGCGGCGCGGGCGCGCAAGCATCGCGCGGCTCACGCTTCCGCGCGCCGCTGCAACGCCGCCGAGACGAGGCGCGAGAAGTCCGCCCCCGTCTCGACGGCGGCGATGTCGTCGGCCTCCACCGTCACGCCCCAGTTGTCCGCGATGGCCTGATAGCGGGGGCGGCGGTGGGCGAGGAGGCGGGCGAAGCCGTAGCGGATGAAGGCGTCGGGATCGACGCGCGCCTCCGCCTCCCCGCTTTCGGCCAGATAATCGGCCCAGACGGCGCGGAGGAACGCCTCCTGATAGTACATCGGCTTCGGCGCCCGGTCGAACCGCGCCTTAAGCGCGTCCTCATGCGCCTCCGTCCCGCGGATGTAGACAGGGAGCATGGACTGGCCGAGGCCGTTCAGCACGGGATCGCCCGGGTTTTCCGGCTCCACCACCTCGCAGAGCGAGCCCGACGTGTCGCAGACGAAATGGTCGTAGCGGTATAGCGAGCGCGCCCGCTCGATGAAGGCCGGCGCGTCGAGCATCGCGCGGATTTCCGCGGCGCGGTGAAGGCGCTGGCGCTCCATGTAGTCGTCGAAGGGGATGCCGCCCTTTTCCGGGTCGCCGGGCTTGCCGAGCCAGGTGGAGAGCGGGGTGAGGTTGTGGAAGGAGAGGTTCGAGGCGATGTAGATGGAATCGGAGCGCAGTAGGTCCCGCAGGTAGGGATTCTTCATCGCTTCGCGCTTGAAATCGTCCGTGATCTCCTCGTTCACGTAGCGCGTGCCGATCCGGTAATCGACGGAGTAGTGGAACCAGCCGCCTTCCTCCCGCAGGAGCGCGCTGATCCGCGTCTTGCCGACGCCGGACATGCCGATGAGCGCGACCGCCTTGCGCGGCGCGCGTTCCCAGTCTTCCGCCGTCTCGTAGATCATGGACCGCTCCTTGCGCGCCCGCGTAGCGCGAAGCGCGGCCGCCTTCAATCCGCCGCCGGCTCGCGGCGCGCAAGGAGAAAGAGGGCCACGCCGAGCGCGACGAGCGCGGCGGAGAGGCCGAGGACGAGGTCGTAGCCGCCGATCCGCCAGATCAGCACGGCGGCGAAGGGCGCCGCGGCGAAGCCGGCGATGAAGGGCAGGGCGAGGGCGCCCGCGACCTCCCCGTAGCCGCGCCGCCCGAGCCGCTCCACGATGGCGAGCGGCTTTGCGATGGAGTTCACGCCGTTGGCGGCGCCGATCATCAGGATCGCGGCGACGATCCGCCAGTCCCCGCCCGAGGCGGTGAGGAGGAGGAGATAAGCGAGCCCGGCGACGGCGTAGGCTCCGGTCATCAGGAGGAGCGCCGGCGCGCGGCGCGCGAAGACGGTGATCGCGATGCGCCCGGCGACCTGCGCCGGGCCGATCAGCGAGGCGGCGAAGACGGCCGCGGCGCCCTCCGCCCCCCGGCTGCCGAGAAGCGGGATGAGATGGCTGATGATCATCCCGTGCGTCAGCGCGATGCAGGGCAGGGCGAGGAAGAGGAGGCGGAAGGCCGGGCGCGCGCGGGCGGCGCGCGCCGCCGCCCGCTCCTCCGCCCCGGCCTCCCGCGAGGGGCGCGCCGGCTCCCCGACCGCGAGCCGGCGCGTGGACCAGAGGAAGAGCGGCGCGGCGAGGAGGATCGAGGCGGCGGCGAAGACCTGCAGGGCTGCGCGCCACCCGGCGGCCTCGGCCGCCCAGTCGGCCACGGGGAAGGCGACGGTGGAAGCGAAGCCGGCGACGAGGGTGACGAGGGTGATGGCGGGCCGGGCCTCCGCGCCCTTCATTCGCGTGAGCCAGGCGAAGCAGGCTTCGTAGAGGCAGAAGGAGGAGGCGATTCCGATCAGGCCCCAGAGGAGAAAGAATTCCGCCCGCGTGGTCGCGAAGGCGAGGAGCAAGAGGAGCGCCCCGCCCGCGAGCGCCGCGGCGGGCAGCATGACGGGGCCGAAACCCCGGTCCACCACCCGGCCGGCGAGCGGGGCGGTGACGGCGGAGAGGACCAGCGACAGCGTGAAGGCGAGCGCCACCTCGTCCCGCCCCCAGCCGAGATCGGCCTCCCACCGCAGGAGCAGGATCGGGAAGGTGTAGAAGAAGCCGGCCCAGACTATGGTTTCCGCCGCCGCGAGCGCGATCACGGGGCCGCGCTCCGCGCGCGTCATGCGAGGCGGCCCGCAGAAACGAATCGCGCCCTGCAGCGCGGGGCCGCAGGGCGCGAGAGATGGGCTTCCGGCGGCGTCACTTCGCGACGGCGTCCACCGACTTCTGCAGGATCGCCTCGGCCTCGGCCTTGTCGCCCCAGCCGATGACTTTCACCCACTTGCCGGCCTCGAGATCCTTGTAGTGCTCGAAGAAGTGCTTGATGCGCTCCAGCGTCTTCGGCGCGATGTCCGACAGTTCGTTGATATGGGCCTGGAACGGGTCCGTCTTGGCGTGGGGGACGGCGATCAGCTTGTCGTCCATCCCGCCGTCATCCTCCATCTTCAGGACGCCGACCGGGCGGCAGCGGATCACGACGCCGGGCTGGAGCGTGAAGTCGCAGAGCACCAGCACGTCCGTCGGGTCGCCGTCGTCATGCAGGGTGTTCGGCACGAAGCCGTAATTGCAGGGATAGAACATCGGCGTGTTGACGATCCGGTCGACGAAGACGGCGCCCGAGTCCTTGTCGATCTCGTATTTCACGGGCTGGCCGCCATTCGCGCCGCCGGTGATCTCGATCACCACGTTGATGTCGGAGGGCGGGTTCTTGCCGGCGGGGATCGCGTCGAGATTCATGGGGAGGCTCCTTGCTCTTTCGCGCGGCGCTTTACCACCGGCGCGGGCGGCGGGGAAGCCTCTCCGGCGCGGCCTTTCGGCGCCGTCGTTTATGCGCCGGCGCGTGTCAGCGGCGGGCGATCAGGAGGTCGGTCGGCGGGTCCCTCAGCAGGTCGGTCACGAAGGAGCCGAGGATCGTCGGCGAGAGGGTCGAGCGCGAATGCGCGCCCATGGCGATCAGGTCCGGCTTCAGGCGGGCGAGCGAGGCGGAGAGCACGCTGGCGACAGAGCCTTCCACCAGGGCGATTTCTCCAAGGTCTTCGGGCAGGCGGGCCGCTGCGCGCCATTCGGCGAGTGCGGCGGCGGCCTCGTCCCTGAACGGGTGCGATCCGGCCGCCTCCTCGCCGAGGAAACCCTTGAAGGGGACGGAATAGGCGTGGAAAGCGTGCAGCGCCGCGCCGGGCGCGATGCGGCGCGCGGCGCGGAGCGCGACGGCGGCGGACGGCGAGAGATCGACGCCGGCCAGGGCCGTGGCGTAGGGCGCGGTCGCCAGCTCGCGCACGACGAGAACGGGCGCCGCGCTCATCCGCACGATCTTCTCCATCGTCGTGGCGCGGAACATGTCCATCAGCGGGCGGGCGCGGTGGAGACCGAGCACGAGGAGGTCAGCGCCCGCCTCGTCCGCCATCCGCGGCAGGTCGCGCAGCGGGTCGCCGGTCACGACCCGCGTCTCGTGCGCCGCCTTGCCCGCGTCAGTGAGGGAGGCTGTGAGCGAGGCGATCTGCGCGCGCGCCTCCTCCGCCATCTTCGCGCCCATCGCCTCCGGCAGGTCCTCGTCCACCACGCAGACGACGGATACGCGCGCGCCGATCTCCGCGGCGATGCGGAAGGCGCGGGCGACGGCGCGGTCGGACCGCGGCGAGAGATCGGTGGCGGCGAGGATGACGTTCATCTGGGGCTCCGTCCTGCTTGCGCCCGAAGCATAGGCGCCTGCAGCCGCCTCTGCAAATGATGTGGATCAAAGGATTTTCCCATCGCCAGGCGAGCGCGGCGTGATAGCCTTCATTCGGGTGGAGGCGCAGCATGAATCGTCGGGCCGTCTGGGGATGGATGTTCTTCGACTGGGCCTCCCAGCCGTTCCACACGCTCATCATCACCTTCATCTTCGCGCCCTATTTCGTCGCCTCGGCGGCGGAGACGCCGGCGCGCGGGCAGGAACTCTGGGGCTATGCGGTGGCGGCGGGGGCGGCCATCGTCGCGATCCTCGCGCCGATCCTCGGCGCGGCGGCGGATGCGGCGGGGCCGCGGCGGCCCTGGCTGCTGCTCTTCTCGCTGGCCTATATCGCGGGCTCCGCAGGGCTCTGGCTCGCCGCGCCGGGCGCGGACCCGCTGCCGGTGCTGGTCTTCTTCGTGATCGGGCTCGTCGGCGTCGAGCTGGCGACTGTGCTGACCAATTCGCTGCTCCCGCTCCTTGGGCCGCGCGAGGAGGTCGGCCGGGTTTCCGGGTCTGGCTGGGCGATGGGGTATTGGGGCGGGCTCGTGAGCCTCGTTCTCGTGCTTGGCTTCATGGTTCCGGCGCCGGGCGGCGAGGCGACGCTGCTTGGCCTCGCGCCCGTCTTCGGCCTCGACCCGGCGGAGGGCGAGGGGGCGCGGGCGACGGGGCCGCTGACGGCGCTCTGGTATGTCGTCTTCATGATTCCCTTCTTCCTCTGGACGCCGGATGCGCCCCGGACGGCCAAGGCGCGGGGCGCTACTTCGGCGGCTTTGGGCGGGCTCGGGCGGACGATCCGCGCATTGCCGAAGCGGCGGAGCCTGTTCGCCTTTCTCCTCTCCTCGATGCTCTATCGCGACGCTCTCTCGGGCCTTTACGCGTTCGGTGGCATCTACGCCGCGGGCGTGCTCGGCTGGGGCGCGTTCCAGCTCGGCGTGTTCGGAATCGTCGCGGCCTTCACCGGCGCGGTCGGCGCGTGGATCGGCGGGCGGTGGGACCGGCGGGACGGACCGAAGCCGGTGATCCTCGCCTCCATCGTCGCGCTCGCGCTCGTCTCCTGCGCCACGGTCGCGACGGGGCGGGACGAGGTGTTCTTCGTGAGGCTGGAGGAAGGCTCCTCGCTGCCCAGCCTCGTCTTCTATGTCTGCGGCGCCGTGATCGGAGCCGCGGGCGGGATGCTCCAGGCCTCCTCGCGCACCATGCTCACGCTGCAGGCCGATGCGGAGCGGATGGGCGAGGCGTTCGGGCTCTATGCGCTCGCCGGCAAGGCGACGAGTTTCCTCGCCCCGTTCCTCATCGCCGTGGCGACCGGGCTCTCGGACAGCCAGCGCGTCGGCGTCACGCCCGTGATCCTGCTCTTTCTCGGCGGGCTTCTGCTGATGCGCCGCGTCAGCGCAGACGGCCGGACATGATTGCGGGGGCGGCGGGGGCTTGCTAGATATCCGATAGAAACGGTCGGATTGGAGGCGGACTTGGCGGCGCCGGCGCGGCTTGCCTTGGAGAACATCGCGCGCGTCTTCGACGGGCGGCGCGTGATCGACGATCTCAGCCTCGAGATTGTCGAGGGGGAGGTGCTGTGCCTCCTCGGGCCATCCGGCTGCGGCAAGACGACGACGCTCCGGATCGCGGCGGGGGTGGAGCGACAAAGCGCGGGGCGTGTGCTGCTCGACGGCAAGGTCGTCTCCGACGACGCGGTTCATGAACCGCCGGAGCGGCGCTCCGTCGGGCTCATGTTCCAGGATTTCGCGCTCTTTCCCCATCTCGACATCGCGGCGAACGTCGCCTTCGGGCTCAAGGGCGGAAAGGCGGAGCGGTTGCGGCTGGCGGAGGAATATCTCGAGCGCGTGGGGCTCTCCGGCTTCGGTTCGAAATTTCCGCACATGCTTTCGGGCGGGGAGCAGCAGCGCGTCGCGCTCGCCCGGGCGCTCGCGCCCAAGCCGCGCGTGATGCTGATGGACGAGCCTTTCTCGGGCCTCGACAACCGGCTCAGGGATGCGGTGCGCGACCAAGCGCTCGGGCTTCTGAAGGCGGAAGGCGCCGCGGTTCTCCTCGTCACGCACGACCCCGAGGAGGCGATGCGGATGGCCGACCGGATCGCGCTCATGCGCCACGGGCGGATCGTGCAGGCAGGCGCGCCCTACAACGTCTACAACCGGCCCGTGGACCGGGAGGCGGCGATGTTCCTTTCCGACGTCAACGTGATCCACGGCGTCGTCGCCAACCGGCAGACGGACACGCCCTTCGGCCTCTTCCTCACGCCCAAGCTGGTGGACGGCGCGGATGTCGAGATCATCATCCGGCCGGAGCACCTCAAGGTCGATCTTGCGGCGGATGGCGAACCCGCCGCCAACGCGCGCACGGGCGTGCCGGCGGCGGGGGTGGTGGAGCGGGTCCGCTTCGTCGGGTCGGAGAGCCTCATCGAGGTCCGGATGGACCATGACGGCGCGCGGCTTGTCGCCACGGTACCGGGCGCCTTCCTGCCGCCGGCGGGCGCGCGCGTCTGGCTTTCGCTCAGGCGCGATCACTGCCATCTATTCCCCTGCCTGACGCAGAGCCGGGTTTCGGACCCCTATGTCTCGGAAGCGGCGCGAACCGCCGCCGAGTGACGGCTCACGAAAAAACCGCTTGCGCCGGGCTTTCCGACGGGCCCCCGATCCCATATTAAGGGGGTGAAGCGTGCGGCCTGTCCGCGCGCCAGCGATAGGGAGAACGTCATGGTTCCCGGTTGGGTACAAATCGCGGTCGTCGTTCTGCTAGCGGTCCTGCTCTTCGGCGGGCGCGGCAAGATCTCTTCGATCATGGGCGATTTCGCGAAGGGCATCAAATCCTTCAAGCGCGGCATGAAGGATGAGGACGAAGCCAAGGCGGTGGAGCGCTCGGCGGAGGAGCCGATCGACGTCACGCCGAAGAAAGAGAACGTCTGACCGCGGCCCGGTCCGGCTGAGGCCCGGCTATGTTCGACATCGGCTTCATGGAGCTTCTGGTGATCGGCGCGCTCGCGCTGATCGTCGTGGGCCCGAAGGAGCTGCCCGGCCTGCTCCGCACGGTGGGGCAGTTCGCAGGGAAGGCGCGCGCGATGGCGCGCGATTTCCAGCGGACGATGGAAGACGCCGCGCGCGAGGCGGATCTCGGCGACGTCGCCGATGCGGTGAAGAAGGGCGGCAAGCTCAACAAGCTGCCCTTCGACAACCAGGTCGTGAACAGCATCAAGGACTTCGAGCGCACGGTTCGGACCGAGGTGAACGATGCGGCCCGCGCGGGGCACGCGTCTCAGGCGGAAGCGTCCAGCAGCGCCCGCAGCCCGGCGCGGTAATCGGGATAGAGCAGTCTTACCCCCAGTTCCTCGCGCATGCGGCGGTTCGAGACCTTTTTCGATTCA
>JAUIDE010000074.1 GCA_030429105.1 Alphaproteobacteria bacterium
CACGCGGTTGCTCCGGGAGGGAAGCTGCTCCGGCATGATCCCGACGCGGACTTGCCGCTGCACCCGCTCCCTCAGCTTCGCGCGGAGCGCAGGGCCGAAGAGGTTCTCCTCCTCCACCATCCGGTTCACGTCCGAATAGGGCGCGTTCGCCGCGAAGTTCCAGCCCCAGTTGTCGAATTCGAGCCGGACAGCCGCCACGTCCTTGCGGAAGTCGCCGTCCCTCAGCGCCGGGATCGAGCCCGTGGACCCTGGCCCGCGGAAGGGGCCGACCGGGCGGGGCGCGAGGCCCCAGACATTGACGTAGGGATGATCCATCAGATGCCGGCCGAGAAGGCCGGAGGACGAGCAGAGACCGGATGCGAGCGCCAGCTTCGCATTCTCGATGGCGTTCGTGGCGAGAACGTAGATCGCCCCCTCCGCCCGCTTCATCTCCCAGACGGGCGCGCCGGGGAAGGCGTATTTCTTGTAGATAACGCCGGTCACCCGCCCCGTCGCCCCGTCCGTCTCCACCTTGGACACGACGGCCTGCGTGACGACGTCGACGAGCCCAGTGCGCTGCGCCTGCTCCAGCGTCTTCAGCGCGTTGTATTTCGCCTGGATCGGGCAGAGCGGGATGCAGGAGGAATTTCCCTCGCAGCGCTGGCCCTGGAAGGCGTAGGGGCCCGTCGCTCCGGCCGCCTCATAGTCGCAGACCTCCGACCCGCCGACGCGGTATTGCCCCCGGCGCGGAATCGAGTTGCGGCCGACGGGCGTGCCGGCGACGAAAAGCTCGCACTCGCCGCCGCCGGAGAGGCGGACGGACATGCCGCGCACCCCCTCCTCGAACCAGCGGTCCACGAAGGATTTCGGGATCGCCTCCATCGGGAAGTCGTAATCCTCGGGGAAGTCGATCCCGTGGAAGGCGTTGTCTTCCTTGTCGGCGGAGACGCCGATCTCCCATTCCGCCTCTTCGTACCAGGGCGCGAGATCGTCATAGGAGAGCGGCCAGTCGTCCCCCCGCCCGAACTCGGTCGCGGTGCGGAAGTCGCTCGGCTGCATCCGGAGGCAGGTGCCGAGCCAGTGCAGCGTCGTCCCCCCCAGCGCGCGGAGATAGTCCGAGCGGAAGGGGCGCGGGCCCTTCTGCACGAAATAGCCCGCGGTATCGGGCGCGCCGGGCGCGATTGGTCCGATGTCGAGCACGGTCGGGGAGGGGGCGGAGGGATTCTGCGGATAGGGCGAGTTCGGAACCTTGATCGGGTTCAGCTGATAGGTCGTGTGATAGGCGCGATAGGTCGAGGGCTCCGCGCCGCCGTCCGCCCCCGCCTCGAGTATCAGGACGCGCCGGCCCTCCGCCGTCAGCCGCTTGGCGATCAGCGCGCCGGACATGCCGCCGCCGACGATCACCGCATCGTAGCGCTCGCTCATCGCGCATCCTCCGGCGTCACGGGCGGCTCTTCCGCCCAGGCTCCGAAGCCCTGCTGCTTCGCGCCCATCGGATGGGCGCCTATGGCGTCCCACACGAGCCCCTCGCGATAGGCGCGGGGCGAGAGGATGCGCGCGACATCCTCCCGCTTCGCGCCGTTCCGCTCCACCCAATCGACCGGCATGGGCGTCCACTGCCCGAGATACCAGAGCTGGATGAGCGATCGTGCGAGCGGGCCGAGATCGGGGTCCCCGAGCGCCATTTCGCGCGCCGCCCCGTCCCGCGCCGGCCCCGGAGGAAGGGCGGCGAGGTCCATCCCCGCCGCGTCGAGCCGCGCCATGAGGGCCGGCCCGGCTACGGCGGCGACCTGCCGGCGATAATCCGGCAGGCAGCCCGTCGCCCAGAGCGAAGCCGAGTCGTATCCGGTCAGCGCCGCTGAGAGCGCGACGAAGCCGTCCCCGTCCCTTTGCTCAGCCATAGATCCCGCTCCGGTCCATCGCGTCGATGTAGAACCCTTCGGGCTCCGCGCAGGCCGGGAGGGAGGTGAAGCTCTGCGCCGCGACGGCGCAGTTCTTTTCCCCGATCAACGCGCGCATATCCTCCGTCATGGAGAAGTCGTTCGCCCCGATCTTCAGCTTCACGCGCTTCTGGTCCTCCTTCTCCTCCAGCATCGCGGTCATGAACTGGCCCATGATGGTCCAGCGCGTCATCACCGTGCGGCCGAGGCCGAGCGCGAATTCGGGGATCGGGGTGCAGTTGGTCGGCCAGAAGGGCAGGCCGGCGAAATCGGCGTCCATGTCATAGACGAACTCGTCCGCATTCTCCGGGTTCACCAGCCGCACCTTCCAGTCCGCCGAGGGCGGGCCGTTCAGCGTCGGCGCCTCATAGACGAACTGGCCGACGAATTTCGGCTCCCCGAACACCTCCCGCCCCGCCTTGACCGCGATGGCGTTGTCCGCGGCGACATGGAGGCGGAGATGGCCGAGGGTCTTGGTCTGGTCCTTCCCGTTCAGGAAGCGTTCGAGCGGCATGTATGGCACGCCCGGCGCCCGGTTTTCCGGATAGGCGACGACGTTGAACTCGACCTCGTTGGTCGTGCCGAGCGCGTTGGTGTAATGCGCCGTGTAGCGCTGGAAATTCAGGAGGACGACGGCCTTGTCCACCGTCTTCTTGCCTTGCGCGACCGGGAAGCGCGCGGCGCGGAGCCCGGTCGGCTTGCCGCCGGAATCCTCGACATAGCCGCGCGCGACATCGAGATCGGCGTACCAGTAGACCCAGTTGCACTGGAGAGAGGCGTAGTAGAACGGCCATTGCGCGAAATCCGCCGGCGGCGTCGGCTTCAGCCCTTCCCAGGGCGTCTGCCCGTACTCGTCCTTCGCCTTCGCCATGTTCCCCTCCCCGTTTCGCCTTCGGGGCGAGCGCCCCTGACATGGTTAACGGTATAGGAGCGGGTTCCGCGAGCAAGGAAAATCCCTCCCCCATGCGCGCGGGGCGTGCAAGGCTGCAAGTTCCGCCTGTCAGCCCTTGCGCAGCGTCGGCAGGCCGATCCCCGCCGCATCGAACCCGCCGTCCACCGCAAGTACCTGCCCGGTGACGAAGGAGGCTTCGGGCGAGGCGAGGAAGAAGACGGCGGCCGCGATCTCCTCCTCCGCGCCGTAGCGGGCGAGCGGGATCGCATCGTGGTAGTCCTTGCGGATCGCCGGGCTGTGCACCTTCTTCGCCATCTCCGTTTCGACAGGGCCGGGCGCCACGAGGTTGACCCGAACGCCCATGCCGGCAAGTTCAACCGCCTGCTGCTTCGTCAGATGCGTCAGCGCCGCTTTCGACGTTCCGTAGGCGATGCGGAGCGTCGAGGCGCGCAGGCCCGAGATCGAACCGATGTTGACGACCGCCCCGCCGCCATCGGCGGAGAGAAGCGGCGCGGCTTCGTTCGTCATCAGGAACGGGCCGCCGAGATTGACCGCCATGATCTCCGACCAGGTCTCGAAGCTTGTCTCCAGCATCGGGCCGAAATCGGCCACGCCCGCGTTGTTCACCAGCGCGTCGAGCCGCCCGGCCAGCGCCTCCGCCTCCCGGATCGCGCGGGCGGCGTCCTCCGGGCGGGAGACGTCGGCGTGGATCATATGCGCCGCGTTGCTGGAGAGCGCGCGATGCGCGACGGCGAGCGTCTCCGCCGCCCGGTCCAGCATCAGGACGCGCCAGCCCTCGGCGAGGAAACGCCGCGCAATGGCGAGGCCGATGCCCCGCGCTGCGCCTGTGACGAGCGCCGTCTTCATGCTCAGCCCCTCCGCGGCTTCGGTTTCGGAAGTAACCTGATCTGGACGCCGAACCCGTCATTCCGCTCGATCTCGAACCGCCCCGTCTTCTCCACCAGGCTGGAAAGTTTCGCGCAACCATAGCTCCGCGGGTCGAAATCCGGCTCCATGTTGGCGATGAGCTGCCCGAGCGCGCCGAGATGGACGTATTCACTGTCCTCCGCCAATTCCCCCATGGCCTTGATGAAAAGCGGCATCGCATCCTCGGGGGACTTCCTCCCGCCGGGCCGCTTCGGCGCCTCGCCTTGCGCCTCGCCTTGCGATGAGGGGGCTTCGCTCACCACGAAATTCTCCGTGTAGATAAAGCGCTGGCAGGCCTGCACGAAGCTCTTCGGCGTCTTCTCCTGCCCGAAGCCGTAGACGGCCACGCCCTGCTCCCGGATTCGGGCGGCGAGGCGGGTGAAGTCGCTGTCGGAGGAGACGAGGCAGAACCCGTCGAAGCGCCCGGTATGGAGGAGGTCCATCGCGTCGATAACCAGCGCAATGTCGGAGGCGTTCTTGCCGGTGGTGTTCGCCTGGTTCATCTGCGGGAGGATCGCGTGTTCGGGCAACACCTTGAGCCAGGAGGCGAGCTGGCCGGAGGAAAAGTCCCCGTAGATGCGGCGGACGCTCGCCTCGCCGATCTTCGCGATCTCGCGGAAAAGGTCCCCCGCGATCTTCGGGCTGGCGTTGTCCGCGTCGATAAGAACGGCGAGCCGCGGGGCGCGGTTCAGGGGCCCCGTGCCTCCGGCGGTCTCTTCTCTCGCTTCGCGCATCCGCCTGTCCCTTCGCATCCGCCCGCGAACCGGGCGCATGAGCACCGTAGCGCTCTCCTTTCCGGGATGCGAGGCCGCGCTCATTGAAGCGCCGGGCCCCCGCCCCCATACTTAACAGGTGAAAGGAGCCGCCATGCGCCTCGCCCGCCTCGCCTTCGCCATCGCCGTTCTGGCCGCGCCCGAAGCGGGCGCCACGGAGCGCGTCGTGCGCGGGGAGGCGGCCTACGCCGCCCGCATCGCCCTGCCGGACTCCGCCATGCTCGTGGTCGAGACGCGGGACTCGGAAGGGGCGCTCTTCTCCGAGATGCGGGAGCGGACCGCGGGTCGCCAGGTCCCGCTTTCCTTCGCGCTCGCCGCGCCGCCAGAAGGGGGAACGCTGCGCGCGGCGATCCGGCTGGACGGCGAGACGCGCTGGCTCTCGCCGCCGGCGCAGATCCCGCCCTCCGGACCGGTCGACGCGCTGCGGGTGACGCTCGAACCCTTCTCGCCGATGGCCTTCGTCAGCCGGATGCGCTGCGGAGCGGAGGAGGTTCTCGTCGGCGTCGACAAAGGCGCCGTGGTCATCGAGGCGCGGGGCGACCGCTATCGCCTCGCGCCGGTTCCGGCCGCTTCCGGCGCGCAGTATGCGCTGGAGGGCGATCCGGAGACATACTTCAGGTCGAAGGGCGGATCGGCGCTCGTCTCGCTCGCGGGCGAGGCCTTGCCGGAATGCGCGGTCGACCCCCTTCCCGCGCCGGAGTTCCGCGCCGGCGGGAACGAGCCCGGATGGGATTTCGCCATCCGGGGCGGGGAGGCGGCGCTGACGCTCGATTACGGAGCCGAACGCCGCGCCGCGCCGCCGCCGCCGCCGGGGATCGGGCCGGACGGGGAGACGGTGATCGCCTCCGACACGCTCGACGCTACGGTCCGCATCTCGGAAGAACTCTGCCGCGACGATGCGACCGGTATGCCGCATCCCTTCGCCGTCTCGATAGAAACGGATGGACGGCGCCTCGGCGGCTGTGGCGGCAGGCCTCTCGACCTTCTTCTGGGCGGGGAATGGACCGTGGCGGAGATCGGCGGCGCGCCGGTCTCGGGCGAGGGCCTCCCGACGCTGCTCTTCTTCGAGGAGGGCCGGGTCGCCGGCCTCGCCGGCTGCAACCGGTACTTCGCCGGATTCTCGCTGACGGGGGAGGGGCTCTCCTTCTCTGACGCGGGTATGACGATGATGGCCTGCGCCGATGACCTCATGGCGCGAGAGCGGGCCTTCGCCGCCGCGCTCGGGGCGTCCACCTCATTCGATATCGTGGAGCGTGCGCTCGTCCTCCGCGGCGCGGACGGAGCCGAACTCCTCCGCGCGCGGCGCTGAGCCGCTTTCCGGTAGCAGGGAACGCCGCCAGATGGCGCGAAAAGGTCGGCCCATGACGGAAGGCTCGGAAAGAAAGCTGCGCGGCTACGAGAAGTCGCTTCCCATCGCCCTTCTCCGCGCGCGGGAGGCGACGATGCGCCGCTTCAAGCCGCATGTGGACGCGCACGGGCTCACGATCCAGCAATGGCGAGTGATCCGGGCGCTGGCCGATTCCGGCCCGCTCGATTCGAAGACCCTCGCGGCCCGCTGCGTCATCATGCCCCCCTCGCTAACGCGCATCTTCCGGGCGCTGGAGGCGCGCGGTCTGATCCGGGCCGAAGAGGCGGAGGACGCCCGCCGCCATGTCGTCGCGCTGACAGGCGAGGGGCGCGCTCTGCATGACCGGATGGCGGGCGCCTCCGAGGCGATCTATGCCGGGATCGAAGATGCCTTCGGCGCCGAGAAGATGGCGGCGCTGCTCGCCCTCCTCGTCGAGTTGCGGGAGGTGGCGGAAGCCATGCCCGAAGAGGGGCGCGCGCCCGACGGCAAGAGCGCTAGCGAAGCGGCGCGCCGTTGACCGTGACCTCGCCGCGCCCGACACGGATGTCCGCCAGGAGATGATCCGCCCCCTCCGGCCCCGGCTTCCCGTAGACCGTCAGCACCTCCCTATAGCCGTCCGCAGCCTCCTGCGCGAGAAGACCGCCGCGCGCCGCGCGTTCGAGAAGGTCGTATGCGCCGCGGAGTTCGAGCGCCACGGTTCCCTCGGGCTGTGAGGCGGGCCCCACGATGTCGAGCGCGCCTTCCGCCTCCGCCGCAAAGCCGGGGAGCGAGAGGCGCGCCGTGCGGATCGCCAGCGTCTCCACCGAGACCGGCGGCCCGGAGAGAGACGCCGCGCCAAGATCGGCGGTGACCCGGGCCGCGCCGTCGAGCCTGACCTCCAGCGCGAGCGGCCCGCGGCCGAGCGCGCCCGCGGGGTCGATGGCCGACCAGAACGCCTCGTCCGGCTCCAGACCCGCTAAAACGAGATCGATCGCCCACGGCGCCGGCTCCGGGGCTCGCCGCAGCGGCATGTCTAGCCGCATCTCGAAGTTCGCGGCCTTGCCTCCCCCGCCCGGGAAGACGGCCGGCGGTTCGGCGGCATAGGAGACGGTCAGCCCTTCCGCGCTGGCCGAATAGGCCGCGCGTCCGCCCCGCAGCGCCACCAAGGTCTCGCTTCGGGCGGCCGTCCCCTCGTAGGCCACGGGCGGCGCGCTCGGCCCGCCGGTCGAGCGGCTGGCGCCCGAAACGGCCCCGGTCTCCATCCTGAGGTCGAAAATCCCGTCCGCGGCGAGAAAGGCGGCGAGGTCCCCGGCGTCCAGCGCCGCGCCCTCGAAGGTGAGCGAGAGGTTTTCGTAGCGCCCTTCCGCGCGCGTCTCGCTCACCTGGTCGAGCGAGAGCGCGAGCGCGTAGTCCATCGAAGCGGCCTGGAGCGCGCCCCGCCCGGCGCCGGCGCCGAAGCGCCCCTCGGCGGCGAGGCCGGCAAGGACGAGGCGCATGTCGGAAAGCGCCCCCCCGCCCGGCGCCTGGACCGCGGCGAGCCGCGCGGCCTCGATCGCCGCGCGCGGCCCCTCACTGTTTTCGGACAGGGTCAAGACGAAGCCTTCCGCCTCCACGTCGAAGACTGCGGCCGGCGCGCCGCCCGCGCCGAAGGCCGCGCTTTCGACCGTCAGGCGGCTTTCCGTAGCCGGGCGGATGACGAGCGCGGCAGGGTCCGAGAGCCCGGCCGAGACGCTCACCGAAGGCGCGCGCCAGCGCCAGAGCCCGCCCGCATCGCTCACCGAGACATCCTCGAAGGCGATGTCGTAGCCGAAGGGAAAACCCGTAACCGCCCGCCGCTCATAGGCGAAGAAGAGGCTCCCGGCGCGCATCCGTTCCACCGCCCGGTCCGCCTCCGGCTCGACATAGAGACTCTTCCCGGCGAACCAGCCGGCGCTCCAGAGCGCGGCGAACGCGGCGAGGCCGCCGAGCATGGCTCCTGTCTTCTTCATGTCGGCGCGGCTCCTTCGGCTCGGCCTTCCACCTTCTCCGCTGGATTCGGAGGGGTCAATGCGACCTCGCATCCGATTGCGGCGGGAAGGCGGGTCGCGCCTGATGAGTTGGGTTGACGCATATCAGGCATACGCTTCTTGCATGGGTCGTCGCGCCCACTATCTCCGTCTCGAAATGATCGGTGGAGAGATGGCTGCATGACCGCCCGAGTTGTCGAGATCGAGTTGGACCGGCGCCGCGACAGGATCGAGCTGACCTTCGCGGACGGAAGCGTGGAGGAAATCGAGAACGGCGTTTACGAACGCTACGATCCGCGTGGCCGCACGATCGAGGAGCGCGCGGCGACGGCGGCGGACTTTGCCCGCCTCGAGGCGCTCGCCGCGGGCGCAGGCCCCGATGCGTTGCGCGAGGTGCGGCTGGATGACGGCTCCTTCGTCGAATTCGGTCCCGGAAAGATCGAGGTCACCTACCCAGACAGGACGCAGGAGGAGATCGAGAACGGGATTTATGAGCGCTATGACGCCCGCGGTCGGACCGTCGACGAACGCGTTGCGACGGCCTCCGACATCTCGCGGCTGGAGGCTCTTGTCCCCGCCGAATTCCGCAATCCTGCGGAGGCCGAGCCGATCGAGCCGATGACGGGCGACGCCGGCCCCGACCGGATGCGTGGAGACGGGGCGGACGACCGGATGTCCGGCGAAGCCGGCGACGACCGGCTCGTCGGCCGCGACGGCGATGACACGTTGGAGGGCGGGGCAGGCGCCGACAGCATTCTCGGCGGCCTCGGCGACGACAGCCTGGAGGGCGGCGCGGACGATGACCTTCTCCGCGGAGGACAGGGGCGCGACGCCCTCTTGGGAGACGAGGGCGACGACCGGCTCTTGGGCGGCGGCGGGGACGACATCCTCCTCGGCGGCGCCGGGCGCGACCGTATGAACGGCGGCGGCGGAGACGACACGATCGACGGCGGCGCAGGCGCGGACGTCTACCGGGGCGGCCAGGGAGCCGACCTCTTCGTCTTCACGGCGGACGGCGCGAGGGACGTCCTGCGGGACTTCAGGCCCGGCGAAGATGTCATCCACCTTTCCGCCTTCGGCCTTGCTGGGTTCCCGGAGGTCCTGGACGGCGCAATCGACAGGAACGGAGGCGTCGTGCTCGATCTCGGCGGTGGCGACCTCATTCGGCTTGCGCGGGTGGAGCGCGAGGCGCTCTCCGAAGGCGACTTCGTCTTCTGAGCCCGGCCTTGCGCCGGTCCCCTCGCTAGCCGAGGTCGGCGATGCCGAGCGCCCGCGCCGGCCGCGCCATGCGGTAGCGGGAGACCCAGATCAGCCTCTGCTCCGCCCGCGTCACGGCGACATAGGCGAGCCGGCGCCAAAGCGGGACGCCGGCCTCCGTCCGCCCGGCCTGCGAAGCTGCGAAAAGGTCGGGCGCGAAGACCTGCACGGCCGGCCATTGCGAACCCTGCGCCTTGTGGATCGTCGTCGCCGCGCCATGGACGAAAGCCGCCCCCATTCGCGCGGCGGAAAGGATCGCGGGCTCCTCCCGGTCCGGCGCCTCGATCTTGATGATCGCCGCCGCGCTGACCGTCGGCGCCTCGGCGCCGACGACATGGAGCCGCGCGAAGCCGGGCTTGCCGCCCGGACCGACATAGATCGCCTGCGCGCCCTTGATGAGCCCCCGCGCCTCGAGGTCGATCCGCTTCTTCCGGTGCTTCAGCGGCAGCTCGATCCCGTCGCAGATCAGCGGCTCGCCGGGGAGGAGCGAATCCTCCGGCGCGCCGTGCGCGGCGCGGAAGGCCTGGATCAGCCGCAGCCGCGTCGCGTTCCGCCAGACGAGCATCGGCGCCCGCGCCATCAGGTCAGGGTCGGCGCGCGGGGCGACGACGATGCGGTCGTCCCGCGCCGCCATCCGCTCAACCTCCCGCTCGAACTCCTCGAAGCCGATGCCGTCCCTGAGGGCATGGGCTAGGTCGAGAATCGGGTTGTCCGCCGTCTGCCGGTGGATGCGGTGGAGATAGGGCTTCGCCGCCTCCGGCATCGCATCGAACACCATCGCGCCGGAGGAGCCTACAGGGGCGAGCTGCGCCGGGTCGCCGAAGAGGATGAGGGTTGAGAATATCTCCGTCAGGTCCTCGAACTGCTTCGTGTCGAGCATGGAGGCCTCATCGACAAGGGCGACATCCAGCGGTTCGTCCCGCCTCGTCCAGCCCTTGATGAAGTCGGAGCCGGAGAGCCCGGCCATCGCCAGAGCGCCGGGGACGGAGCGGTGCTGCTCGAAGAAGGCGCGGATGCGGGCGAGCGTCGCGTCGTCGAGCCCCTCGACCTCGGGCTTCGGCGCGGCCTCGTCCGTCAGCCATTTGGCGATCTTCTCGAATTCCGGGTCGTAGACCGGGATGTAGAGGATGCGGTGGATCGTCGTGGCCGGCACGCCGCGCCCGCGGAGGACCGAGGCCGCCTTGTTGGTCGGCGCGAGCACGGCGACGCTCCGCCGCCCGCGGGCCCTGCGCGGCTCGTAGTCGCCGCCGACCGGCTCGAGCCCCGCCTCGGCCAGCGCCCCGGCGACGTCGGCGAGGAGCGCCGTCTTGCCCGATCCCGCCTTCCCGAGCACTGCGAGCGCCGTGGCCGGCCGCTCCGGCGAAGGCCCATGGCGGCCCGAGGCGAGGTCGATCCCGGCTCCTTCAAGCAGGGCGACGATCGCCGCCCGCGCGCGGGCCTGATCTTCGGAGAATTCCATCGCCCGCTCTTAGCGGGGCGGGAGGCGCGGCGCTATCCCGCGGCGGCGGCGCGGGCCCCGGCTTTCGGCAGGCGTTCGAGAATGGCGGAGAGCAGCGCGTCGCGCGCCACCGGCTTCGTCACGACGCCGTCCATCCCGGCTTCGATGCAGGCCGCATGGTCCGCCTCCTCCGCGCTTGCGGTGAAGCCGAGGATCGCCGCCGGCTTGAGGCCGGAGGTCGTTTCCGCCGTGCGGATCGCCCGCGTCGCCTCCGGCCCGGTCATGTCGGGCAGGTGCATGTCCATGAGGATCACCGCCGCCGGCTCCTCCGCCTGCGCGGCGATCGCGGGCGCGGCGGCGGCGAAGCGGCGAAGGCTGAGGCCCTGCCCGCGGAGCATCGCCTCGACGATCATCGCCGTCGTATCGTTGTCCTCGACCAGCATCACGCTCGGCCCGACGTCGCGCGCAGGGGCCGGAGCGGGGCGCCGGGCCTCGGGCGCGCCGGCCTTCGCGCCCTCGCCGAGCGCGCGAAGCGTCCGCGCGAGGAGCGCGCTGCGGATCGGCCGGCGCAGGACATGCGAAGGCCCTGAGCCCAGCGCCTCGATCAGGTCGCCCAGCGATTCGGGGCGCGGCTCCGCGTCGGGCGCGACGACGAGAACCGAGGGCCCGGTCCGGCTGTCCCCGGCCAGTGCGCCGGCCGGCGCCGCGCCGCCCGGCCCGACGACGATGAGACGCGGCGCGTCCGGCCCGGCGGCCCCGGGCGCAAAGGGCGCGGCTCCGATCCGGCGCAGCTGATCCTCCATCGCGCCGCGCCAGGGCTCCTCCGCCGCGAGCTCGACCGCGAAGCCTTCGGGAAGCACGGGCGCTCCATCCTCTTCCGCGGCGCAGGTAAGCGGCGCCTCGAGATGGAATACGGAGCCGACGCCGAGCCTCGATGTCGCGCCGATCCGCCCGCCCATCAGCTCCGCCAGCTGTCGGCAGATCGCGAGGCCCAGCCCCGTCCCGTCTCCGGCTGAGGAGACTCGCGGCCCTTCGACCTGCTCGTAGGGCGCGAAGATGCGTTCAAGATCGGCCTCCGGCACGCCCGGCCCCGTATCCTCGACCTCGAACCGAAGCCGCGCGCAGCCCGCCTCGTCCTTCGGCGCCCGCAGCCGGACCTCGACGCGCCCGCTCGCCGTGAATTTCACCGCGTTTCCGATCAGGTTCGTCGCGATCTGCCGGATGCGCCCCGCATCGCCCCGGAGCGCGCGGGGCGCATCCGGATCGAACCGGAAGACAAGGTCGATCCCCTTGGTCGACGCCGCCGCCGTGAGAAGCGCGCAGACATCCTCAACCAGCTCGACCGGGTCGAACGGGGCTTCGCGCAGCGTGAGCCGCCCCTCCTCCAGCTTCGAGAAATCGAGGATGTCGTTGATGATCGCGAGCAGCGCCGCGCCCGAGGCGGCGATCAGCTCTACGCCGGAGCGCTGGCTGTCCGTCATCTCGCTCTCCAGCAGAAGCTCGGACATCGAGATGACGCCGATCAGCGGCGTGCGGAGTTCATGGCTGATCGAGGCGGAGAAGCGCGCCTTCGCCTCCACCGCCGCCTCCGCCCGCGCCCGGGCGCGCGTCAACTCGGATACGTCGGTGGCGAGGATCACCAGCTCGCCCCCCGGCAGCCTGCGATAGCGCCGCCAGGTCGTCGCGCCGTCCGGGTCGGTGAGATAGAATTCCCGCCCGTCCTGCATGACCGAGCGGAGAAACTCGTCCCGCCACGCCTCCGGCGTCTTGCCGGCGAGGTCGTGGCCCGCATTGCGCGCGAAATCCAGCAGGAAGTCGGCATAGTCCGCTCCGAGCGTCACCGTGACGCCGCGCTTCGCCATCCAGTCCTGATAGGCCCGGTTGACGATCCTTATGCGCCCGTCGGCGCCGATCATGGCGAAGGCGTCGTCCATGAGGTTGACTGCGTTCCGGAGCCGCTCCTCCGCCTGCGCCGCTTCCGTTACATCACGGGCGACGATGACATGCATGCTCCTCGCGCCGGTCTCGTCCGGAACCGGCGTCACCGCGATGTCGGCGACGAAGCGGCCGCCGCACTTCCTGATGATCTCGCTCCGGAAGTCCACGGAGGCGCCGGTCTCCACCATGCGCCGAAACGCCTTCCGCGCCTCGGGCGGCGTCGGATCGCCGAGTAGGAGTTGGTGCGCGACGACGCCTTCGATCTCCTCAAGGGCATAGCCGGTCCCTTCGATCAGCGCGCGATTGGCCCAGATCAACCGCCCCTCGCGGTCGGAAATTGCGATATGGTCCGTCGCCCTTTCCGCGACCATTGCAAGCCGGCGCGCTTCCTTCTCGCTTTCGACGAGAAGGCGGCGGGACTGGGCGAGCTCGATCTGCGGGCGAAGGATGAGCCTGCGCCCGATGACGAGGATCAGCGCGAAAGACACCACCAGCCCGCCGATGACCGCGAGCGAGACGACCTGCTCGACCCATTTGATATGCGCGGCCATCGCGTCCGAAGGCTCGAAATAGCGGAGGGCTAGTCCATCGGCCGAGAGCGGCGCGTCGGCGATGAGTCGGCCGGCGCCTTCGGACAGGCGCGGCTCGCCGATGGTCAGCGGCAGGACAAGCGCCTCGCCTTTCCCGATCCTGCCGGCGGCGGGGGAGGGGGCGATGCGCGTCAGCGCGCCCTGCAAACCAGTCGCGCTCCTTACAGGCGCGACGAAGATAAGGTTCCGCCGGTCCGGCGCGAGCGCAACGGCGGTGAAATCCGGGGAAGCGGCCGAGATGCCCCGCTCCGCCATCCGCGCCATCGCGGCGCGCATCGCCTCGGTCGTCCCCGCGCCGATGAAGACGGGACGGCCGTCATTGTCGAAGATGATCGCATGGAGCAGTTCCGGTGAGCGGCGAAGCTCCCTCGTCACCCGATAACGGACCATGGGCGAGCCGGCGAGACGCCTGGTGGCCTCGACATCCGCGGCGAGGGTCCGCTCCGCCACTGCGCGGAGGCCATCCGCCTTGTTCGAAACGACGGAGGCGTGAACCGCTCGCATGGCCGTCTCGACGGCCCGGTGCGTGAGCGACAGGCCAAGGCCCGCGGCGATGAGGAATCCGAGCCCTACGAACAGCCCGAAGAAAAGGGCGGCCCTCGATCCGGCTCGCGTCGTCTCGACCGCCATCGGCCCTCCCGCATCTTCGCGCGCCGCCCCCGCGACGCGCCGCGGACCGGGGCCTGCGCGCGCCCCGCATCTCCGCGGCGATACTGGTTAGGACGAACCGGTTAATCCGGGATTAGCCCTGCGCGGCGCCGCGGGCAGGAAGCGGGCGCGGCCTTCCGTCGCGGTCGATGGCGACGAAGACGATCCGGCACTCGGCGACGCGACGCTCCTCTCCGCTCTCGGCGTTGAAGATGCGGACCTCCACCTCCAACGTCATCGAGGTGCGTCCGAGCGCGGCGACCGAGGGGAAGATGGACACGACGTCGCCGACCCGCACCGGGTGGTGGAAGCGCATCGATTCGACGGCCACCGTGGCGACCCGACCCTCCGCCAGCCCGCGTGCAAGCACGGATGCGCCGAGATCCATCTGCCCCATGAGCCATCCGCCGAAGATGTCTCCGTTGGCGTTCGTGTCGGCCGGCATGGCGATGGTCTGCAGCGCAGCGCCGGGGCGCGGGCCTGATTGCGGCATGGCTGGAGCTCCTCGCGGCCTTCGGACAAGGAACACTACGGAGCCGCACCGACTGCGCAAGCCGCGTGTCCGCCGATCACGCCGCGATAGGGCGAGGCGCGTCTTGCACGTTCCATTCAGTGGATGTCAGTTCTACTTTACAGTTGATATTGTAAATTTGAAGTGACAATCTGAGTCTGGCGTCATCAGCCGGCCTTCGATTCCGGGGCCGCAGGGCGCAGAAGGCCGGCGCCCGGCCGCCAGGGCCGCGCCTCCGTCGCCTTCGAACCGGGTGAGGAAAAAGAAGGAAAGCAAATGGCAGACGATCCAGACAAGGTATGGCCGACCGGCCTGACGTTGAAGGAGGCGGAGGAAGTCCACTCCTACCTCATCGACGGGACCAGAGTTTTCGGCGTGATCGCGATCATCGCGCATCTTCTCGTGGCCGCGTCCACGCCGTGGCTCGGCTGAAGGAGGGCGAGAGATGAACAACGCGAAAATGTGGCTCGTCGTGAAGCCGACAGTGGGGATTCCCCTCTTCCTGTCGGCCGTCGCGATCGGCTCGTTCGCCGTCCACGTCGCCGTTCTCAGCAACACGACGTGGGTCGCCGACTTCCTGTCGGGGCGCGAGATCGGCAGCGGCGACAAGATGGCGGCCGCGCAGGACGTCGCTCCGGCGGTCAGCCCGGCCGCCTTTGCGACGACAACCTCAGCGGCGATGACGCAGGAGGCGGGACCGCAGGTCGTTCTCGTCGTCATGCCGGATGGGACCACCGCGCAGGCGATTCTCCAGACGCCTGTCGCACTGGCCGACCTGCAGTACAGGTAGCCAGATCAAGATAGGGCCGCGCCGCATTGCGGCGCGGCCCGTTCCTCCCGTCGCGGCGCGACCCGCGCCGGGCACTGTCGAGGCGGGGTGCATGATGGGCATGAGGGCCTACGCAGTTTCGAAGCTCTCGCGGATCGGCCCGCAATGGCTGCCCTTCGCGGATGTCGGGACGCCCGAAGTGCCGCTCTCGCGGCTCCTGCGGCTCTCGCTCTTCCAGGTCACCGTCGGAATGGCGCTCGTGCTCCTCGTCGGCACACTCAACCGCGTCATGATCGTCGAGCTTGCCGTGCCGGCCTCGCTTGTAGCCGGAATGCTCGCGCTGCCGCTCCTCTTCGCGCCGTTTCGGGCGCTCATCGGTCATCGTTCGGATCATCACGCCTCCGCAATCGGCTGGCGGCGGACGCCCTTCATCTGGAAGGGCACGCTCTGGCAGTTCGGCGGTTTCGCGATCATGCCGTTCGCGCTGCTCGTCCTCTCGGGCTATGGCGAGGCGGCCTCGAAGCCGCTCTGGGTAGGGCAAAGCGCTGCGGCGCTGGCCTTCCTGCTCGTCGGCGCGGGCCTCCACATGGTGCAGACCGCAGGCCTCGCCCTCGCCGCCGACCTGGTGAAGGAGGAGGACCAGCCAAAAGTCGTCGGCCTGATGTATGTCATGCTGCTCTTCGGCATGGTTGCAAGCGCGCTTGTGTTCGGAGCGCTGCTGGAATCCTACACGCCCGGCCGGCTGATTCAGGTCATACAGGGCGCGGCGGTCGTCACCGTCCTCTTGAACGGGATCGCTCTCTGGAAGCAGGAGTCCCGCGACCGCGCCCGCGCCGCGGCGCTGGAAGGTGCGAAGAGCCCGCCCTTTCGCGACGCCTGGCGCAGTTTCGCCGGCGGCGCGGGGGCGAAGCGGCTCCTCGCCGTAATCGCGCTTGGCACGGCGGGCTTCGGCATGGCGGATGTCCTCCTGGAGCCCTATGGCGGACAGGCGCTTGGCCTGTCCGTGGCGGAAACGACGAAACTTACCGCGCTCCTCGCCGCCGGCACGCTGGTCGGCTTCGCCGTCGCCTCCCGCAGCCTCGGGCGCGGGGGTCGGCCGCTCGCGCTCGCGACGATCGGCGCGCTCGCCGGGGCTCCGGCCTTTGCAGCGGTGATCCTTTCGTCCTACGCCGGATCAGCCGCGCTCTTCGCTGCGGGAACCGTTCTTGCGGGGTTCGGGGCAGGGCTCTTCGGGCATGGCACGTTGACGGCGACGCTGCGTGCGGCGCCGAAGTCCCAGATCGGCCTCGCCATCGGCGCCTGGGGCGCGGCGCAGGCGACGGCGGCCGGGCTCGCCGTGGCTGCAGGCGGCGCGGCGCGCGACGCGATCCTTGCGGGCGCGGGAGACGGCTGGGCGGCGGCGCCCTATCTGCCGGTCTTCGGCTTCGAGATCCTGTTGCTTGTCGCCGCCGCAGTCTTCGCGCGTCCGCTCCTGAGGCTGGAGGGCTCGGGGCCGGTGGAAACCTCGGAGGCCGAACGTATCTTTGGGGATGATGGGCTTGCGCGACGGGCGGGATGAGGCGCGCCGCGAAAGGGCGCCGGATTGACGCGCGAGAGGCGCGTAACGGAAAGGGAGACGCATGACGACGATCGTAACGAGACTCTACAGGGACATGGCCACGGCCGAGGCCCTAGCCGCCGCCATGGCCGGCGTCGGCATCCCCGCCGGGGACATCGAAGTGATCGCCGGCGCCGAGAACGCCGCCGCTCGGATGGAAGCGGCGCGGGTTAATCCGGCCTCCGCCGCGCTCTATGCGCAGCATATGGAGAGCGGCGCCGCGCTCGTCGTCGTCCGCGCCGGCTTCCAGCCCATCGGCGCCGCCGCCACCGCCATTAAGATGATGGATTCGCGGCAGCCGATGAACGCCGGGGTCGCCAACGAAAACGAATACATCCGCACCGAGCCGAAGCGGGATCTCTTCGTCGGCCTCAGCGTCATGATGGATCATCCGCTGATGTTCGGGAAGGACAAGGGGCGCCGCCGAGGCCTTATCTCGACCGCCTTCAACATCCCGCTCCTCTCTAAACGGAAGAACCGGAACTCCGTGTTCCCGGGCGGCCGCCATTTTACGACCTGGATGAGCCCGCTTCTGTCGCAGAAGCGCGGGACGCTCTCCACGCTGGACGGCGGCGGGCAGATGACCCGTCGCTTCTTCCCGACCGTATCACGACACAAGTGAACGGCATGCGCCGCCCGCTTGACCGGCGGGCGGCGCCTTCATAGCTTTCCTCAAGCGCCGGGCGAACGCCCCTCAACAACGGCGCGGACAGGAAAGAGAGGCCCCGAATGGCGACCGTCGCAGTCACCGACGCGAGTTTCGAGACCGACGTGCTGAAATCCTCCAAGCCGGTGGTGGTGGACTTCTGGGCGGAATGGTGCGGCCCCTGCAAGCAGATCGGCCCTTCGCTGGAGGAGATCGCCCGCGAGATGGGCGAGGATGTCGTCATCGCGAAGGTCAACATCGACGACAATCCGAACAGCCCCTCCCGCTATGGCGTGCGCGGCATCCCGACCCTGATTCTCTTCAAGGATGGCAAGCCCGCCTCCACCAAGGTCGGCGCAGTGCCGAAATCCTCGATCGAAAGCTGGATCCGCGAATCGATCTGAGCCCGAGGAGCAGAGTCACGGAGGCCCGGCCGCAGCGCCGGGCCTTTCGCTTTTTCGGCGCGGCTCCTATTTCCCGATAACGGCCGCCAATGGCCGGCGAATGAAAGGCTTCCGATGGACCCGCGCGCGCTTCTCGAACAATTCCTCGGCCCGGACGCCGCCGGCAGGGCGGGCGGCGCGGCGAATGCGGCGCGGGACAGACTGGCAGGCTCCGGCCTCGCGGGCGTCGGGGGCGGGCTCGCTGCGGGCGGGCTTATCGGCCTGCTGCTCGGTTCGAAATCCGCCCGCAAGACGGTCGGCAAGATCGCCGGCGGCGCGGTGGGCTATGGCGGCGCCGCGGCGCTCGGCGCGCTCGCCTATCGCGCCTGGCGGAATTTCGAGGCCGGAAAGGGCGGGGAGCCGGCGCTCGGCTCGCAATTGCCGCCGCCGCCCGAGGGATCGAAATTCCTGCCCGCCTCGGCACCGGCGTCTGACGGAAGGCCGTTCGAGCTCGCGCTCGTCCTCGCCATGATAGGCGCGGCGAATGCGGACGGGCATATCGGCCCGGAGGAGCGCGCGGCGATCTTCGACAAGCTCACCTCGCTGCCGCTTTCGGGAGAGGAGAAGGGCTACGTCTTCGACGCGCTCGCCGCCCCGCCGAGCCTCGCAGACATCGCCGCGCTCGCGGACGGGCCGGAACAGGCTGCCGAACTCTGGCTCGCCGCGCGGCTCGCCATCGTCCCTGACCATCCGGCCGAGGCCGCCTGGCTCGATGCGCTGGCGGCGCGGCTTCGTATCGAACCCGCGCTGGTGCAGCGGCTGGAGGCGGAGGCCGCCGCGCTCGCCTGAACGCGACTCAGGGCCGGATCGGCCCCATCGCCTCCTCGACCCGGCGCGAAAGCTCCTCGACATCGGAGAGGATCAGCCCGCCGCGGCTCCGCTCGATCACGCCGTCCTTCGTCAGCGCCGAAAGCTCCCGGCTCACCACCTCGCGACGCGAGGATATGAGATTGGCGAGGTCCTCCTGGATCGGCGGCGGCGAGACGATGCGCTGCCCCGGATGCCCCGCCCGCGGGCGGGACTGGCGGAGGAGTTCGGCGCAAAGCCGCTGCCGCGCGGTGAGGAAGGCCTGCTCCGCCAGCCGCTCGTTGATCGTCCGGACCCGCTCCGTGAGCTTCTCCATCGTCCGCTTCGCGACGGCGGGGATCGTGGTCGCGATCTCCATGAAGACATCGCCCGGCATCACGCAGACTTCCGAATTGTAGAGCGCGATCACCGAGGCGGAGCGGGAGCGACCGTCGATCGCCGACATCTCCCCGAAGAAGTCGCCCTTGTCGAGGTGATTGAGGATAACGTGCCGGCCATAGGCGGACGACATCAAAACCCGGACCTGGCCCGAGATGATGAAGATCACGTCGTTCGATTCGTCGCCGTAATCGACGATCAGCTCATGCGCCTCGAAATGGCGCCAGCGGCAGCGTGGCGCAGCGCGGGCGCCAACCGCTTCCGGAAGTCCTTCTAGAAGGGGAATTCCCGTGAAATCCGCCATTTTCCAGTTCCTCGCCGCCCGATCCGCTCTTTTGTCGGAAATAGCACAACAAAAGGCTTCTGGTCCAACCCTTTGATTCGGGGGCGGGAATCCCGGCTTCAGGCGGCGGCGCCGCCGACGGTCAGCCCGTCGATCAGCAGGGTCGGCTGGCCGACGCCGACGGGCACGCCCTGCCCGTTCTTGCCGCAGGTTCCGATGCCGGGGTCGAGCGCCATGTCGTCCGCGATCATCCGCACGCGCTGCAGCGCGGTCGGCCCGTCACCGATCAGAGTCGCGCCCTTCACCGGATGCAGCACCTTGCCGTTCTTCACCCGGTAGGCCTCGGTGCAGGAAAAGACGAACTTGCCGTTCACGATGTCCACCTGTCCGCCGCCGAAGCCGACGGCGTAGATTCCGTCCTTCACCGCGGCGACGACGTCGCCGGGCTTCGCGTCTCCGTTCGCCATGATCGTGTTGGTCATCCGCGGCATCGGGATATGGGCGAAGCTCTGGCGCCGGCCGTTGCCGGTGGGGGCCATGCCCATCAGCCGGGCGTTCTGCCGGTCCTGCATGTAGCCGACGAGGATGCCGTCCTCGATCAGCACGGTGCGGGAGGTCGGCGTGCCCTCGTCGTCGAAGGAGAGCGAGCCGCGGCGGCCGGGCAGCGTGCCGTCATCCACCACGGTCACGCCAGGCGCTGCGACGCGCTGGCCCATCAGGCCGGAGAATGCCGAGGTCTTCTTGCGGTTGAAGTCGCCCTCGAGCCCGTGGCCGATCGCCTCGTGTAAGAGAATGCCGGGCCAGCCGGCGCCGAGCGCAACTTCCATCACACCGGCGGGCGCGTCCTCCGCTTCGAGATTGACGAGCGCGATGCGGAGAGCCTCCTTCGCTTCCCGACGCCACGCATCGGGCGCGATCAGCGTCTCGTAGCCGATCCGCCCGCCGCCGCCCGCCGAGCCGGATTCGCGCCGCCCGTCCTTCTCGACGATCACGGAGATGGAAAGCCGCGCCATCGGCCTCGCCTCGCGCAGACCGCCGCCCTCGGGCCGGAGGATCTCCACTTCCTGCAAGGAGCCGGCAAGGCTGACGGAAACCTGCTTCACCCGCGGATCGCGCGCCCGGAGCCAGTCGTCGATCTCCTTCAGGAGGTCTACCTTCGCGCCGAAGCTCATGGCGGAGACGGGGCTCTCCTGCACATAGAGTCTCTGATTGCTCGGGGCCGGCGGCGCAGCGAGAGTCCCGCCTCCTTCCGCCGCCGCGAGCCGCGCCGTCTCCGCCGCGCGGGCGAGGGCCGCTGCGCTGATCTCGGTTGAATGCGCATAGCCCGCCGCCGCGCCCGCGACGGCGCGGAGCCCGAAGCCCTTCGCGCTGTCATAGGAGGCGCCGCGGAGCCTCCCGTCGTCGAAGGTCAGCGATTCAGAGCGGGTCCGTTCGAGGAACAGCTCGCCATCGTCGGCGCCGGCCACCGCTCCCTGGAGAACGCCGAGCGCCTCCTGCCTGTCGAGATCGGTTTCGAAGGGGCGGAATGGGCCGTCATCGTCGCTCATGTCGCGGGTCAAGGCGCGTCTCCGGTGCTAGTCTGCCTCTCGATAAGGCGCTGGATGACGCAATATGACGCAATCGTCCAGCTTGCCCTCGAAAGGGGGCTGTGGTCTTAGACGCAGTGAAGATAGGCGGCCTGCCGCCAAAAGCGAAACCGCCCTCGGGCGGACCAAGGTTCAGGGGTCCCGAACATGACCGGATCGAAACTCGCCGCCCGCCTCGCCGCCGCCGCAACGGCGCTTGCCGCCGCCGGCGCCGCCGCCGAAAGCATCGGCAAGCCGGTTCCGGACGGCATGGGCTTCCAGCCGGCGGCGACCGAGCTGATGCGCGATCTCGTCTGGTTCGACTCGATCCTGCACTGGATCAGCCTCGCCATCGTCCTGCTCGTGACTGCCCTGCTCGTGATCGTGATCTTCCGCTTCTCTGAAAAGAAGAACCCTACCCCTGCGCGCTTCACCCACAATGTCGGGCTCGAGGTGGCCTGGACGGCCGGGCCGATCGTCATCCTTTTCGTCATCGGCGCGATCTCCCTGCCGATCCTGTTCAAGCAGCTCGACGTTCCGGAGGCCGACCTCACGATCAAGGCCACTGGCAACCAGTGGTACTGGTCCTACGAGTATCCGGACGAGGAAATCGGCTTCGACGCGATCATGCTGGCGAAGGACGAGCTCGGCGAATACGGCTACGCCGACGATGAGTTCCTGCTCGCGACGGACACTGCGATGGTCGTCCCCGTCGGCACCAACGTCCATCTCCTCGTGACGGGCGCGGACGTGATCCACGCCTGGACGATCCCTTCCTTCGGCGTGAAGGTGGACGCGATACCGGGCCGCATGAACGAACTCTGGTTCAACGCGGACCGGGTGGGGACCTATTTCGGCCAGTGTTCGGAGCTTTGCGGCAAGGACCACTCCTACATGCCGATCACGGTGAAGGTGGTGAGCGCTGAAGACTACGCCGCCTGGGTCGATGAGACCCGCGTTGCGCAAGGGCTCCCGCCGAAGAGCGACGTGAAGCTCGCGGCGGCGGACTGAGCGGCGCCGAAGCGAGCCGATGGCCAGCACCCTTTCCGCCGAAGCAGCACCGCCGCGCGACGCGGAGTTCGGAGACTATTTCGCGCTGCTGAAGCCGCGCGTGATGTCCCTCGTCATCTTCACCGCGCTGGTCGGGCTGGTGGTCGCGCCGGTACCGGTCCATCCGATGATCGCCTTCGCCTCGATCCTCTGCATCGCGGTCGGAGCGGGCGCATCGGGTGCGCTCAACATGTGGTGGGACGCCGACATCGATGCGGTGATGACGCGAACCGCCAGCCGGCCAATCCC
>JAUIDE010000075.1 GCA_030429105.1 Alphaproteobacteria bacterium
GGCGTCGTCTCGGCGGGCGGGATCGTCACCGTCGGAGGTGTGGGGGCAGGAGGCGTGACAGGCGGGAGTTCCGGAGAAGCGACCTCATACGCGCCGAGATCGCGAATGCCGAAATCGGATTCAGCGCCGACCCCAGGCTGATTCGCCGCCGCTTCTCCGCGCGCATCTCTCGCCGGCGCGGTGGCGGAGCCCGAAGCGTCTAGCGCAGGGTTAAGCGCGGTGACGAGCAGGGCGACCGTCCGCACAGCCCCGCCGTTGTCCGCCAGCACACCGCCATAGGTTCCGTCGCCAAGCGCCCGCGTCGCGGCGAAGACCGCGCGTGGATCGGCGACCGCAAGGTTGGCGTTGGCGCTGGCAAACGCAGAAGCGGAGGCGCCGACGAGAGTCGCTCCATTCGCGACCAGCAAGCCCGCCTCTCGAGCAAGAACCTCGTCATGGCCTCGGTCCGCGGTATCCGCGCCCCTGTTGCCGAGGATCAGGCTGTCGCCCGTCTCCAGCCGCTCCGAGAAGACCACACCGCCGCCGTTCGAGCCGCCGTTCGCCGTGCTTGCGGCCACGTTCGCCGTAATCGTGCTGTTGATGAGCCGAACGACATCGCCGGAGACGCCCCCTCCATCGGAGGCGAGGCCAGTCGTGCGGTTCCCGGCGATTGTGGCGTTGACGAGCGAAACGGTCCCGCCCGCGACGGCTCCGCCGGATGAGGCGTAACCGTTGGTGGCGTTGCCGAAGAAGGTGCTGTCGATCAGCGTCACGCTGTCGCCGTAGACGCCGCCGCCGCCGGAGAAGAAGCCGCCAGTGCTGTTGCCGGAGACAGTGGTCGCCTCGATCGTAACCGCGCCGGCCGCCCGGAGCGCGCCGCCGGCCTGCCCGGCTCCCTCCGTTCGCCCCCCGGTCAGCGTGAGTCCGCGCAGCGTCGAGCCGTCAGCGGAGGCGGCGAGATCGAAGAGGCGCGTGTTGTCGCCGAGCGTCGTCGCAGACGCTGCGACGTCGGTCAGGCCTGCGGGGTCGGTGAAGTCGTTGCCGAGCTGGTCGCCGCTTACTGTTATCGCGCCTTCGCCGTTAATCGTCACCTTGTCGGCGATCGTGATCGCCCCTTGAGTTAGACGCAGAATCCCGGAGAGACCTTCGGCGAAAACGATCAGGTCTTCTCCCGCAGTGGCATTCGAGAGCGCCACGGCCTCGCGAAGCGAGAGTCCCGTGCCGCCGGGCGCAACTTCAGTCGCACCGGCGTTCGATTCGTCGACGAGCGTCGTCACCGTGAATGTCGTCATGTCCGCCCTTCTGGCTTCGCGACGCGAAGGCTGCGTCGGCTCGGGCAGAAGACGGTCCGGAGATTGAGAACCGGTAAGCGCGCCGCGCGAAGCGTCTCGAATTGAGCAGATCGGGCCGGGCTAGAAGATGAAGTCCTCCTCTCCGAACGCCGTGACGTCCTGATTCCTGAACAGGATGGAGCCGCGCGTATAGGTCAGCAGCACATCGTCGCCTTGCTGCGTTATGGTCAGTTCATCAAAGCCCGAGACCCCGCGCTTGAACTCCACAAGGTCCGCGCCTTGCCGGAACCCGCGGATCACATCTTCGCCGTCGCCCGGGGCGAAACGGAAGACATCTGCGCCGGCCCCGCCGATCAGGATGTCGGCGCCCTTGCCGCCATCGATCGTGTCGGCTCCGCCGCCGCCGACAAGCCGGTCGGCTCCGCGGCCGCCCTTCAGGTCATCGCCTGCGCCGCCGCCCTTCAGGGTGTCATCACCGCCTTGGCCGAAAATCCGGTCCGAGCCTCCTCCTCCGATCAGACTGTCATCTCCACCGGCCCCCCGAAGCACGTCATCCCCCTGCTGGCCGAGGAGCGTGTCGTCTCCGCCGCGCCCGCGCACCGTGTCGTCGCCTGCGCGCGCGGCGATTCGATCCGGTCCGCCGGTTCCGGTCAGAAGGTCGTCGCCCGCTGTCGGGCCTGAGGGCCGCGGCGCCGGGTCCGGCGTCAAGGGCTCGGGCGTGACAGGGCCGGGATCGACGGGATCGGGATCGACAGGATCAGGATCGACAGGATCGGGATCGACCGGGTCAGGATCGACAGGATCGGGATCGACGGGATCGGGATCGACCGGGTCAGGATCGACAGGATCGGGATCGACGGGATCGGGATCGACCGGGTCAGGATCGACAGGATCGGGATCGACCGGATCGGGATCGACCGGATCGGGATCGACCGGGTCAGGATCGACAGGATCAGGATCGACAGGATCAGGATCGACAGGATCGGGATCGACAGGATCAGGATCGACAGGATCGGGATCGACAGGATCGGGATCGACAGGGTCGGGATCGACAGGATCGGGATCGACAGGATCGGGATCGACCGGATCGGGATCGACCGGATCGGGATCGACGGGATCGGGATCGACCGGGTCAGGATCAAGCTCAGACAGAAGGGCCGAGAGCGTTCGCTGACCGTCCGTGAATACGAAGACTTCAACGTCTGTGACGATATTCGTCTCCCCGGCGCGAGACACCGTCAATTCCGCCTCGTTGCGCGTCACCGTGAAGGCGGAGAGCGCCGCGCCGAACTGCACCGTATCCGTATCCGTCCCGCCGACGATCCGGTTCACGCCGGCCCCGGCCTCGAACCGGTCGGCGCCGGCGCCGCCAAGCATCGTGTCGTTCCCGGCGGAGGCGATGAAGACGTCGTTCCCGTTCCCGCCCTCCATCATCTGCGCGTCGGCGGCGCCGGCGAGCGTGTCGTTCCCTTCTCCTCCCAGGAGCGTGTCTCCGGCGCTTCCGGCGGCGAGGTTGTCATCCCCGTCGCGCCCTTCGATGCGGTTGGCCCGGAGGGCGGAGGCGGAGATCGTGTCGCTTCCGTCGGTTCCCTCGACATCGTCGATCTGGGACAGGGCGAGCGTAAGCCCGGTGCGGACGGTCTGCGCCGCGCCCTCCAGCTGAAGCGAGAGGTTCACCGGCGCGTCGCCGACGAAGGCGAGCACATCGCGCCCGTCATCGGTGGCGCCGGCGCCGGCGCCGAAGAAAACGAGATCGCCCGAGACGGCGATGAGCCGGTCGGAGCCCGAGCCGCCCCGGATCGTCGCCTCGCCGCGGGCGAGGATCGTGTCGTCCCCCGCCCCGCCGTCGACGGTCGTATCGTAGGAATCGGGGACGCCCGCCAGAACGGAGGCGGTGACGATGTAGTCGTTCCCCCCGGCGCCCTCGATGCTGTCCCGCCCGCCGAAGCCGATGAGGATGTTGTCCCCGCTGTTGCCGATCAGCGTGTCGTTCCCGCGCGAGCCTTCCACGCCCTCGATGTTCTCGATGGTGAGGGTGAGGCCCGGGGCGGGGCCGATGAGGACGGAATCGATGCGGCCGTAGACGCCCTGCTGCCCCGTATCCGGCCCGGAATTGCGGAAGGAGATGATGTCCCGCCCCGCGCCGCCGAGGATGACGTGATTACCCGTCAGGTCGGTCAGGTAGATGAGGTCGTCCCCGGCGCCGCCATAGGCGCGGAGGAGGGAAGCGCCGCCGAGCGCGATGTTGTCGTTCCCGGAGCCGCCGAAGATCGTGTCGAAGCCGGTGTTGCTTCCATAGATCACGTCGTCGCCGTCGAAGCCGAAGAGCAGGCGGCCGCCGCTCGTGTCATAGCGGTTGTTGATGGCGGGGGGCGTATCCGGATCGAGATTGTCGCCAAGCGGCCCGCCGCCAGCGCCGAAACGCACCGCGTCCCGCCCCTGGCCGCCGAACCGTTCAAGAATGCCGATGATTTCCTGCCCCGGAAAGCCGCTCGGGCCAATCGAAGAGCCGCCCGCCCCGCCATTCGCGATTCCGAGCCTGGTTCCGGCCGCATACGGGGCAGGCGCGGTCTCAGCGAAGGAAACGGCCAGCGCGCCGACGCGCATTGCTCCGCCCTCGATCCCGAGCGAGCTGAACCCGCTCGCCTCGATCATCCCCTCGTTGAGCACGCCGATCACCGCGGCTCCGCCGCCCCCGGGGTTCGGGATCCCGTCGACTCCGTCGCCGCCGTCCCCGCCTTGCGCAAGGCCACCCTGAAAGCCGAGCGTATCGATCGCCAGCGTCCCGCGGTTTAGCACGCCGAAGACGGCGTCGCCGCCATCGAAGGCCGTATAGCCTTCGCCGGCGACGGCCTGCCCGCCGGCGAAGGCGACCTCGCTGAGGATGAGCGTCGCCCCGGCGTAATTGTGGACCGTCGCCGCGCTTCGCCCGTTGAAGGCCGAAACGAACGTATCGACGAGTCCGACATTGGTGAGCGTAAGTGTTCCCCGGTTCGCGACAAGGCTGTAGACGCCGCTTTCCCCGCCTGCGCCGCCGCCGCCGGTCAGCGTCAGCGAGTCGAGCGTGAGATCGGCGCCGGTGGAGACGTCGATCAATCCGCCCGCCGTGCTGTTGATGGCGATGTCGGCGGAACCGTCCCCGTCAATATCGCCCGTGACAGTAATCGAAGCTGAATCCGGCTCCGCCAAGAGCGCGGAGTTGATGGTGATCGTCCCACCCGATAGCCCGGAGGCGAAGGCGATGCTGTCCGCCTCCGGCGTCGCCCTCGCCGCCTCGATCGCTGCGCGAAGGCTTCCGGCCCCGCTGTCGTTCAGATTGGTGACGATGAAATTGGCCATGGCCCGCCCGCTCCCCAAATTCCGCAGCGGAAATTGCCACGAACGGACGGTTAATCAATCGCCAAGATGCACAGGGCGGCGGCCGTTCACCATGGTTTCCCCTTGTCAGAGGCCGGCGCCCGCCTCCGCCATCAGCTTGCAGGTCTTGCAGGCGCCGCATTCCGCCCAGCCGCCCTCCCGCCGCAGGGGGCGCCGGCAGGTCCAGCAGAGCCGGGCGAGCGGCCCGAGTTCCGCGATCTCCTGCGCCTTGGGGACGGGCGGGAGGAGGAAGAAGGGCGGTGCGGGGTTGGGATAGCAGTTCGCCGCCAGCGCCGCCTCGACATGGACGAAGCGCGCCGCGTCATGCCCCTCCTCGGCGCAGGTGCCGATCGTCCAGCGGTCCATCGGGCGGCCGCGGGCGCGGTGGAAGGAATGGGCGCAGATGCCGGCCTCGAAGCCGACGCCCATGATGTCGAAGCCGAACCAGCGCATGTTGCGATGGTCGATGGCCGTCTCCGACCACTGGAAAGGCCGGATCTTCCTCAGCTCGGGAACGAGCGCGCGGCAGGCGGCGGCCTCCGCCTCGTGCCGCCCCTCCTCGTTGATGAAGTGGACATGGTGGGCGAAGATCTCGTCATCCGTATCCCGGAGGAGGCGCATCAGCGTCCAGACGCTGTCCACCCCGCCCGAGACCATGACGAGGGTGGAACGCCGCGCGCCGTCTCCGGTGACGGTGATCGGCTCCATCTCAGCCGAAAGGCAGTTTCATCCCCGGCGGGAGCGGCAGGCCCTCGGTGATCTTCGCCATCTCCTCGGCGGCGCGGGCGCTCGCCTTTTCCTGCGCGTCCTTGACGGCGGCGACGATCAGGTCCTCCACCACCTCGCGCTCCTCGGGGACGAAGAGCGAGGGGTCGATGGAGAGGCCGCGGAGCGCGCCCTTCGCGGTGGCGCGCGCCTTCACCAGCCCTGCGCCGGCCTCGCCTTCGACCTCGATGCTTTCGAGCCGCTCATGCGCCTCCTGCACCTTGGCCTGCATCTGCTGGGCCTGCATCATCAGCTTGCCCATGTCGCCCAGTCCCTTGAACATCCGATCTCCTTTCCGCGGTCACTCCGCGAAGGGGTCCACCGGCGACCAGTCGTCGCCGAACTCGTCCTCGTCATAGGCGTCTTCCGGCGGGGGCGGCGGCGCGTCTGGCTCCGCCATGGCGCGCACCGCGGCGATGCGGGCGCCGGGGAAGGCTTCGAGCGCGGCGGCGACGAGGGGATGGCGCGCCACCGCACCCGCCTCCTCCGCCTCCGCCTGCCGCCTGACCTCGGTGATGGAGGGCGCGCCCGGCGCGTCCGTGACGGAGACCATCCAGCGCGCGCCCGTCCAGGCCGCGAGCTTGGTCGAAAGCGTCTGGGCCAGTTCCGCCGGAGCGCCGGGCCCGGGGCAGAACTCGATCCGCCCCGGCGCGAAGCGGACGAGGCGGACGCAATCCTCCACGTCGGCCAGCAGCTTCATGTCCCGCTTCTCGCGGATGAGGGCGACGACCGCCTCCAGCGACTGGTAGGCGGAAAGCGCATCCGGCGCGGGCGCCGGGGCGAGCGCGGGCGCGAGCGCGCGCGCCCCACCCCCGCCGCCCGTGGGCGCAGGGCGCGGGCCGGGCGCAGCGGGGGAAGGCCCAGCCTCGCCCTTCAGCTCCTTCACGATCCGCTCCGGCGGCGGCAGTTCCGAGACATGAGTGAGACGGATCACCGCCATCTCCGCCGCCATCATCGCGTTCGGCGCGCGGCCGACCTCCTCCATCGCCTTCAACAGCATCTGCCACATCCGGGCGAGCGCCGGCATCTCCAGCGCGGCGGAGAGGGCGCGGCCGCGGTCCCGCTCGTCGGCGCCCACGGTCGGGTCGTCGGCATGGGCGGGGCTGATCTTCACCATGGAGATCCAGTGCGTCAGCTCCGCGAGGTCCCGCAGCACGGCGACCGGGTCCGCCCCCTCGGCGTATTGCCGCGAAAGCTCGCCGAGGGCGCCCGCCGCGTCCCCCCGCATGATCGCCTCGAAGAGGTCGATCACCCGCCCCCGGTCCGCAAGCCCGAGCATGGCGCGCACCGTCTCCGCCTCCACCGGCGCGTCGCGCCCGTCCGCGAGCGCCTGGTCGAGGAGAGAGAGCGCGTCCCGCACCGAGCCCTCGGCGGCGCGGGTGATGAGGGCGAGCGCGCCCTCCGTCACCTTCGCGCCCTCGAGCCCGGCGATGCGCGCGAGATGCGCGATCATCGCCTCGGGCTCGATCCGCCGCAGGTCGAACCGCTGGCAGCGGGAGAGGACGGTGACGGGCACCTTCCGGATTTCCGTGGTGGCGAAGATGAACTTCACATGCGGCGGCGGCTCCTCCAGCGTCTTCAGGAGCGCGTTGAATGCGCTCACCGAAAGCATGTGGACCTCGTCGATGATGTAGACCTTGTAGCGGGCGGAGGCGGCGCGGTAGCGCACCCCGTCGATCAGCTCCCGGATATCGCCGACGCCGGTGCGGCTCGCCGCGTCCATCTCCTGCACGTCGACATGGCGGCCCTCGGCGATCTGCCGGCAGGGCTCGCAGAGGCCGCAGGGCGAGGTCGTGGGGCCGCCCTTGCCGTCCGGCCCGACGCAGTTGAGCCCCTTCGCGATGATCCGGGCCGTCGTCGTCTTGCCGACGCCGCGCACCCCGGTCATGATGAAGGCGTGGTGGATGCGGTCATGCGCGAAGGCGTTGGTGAGCACGCGCACCATCGCCTCCTGCCCGATCAAGTCGTCGAAATTTTGCGGCCTGTGCTTGCGCGCGAGCGCAAGATAGGGGCCGGCCTCTTCGACCTCGGGTTCGCCTGCGTCTGTCATCGGCTCCGGCGCGCTGGAATCGTCAGCCCAAGCCTATGGGCGGGGGCGGCGCCCCGCAAGGCGCGGCGCGCGGAGGCCCGCAATCCGCTTTGCCGGGCGGCCGATTCGGCGTAGCCTTTCGCATGGCGACGATGCAGGGCGCGGCACCGGAGGAGCTTCGGCGCGTGGCGGAAGGGGCGCTGCGCGAAGCCGGAATGGACTCCGTGGGCCTCTACATCCTTGACGAGGCAGGCCGGATGAAGGGCGTCATCCTCGGCATGCCAGAGGCCTTCACCCGCGCTTACGAGACGCAGGGCATCCCCATCGACCCGGTCCTCGCCCGCGTCCGGGAGACGGGCGCTCCATGTTCCACCCTTGTCGCGATGGGGGACCGCTGGACGCGATCACATCTCTATCAGCGCGTCTCGGGCCGCTTCGGGCTCACGGGCTTCGCCACCCTGCCGCTCTATCGAGAGGAGCGGCTTTCGGGCGTCCTCTATCTCGGCGCTATGACGGAGGCGAATGCGCGGCGGCTAAACCCGGAAGGGCTCTGCGCGCTTTCCCCCCTGGCCACGCGCGCCTCCGTCCGGCTCCTGACGTTGCCGCCGCGCCATCCTCGCCTCACCCGCCGGCAGAACGAGGTGGCGGAGCTGGCGGCGCGCGGCCTCACAAACCGCGAGATCGCGGAGGCGCTAGGCGGCGGACTCGCCGCGGTTCAGAAGCACATGAAGGCGCTGCACCGGCTCTTCGGCGTCTCCACGCGCACCGCCATGGCCGCCGCGTGGCGCGCGGGCTGCGCCGCGCCTCGGGAAGGGTCCCCATTCGGGGACTGACAAGGGACGCGACGCGCCGTCTATCCTCCCCGTCGCGAGACAAGGTTCCGACAGGGAGACAAGGGATGACAAAAGTCGCCGCAGTGCAGGCCGCGCCCGTCTGGATGGATGCGAAGGGGACGCTGGAGAAGACCATCGCGCTGATAGAGGACGCAGGGCGCCAGGATATCGAACTCCTCGCCTTCGGAGAGGTCTGGCTGCCAGGCTACCCGTTCACGATCTGGCTCCAGCCGCCGATGGCGGCGATGGAGATCGTGATGGCCCACCGGCTCAACGCCATAACAGTCGACGGGCCGGAAATGCGCGCGGTGGGCGATGCGGCGAAGCGCGCCGGCACATGGGTGATGCTCGGCTTCGCGGAGCGCGACCGCGGCAGCATATACTGCTCACAGGCGCTCCTCGACGATCGCGGCGAGGTCGTGATGACGCGCCGCAAGCTCCGGCCCACCCATATGGAGCGCACCGTCTGGGGCGAGGGGCCGGCGACCGACCTCAAGATCGTCGAGGCGCCCTTCGGCCGCATCGGCGCGCTGAACTGCTGGGAGAACATCCAGCCCCTGAACCGGCAGGGCATGTTCCAGCTTGGCGAGCAGATCCACGTCGCGAGCTGGCCCTCCTTCGGCATGTTCAAGGGCGTCCGCTCCGCCTATTGCCTCTCCGCCGCCGCCAATCTCAACGAGAGCGCGAGCTATGCGCTCGAGGGCGGCTGCTTCGTCCTCGCCGCGAACTCGATCATCTCGGAGGAGAGCCTGGAGCGGATCACGCTGGGCGACCCGAACATCCGGGCGCTGGTGAGCGCGGGCGGGGGCGCCGCGGCGGTCTATGCGCCGGACGGCTTCCGCATGACCGAGCCGATCGACGAGTACACGGACGGGTTCGCGACGGCGGAGATCGACCTCGCGATGATCGAGGGCGCCAAGGTCTTCGCCGACCCGGCGGGGCACTATTTCCGGCCCGACGTCGCGCGCCTCGTGCTCGATGCCCAGGCAGGCCCCGCCGCCGCGAACCCGCCTGCTCCGGCGCAGGCGCTCCCCTCGGAGGCGGCGGAATGACGGCGCCCTTCTACACCGGCGCCCAGCGCGCCCTGCAGGAGGCGCAGGGCGCGACGAAGCTGGCGGAGACCGTGGCGGGAGCCATCGTGTGGGACGAGGTCGCGGGCCCCGCGGCCGACTTCATCGCGAGCCGGGACTTCTTCTTCCTCTCTACGGTGGACGGCTTTGGCCGCCCCACCGTCAGCTACAAGGGCGGGCCGGAAGGAATGGTGCGGATCGCCGACCCGAAGACGCTGCTCTTTCCCGCCTATGACGGAAACGGGATGTTCCTCAGTCTCGGCAACATCGTCGAGACCGGCAAGATCGGGATGCTCTTCATCGACTTCGAGACGCCGAACCGCGTGCGGGTTCAGGGCGACGCGACGATCGATGAAAACGATCAGGAGCTCACGCGGTGGCCGGGCGCGAAGATGGTCGTGCGCGTCGCTGTCGAGCGCTGCTTTCTCAATTGCGCCCGATACATCCACCGGCATCAACGGGTCGAGACCAGCCGCTACGTTCCCGCCCCCGACGGCGCGCAGCCGCATCCGAGCTGGAAGCGGATCGACTTCGTGCAGGACGCCCTACCGGAGGCCGACCGGGAACGGACGCGCGCGGCCGGGACGATCACGATGGAGGACTACGCCGTTCACCTTGCGGAAGGCCGCTCCTGAGCGGGCGGCCGGAGACGGATCAGACCGGGAATCCCGCCGCCGCGAGCGCTGCGCGGGTTCCCGAAGCGCCTTCGTGCACATGCCCGCCCCAGCCCCGCGCCCGGGCGGCGGCGACGTTGTAGTCCTTGTCGTCGATGAAGAAGAGCGCGGCCTCCGCCGCGCCCGCCCGTCGCTCCAGCCGCTCGTAGAGCGCCGGGTCCGGCTTCACCAGCCGCTCATGGCCCGAGATCACCAGCCCGTCGAACTCCCCGATCTCCGGATGGAGACGCAGCGCCCGCTCCCATGCGTCGGCGGCGAAGTTGGAGAGCGCCCAGACGGGAATCCCCGCGACGCGGAGCGCGTCCCGCAGCGCCACCGTCTCCGCGAAGAGCCCGGCGCACATCCGCTCCCACCCAGCCCACCAGGGCAGGATCAGCGCCGCCTCCTCCGGATGCCGCTCCGCCAGCGCCTCCACCTCGGCGCGGAGGGAGCCGTTCCGGTCCCCTTCGAGGTTCATCGCGTCGAGCGGAAGGCGGGCGAAGAGCGCGGCGCGGGCTTCATCGTCCGGGATCAGGCGGCGGTAGAGATGCTGCGGCGACCAGTCGATCAGCACACCGCCGATATCGAAGACGACGATCTCCGGCTTCATGCGCCCGCCTCCCGCGCCGCCTGCCCAGCCGCCGCGGCGATGGCGGCCTTGTCCTCCTCCGTCAGCCGCCCGCCTTCCATAGAGGGGAGCGCGACGCGCACCTCGCGGCGGGCGAATTCGATCCCGTTCGCCTCGAACGCGGCCTTCACCCGGTTGAACACCTCCTTCCGGAGTGTGAACTGCTTGCCGGGCTTGGCCATGAACTTGCCGCGGATGATCATCCCCACGTCGTCAAAATCGAATACGCCCTGTGATTTGAAGGGTTGCAGCAAGTCAGGCGCGAACTCGGGCGAGTCCATCATCTCCTGACCGATCTTCTTGAAGATCTTCTTCACCTTGTTCGGGTCAGTGTCGAAGGGCACGGTGAATTTGAGCTTCATGATCACCCAGTCGCGCGAATAGTTGGTGATCTTGTCCACCCCGCCATAGGGAATCGTATGAACCGGCCCCTTGTGATGCCGGAGCTGCATCGAGCGCACGGAGATCTTCTCCACCGTGCCCACGGTGCCGGCGACCTCGATGTATTCTCCAGTCCGGAACGCATCGTCCACAAGGAAGAACACGCCGGAGACGACGTCCGCCACCAGCTTCTGCGCGCCGAAGCCGATGGCGAGCCCGGCGATGCCGGCGCCGGCGAGGAGCGGCGTGATGTCGAGCCCGATCTCCCCGAGCGCAAGAAGCGCGAAGATGACGGCGACGGCGACCTTCACCGTCCCGTGGAGGAGCGGCAGGACGGTGGAGAGGCGGGAGCCGCCGGCCTGCCCGCCCTCGCCGCCGCCCGGCTCATCCGCCGTCAGGTCGAAGCCTGGCGCCGTCCGCTCCGCGGCGAGGCGGCGGTTGATCCAGAGCGAGACGAGTTCCCAGATGAGATAACCCGCGGCGAGGATCAGCAGCATCCGCACCAGCGCCGCCGCGGCCTGCGCGCCGACGCCCGCGGCGGCGAGATTGTGGAAGTCGATGCCCCAGAGCCGGGCGACGAGATAGATGACGAAGCCGAAGACGAGGACGCGCCCGATCCGGATCCAGCTCCGCCGGGCGGAGAGATGCGCCCGCGCCGCCAGCTCCCCCTCCCCCCGCATCGGCGGCTGGAGATGGCGGATCGCGCCGCGGATCGCGGTGTCGAACATCTGCGCGAAGAGAAGGATCCCGAGGGTCAGGTTCTGCCGCCCGTCAAGGAGGTCAAAGCGCCCGATGGCGGCGAGATAGACGATGAGGAGGTAGTTCGCCGCCACCAGGATCAGCGCGAAGGCCGGGAAGGCGCGGGCGATGCGCGTCTCCATCGGGCTCGTCTCGGCCGGCTCGGCCCCGATCAGCATCCGCGTCAGCGCGGCGCGGCTGCGCCAGGTCGTCCAGAGAATCCAGCCATAGAGCAAGTTGTTCAGCCAGAAGCCGACCGGCGTCTCGGTCGGGTTCGCGCCGTGGCTCGCGAAGAAGACGACGCCGAAGGAGAGGAGGCCCCAGAGCGCGCCGATGATCGCGAGATGCCTGAGAAAGAACCGCGCCTCCTCGTCGGTCACGCTCATCAACCGAAGCGAGGCGTCTCCCGGCGAGAGCAGGAACCGGGCGAGCGCCGCGGCGAGGCGGGCGTAGAGCACCGGCTCGGAAATGAAGCGCCAGGCGAGCTCGCGGTTGCTGTCCGGAAAGAGCGGGTGGAAGGAATCCCCCGGCATCGCATGGCGGGTCAACGCCCAGGCGACGATCATGAAGGCGGCGAGGCCGGCTCCGTCGGTCACGAGCCGCCGGAGGAGCGCGAGGATCACGGCGCCGAGCCCCCGCCCGCCGCCGCCTGTCCGGAACGGCCGCGCGAGCCGGCGGGCCAGCGCCTCCGCTGCCGCGGCGACGGCGATCACCCCCGCGACCTGCCCGAGGAAGGAGAGGAGGCCGCCCCAGCCGCGCGGCTCGAAGAAGCGCCCGAACGCGTCCGCCATCCGCCCCGGCATGTCGGGGGTGCGGAGGAGGGACTGGCCGATCACGTCGCTGACCTCCTCCGCCGCCTCCTCGACCCATTCCGTGAGGCCGGGCCCCTCCGCGGTCTCTGCGGCCCGCTCCGCCGCTACGGCGTCGAGCCGTTCGAGGAGGAGGGCGCGGACCTCGGCGTCAGAGAGGCGGGAGACGAGCTCGCGCGCCGCTTCGGGGCTCGCAGGATCCGGGGTTTGGGCGGCGGCGCCGAAGGCGGCGAGACAGAGGGCCAAAACGATAGCAAGGCGTCGCATCCGAATCTCCCCTCGGCGTCGGCGGGAGAGTGGCGTGGGCGCGACGCGGGGGAAAGCGATAGTTGACCGGATCGCCGCCCCCGGCCAGCATTCCGCGGCCCGAGAGAAGGAGCGCTCATGCCCGTCGTCGTCATCCTCACCGCGAAGGCCGCGCCCGGCCGCTATGACGAGCTTCTCGCCATGATGGCGGAGGCGCTGCCGGACACCGCCGCGCAGCCCGGCGCCGAACTCATCCGCGCCGGCGGCGACCGGGGGGCGGAGACGGTTACCGTCTTTCAGATCTGGGACCGTATCGAGAGCCGGCAGGCCTATATCGACTGGCGCGCGGCGCGCGGCGATCTCGACCGGATGGGGGGCATGCTGCGGGAGCCGGCGCGGTTCGACGTGATGGAGCACGTTTTCTGACGCCCTTGCCCCCCGCCCCGGCCGGCGCGATGATGGGGGAAACGGGGGGGATGGAATGACCGGCCTTGAACGCCTCTTTTCGCTGAAGGGCCGCACCGCCCTCGTCACCGGCTCCAGCCAGGGGATCGGCCTAGCCCTCGCGGAGGGGCTCGCCGGCGTCGGCGCGCGTGTCGTCCTCAACGGGCGCGACGGGGCGAAGCTGGAGGCCGCGGCGGCGGAGCTGAGGGCCGGGGGCGCCGCGGTCGAGCTTCTGCCCTTCGACGTGACGGACCATGCCGCCGCTCGCGCGGCGGTGGACGGGTTCGAGGCGGATGTCGGCCCGGTCGACATCCTCGTAAACAACGCCGGGATGCAGCATCGCGGCCCGCTGGAGGACTTCGCGCCGGAGGATTTCGAGCGGCTGATGCGCGTCAACGTCTCCTCCGTCTTCAATGTGGGGCAGGCCTGCGCGCGGCACATGATCCGCCGCGGGCGGGGCAAGATCGTCAACATCGCCTCGGTGCAGACGGCGCTGGCCCGCCCCGGCATCGCGCCCTACACGGCGACGAAAGGCGCCGTCGCCAACCTAACCAAGGGCATGGCGACGGACTGGGCGAAGCATGGCCTTAACGTGAACGCCCTCGCCCCCGGCTATTTCGAGACGCCGCTCAACGCCGCGCTGGTCGCCGATCCGGCCTTCACCGAATGGCTGGCGAAGCGGACGCCGCAGGGCCGCTGGGGCCGGGTCGAGGAGCTTGTGGGCGCCTGCGTCTTCCTCTGCTCGCCCGGCGCGAGCTTCGTCAACGGGACGACGCTCTTCGTCGACGGCGGCGTGACCGCGTCGCTCTGATGGCCGACATCCTCTGCCTCGGCGAGCCGCTCGGCGAGTTCGTGCGGGAGCCGGACGGGCGATGGCGCCTCGGCTACGGAGGCGACACTTCGAACGCCGCCATCGCCGCCGCGCGGCAGGGCGCTAGCGTCGGCTATCTAGGCGCCCTCGGCACGGACCTCTTCGGCGACGGAATCGTGGCGCACTGGGCGCAGGAGGGGGTAAGCGCGGCCTCCGTGCTGCGGAACCCGGATGCCCCGACTGGCCTGAACTTCATCGAGCCGGACCCGGCGGCGCGGCGTTTCACCTATGTAAGAAAAGGTTCCGCCGCCTCGCTCTACGGATCTGACGACCTGGACCTCCCGGCGATCCGGGCGGCGAAGGTGCTGCACCTCTCCGGCATCACGCTCGCCGTCTCCCCGACGCTGCGCGCCGCCGGCTTCGCGGCGATGCGCGCGGCGCGGGCGGCGGGCGCGCGCGTCTCGCTCGACACCAATCTCCGCCTCGCACTCTGGCGCGCGGAGGAGGCGCGGCGCGTGCTCGAAGAGGCGGCGGCCCTCGCGGACGTTCTGGTCACATCGCTGGACGATTGCCGCGCGCTCATGGGCCTAGGCGCGGCGGACGCGGTGATCGACGCTTTCGCCGCGCTCGGGCCCGGGACGGTGATCGTGACGGACGGCGCGAACGGCGCCCGCATCGCCGCCGCCGGCCGGAGGGAGACAATTCCGCCCGCCCCCGCAAACCCGGTGGACAGCACCGGGGCGGGGGACAGCTTCTCAGGCGCCTTCCACGCCTGGATGCTGGAGACGGGAGACGCCTTCGAGGCCGGGCGCCGCGCCGCCATCGTCGCCGCCGGAACCGTCTCGGGCTATGGCGCGACCGACCCGATCCCGCGCCGGGAGACGGTTCTGGCGGCGCTTGGCGCCCAGGAAAGAGGCGCCTGAGGGCGAGCGCCGCCGGGAACGGCGTTTTCCCGTTGCGCCAAAGCGCCGGCGCCGCTTCTATGGCCTCAGGAGACCCGGGAGCCCCATGTTCCACGCCGCCACGCTCGACGCTTCGCCGGCCATGCAGCGCGCTGCTGGGCGCGTCCTCGTCTCCGCCAAGCTGCGCGGCGGGCGCACGGTTCTGGACCGGCTGCATCAGGCGGGCTGCGCGAAGGCACGGATGCCCGGCGCGCCCGGCTTCGAGGCGGTTCTGCTCAATACCGCCGGCGGCCTGACCGGCGGGGACCGGATCGACGTGGAGGTCGACGCCGCCGCCGGCTGCCATGTGACGGCGGCGAGCCAGACGGCCGAGCGCGTCTACCGTTCGCTCGGCGGCGCTGCGACGGTGCGGAACCGGCTCCGCATCGGCGCGGGCGCGCGGGTGGACTGGTTGCCGCAGGAGACGATCCTCTTCGACGGCGGGCGGCTAGACCGGCGGCTGGAGGTCGAGATGGCGGAGGATGCGACGCTTCTGGCGGTGGAGCCGCTCGTGCTCGGACGTTCCGCGATGGGGGAACGGGTGGAGACGGGTTCCCTGGTCGACAACTGGCGGGTGCGCCGCGGCGGGCGCCTCCTCCATACCGAGGCGCTGCGCTTCACGCCGGAAGCCGGCGCCGCTTCGGCGGGCTTCGCCGGCCGGATCGCCGCGGCAACTCTGCTCTATGTCGCGCCCGACGCGGAGGACCGGCTGGAAGCGGCCCGCGCCGCGCTCCCTGTAGGCGTGACGAGCGGCGTGAGCGCCTGGGGCGGGCGGCTGGTCGCGCGCATTCTGGTGGAGACGGGCCGCGCGTTGCGCGCCGCGCTCGTCCCGCTCATCCGCCTCTTCCGCGAGGGCGCACTGCCCCGCGTCTGGTCTATATGAAGAAGGGTTAGACGATGATCCTCACCCCGAGGGAGAAGGACAAACTTCTGATCTCGATGGCCGCGGTCGTGGCGCGCCGGCGGCTGGAGCGCGGCGTGAAGCTGAACCATCCAGAGGCGGTGGCGCTCATCACCGACTTCGTGGTGGAGGGCGCGCGGGACGGCCGCTCTGTGGCTGACCTGATGGAGGCGGGCGCGCATGTCATCACGCGCGAACAATGCATGGAAGGGGTGCCAGAGATGATCCACGACGTGCAGGTCGAGGCGACCTTCCCGGACGGGACGAAGCTCGTCACAGTTCACGAGCCGATCCGATGATCCCCGGAGAGGTGATCCCCGCGGAGGGTGAGATCGAGCTCAACGCGGGGCTGATGGCGATCACGCTCCTCGTCAGCAACACCGGCGACAGGCCCATTCAGGTCGGCTCGCATTACCACTTCGCGGAGACAAACGGCGCGCTGGCTTTCGACCGGGACGCGGCGCGCGGCATGCGGCTCGACATCGCGGCCGGAACCGCCGTCCGCTTCGAGCCGGGGCAGGAGCGGGAGGTGAGGCTCGTGCCCTATCGCGGGGCGCGGAAGGTATTCGGTTTCCAAGGCAAAGTGATGGGGGATCTCTGATGCCCGCGCGTATGTCACGCCGCGACTACGCCGCCATGTTCGGCCCTACAACGGGCGACCGGGTGCGGCTCGCCGACACAGAGCTCTTTATCGAAGTTGAGAGAGACCTCACAAACTATGGCGAGGAGGTGAAGTTCGGCGGCGGCAAGGTGATCCGGGACGGGATGGGACAGGCGCAAACGACGCGCGCCGCCGGAGCGGTCGATACGGTCATCACCAACGCGCTGATCGTGGACCATACCGGCATCTACAAGGCCGATGTCGGCCTCCGGGACGGACGCATCCACAGGATCGGCAAGGCCGGCAATCCGGACGTTCAGCCAGGGGTGGACATCATCGTCGGCCCCGGCACGGACGCCATCGCCGGGGAGGGGAAGATCCTCACCGCGGGGGGCTTCGATAGCCATATCCACTTCATCTGCCCGCAGCAGATCGAGGAGGCGCTGATGTCCGGCGTCACCACCATGCTCGGCGGCGGAACCGGCCCCTCCACTGGCACGAACGCGACGACCTGCACGCCGGGCGCCTGGCATATCGGGCGGATGCTGCAGGCGGCGGACGGGTTCCCGATGAACCTCGCCTTCTCCGGCAAGGGCAACGCCGCGACGCCGCACGAGCTGATCGCGCAGATCCAGGCCGGCGCCTGCGCGCTGAAGATGCACGAGGACTGGGGGACGACCCCGGCGGTGATCGATTGCTGCCTCTCCGTCTGCGACGAGATGGACGTGCAGGCGATGATCCACACCGACACGCTGAACGAGAGCGGGTTCGTGGAGAACACGGTCGCGGCGATGAAGGGCCGCACCATCCACGCCTTCCACACCGAGGGCGCGGGCGGGGGCCATGCGCCGGACATCATCAAGGTCGCGTCGCTCCCCCATGTGATCCCGTCGAGCACCAACCCGACGCGGCCATACACGGTCAACACGCTCGAAGAGCATCTCGACATGCTCATGGTCTGCCACCATCTGGACAAGTCGATCCCGGAGGATGTCGCCTTCGCGGAAAGCCGCATCCGGAAGGAAACGATCGCGGCGGAGGACATCCTCCATGACATGGGCGCCTTCTCCATCATCGCCTCGGACTCCCAGGCGATGGGCCGCGTGGGCGAGGTGCTGATCCGCACCTGGCAGACGGCGGACAAGATGAAGCGGCAGCGCGGGCGGCTCGCCGAGGAGACGGGAGCGAACGATAATTTCCGGGTGCGCCGCTACATCGCGAAATACACGATCAACCCGGCCATCGCGCACGGCATGGCGCATGAGATCGGCTCTATCGAAGTGGGCAAGCGGGCCGATCTCGTGCTCTGGTCGCCCGGCTTCTTCGGAGTGAAGCCCGACCTCGTGCTTATCGGCGGCATGATCGCGGCGGCTCCGATGGGGGACCCGAACGCCTCGATCCCGACGCCGCAGCCGGTCCACATGCGGCCTATGTTCGGGGCCTATGGCGGGGCGCTCGCCGCCTCCTCCGTCACCTTCGTATCTGAGGCGGCGCTCGGCGTCGGCTCCGATCTCGGGCTCCGGAAGGGGCTTCTGGCGGTAAAGAATACCCGGGGCGGGATCGGCAAGGCCTCCATGATCCTGAACAACGCCACCCCTCATATCGAGGTGAACCCGGAGACCTACGAGGTGCGGGCGGACGGGGAATTGCTGACCTGCGAGCCGGCGACGGTGCTGCCGATGGCGCAGCGATATTTCCTGTTCTGACGTGTGTGCACACAGTGTGCAAGGGGGTTATGTATCTGAAAAATAAAATAAATCAGAAAAACGGGTCTGCGAGACCTGTGCGCGGTTGCGAGGTTGGCTGGCTCATGATTCAGTTTTTCGTCTGGATCAGGAGGGTTTGATGGCGCGGCGTGAGATCGGTCAGGAGGTTATGTCTTTCGCCCGTGCGGAGCGTCGCGGCGGGCTTGACGATCTGTCGGATGCGATCGACTGGGCGCGTCTTGACGGATGGCTTTCGGGGATTTCGTCGGCGTCTTCGCCGGGCGAGCCGGGCTGGCCGCCACTTTGCCTTCTGAAGGCGCTTCTTCTGGGGGTCTGGCACGATCTTTCGGACGTGAAGCTGGCGGAGGCGCTGGACGACCGGGCGAGTTTCCGGCGGTTCTGCGGGTTCTCTTCGGGGGAGGCGACGCCGGAGCGGACGGCGTTCGTGCGGTTCCGTCGGGCGCTGGCGCGGCGGCGGCTGGACAAGGTCCTGTTCTCGGAGGTGGTGCGCCAGCTCGACGCGCGGGGCCTGACGGTGCGGACGGGGTCTCTGGTCGATGCGACCGTGATCCGGGCGGCGTCGGAGGACGATCCCGGCGCGGGTTGGTGCGTCTATGGCGGGCCGCGTCGGACGCCGGTGAAGGGCTACAAGGCGCATGTGGCGACGGACGAGGCGGGCGGGATCGTGCGGCGGATCGCGGTCACGCCGGCGAATGTCGCCGACGCGCGGGGCGCGGCGGGCCTGCTCGGGCGCTGGCCGGGCCGGGTCTGGGCCGATTCCGCCTACGACCAAGGCCCGCTCAAGGCGCGCATCCGCAAGGGGCGGGGCGAGCCGATGATCGTGCGGCGCCTGCACAAGCGCTCCCGCGCGGCGCTCGACGCGGCCAAGCGGACCTGGAACGCCGCGATCCATCCGGTGCGCGCCCGGATCGAGAAGGTCTTCGGCACGGCCAAGCGCAGCTACGGCCTCGCCCGCGCCCGCTATCTCGGGCGAAGACGGGTCTCGCTGCAGGTCCACCTCACCTTCATCGCCTACAATCTCAGGCGCGCCGTCTCCCTCGCAAGACCAGCGCCCGCATGACGGGAACCGCGCCCCGATCCCCGGCCAAAGCCCCGTTCGGCCTCGAAATCAGGCCGAACCACCGCCTTCCAGCCACCGCAAAAGCGATCTCCCCCGTCACAAAGGCGAAAAACCAGGTCATGGAGCCAGAACCTGCCCTTCGCGCACAGGTCTCAAAATGCAAAGATCATGATTATCTCATGGATTCAGAGGCTTGCCCCCTCTGCTCACTGTGAGCAGGGTCAGCGCAGCAGACCCGTCGCATAGCGCGGCGCGGCCTTCGCCTCGGCGAGGAACCGGTCGAGCCGCCCCCTCTCCGGCGCCCCGTCCGGCCCCAGCACCTCCTCTGCGGCGAGGCCGGCGGCGATGAAGAGGCAGTCGAGCCCCTCCCCCGCCGCCCCGGCGACGTCCGTCCTGATCCCGTCGCCGACGCAGAGGATGCGCTCGTCCGGAATGACCCGCCCCGCCGCCTCGGTCAGCACTTGCCGGGCATGGTCGTAGATCTGGGGGTGCGGCTTGCCGTATTCCGTCACCGCCCCGCCCTTCTCCCGGTAGAGCGCCGCGAGCGCTCCGGCGCACCAGGCGCGGCGGGAGCCGTAGTCCACCACGAGATCGGGATTAGCGCAGAGCATCGGCAGCCGCCGCAAGGCCGCCTCGGTCAGAAGGTCGTCGTAATCCTCCGGCGTTTCGGTCCGGTCGTCCCGCAGGCCGGTGACGACGAGGCTCTCCGCCTCCTCCAGCCGCACCCGCTCCGCCGCCACGCCCTCGAAGATCGCCGCGTCCTTCTCCCACACGCCGACATGATGCAGCCTCGCGCCCCACTCCCCGCGCCGCAACGCATCCCGCGCCGCGCCGCCGGAGGAAGCGATCACATCCCAGCTGTCCTCCGGCGCCCGCATCGCCTCCAGCTGGAGCCTGACGGATTCGGGCGGCCGCGGCGCATTGGTCAGCAGCACGACCGCCCCGCCCCTCGCCCGAAAGGCCCGCAACGCCGCCACCGCGCCCGGCAGCGGCGAAACGCCGTCATGATAACAGCCCCAGACATCGCAGAAGAGCGCGTCATAGCGGCCCGAAAGGTCGGAGAGGGAGTCGATGATCTCGGTCATGCCTCGTCTTTCGCCCGACCCCGCGCGAAGCGCAACGGGAATGAATGAGGGGTTGACGGCGGGCGTCTATGTTTCTATCTCCGCGCCACGGTTAGCACTCATGGGAGGCGAGTGCTAACATCCTCCAGCCTCCCGCACAGAACAACCGCAGACGAACCAGGAGCGACTGACATGGCGTTCACCCCCCTGCACGACCGCGTGCTCGTCCGCCGCATCGAAGGCGAGGCCAAGACCGCCGGCGGGCTCATCATCCCCGACAGCGCCAAGGAGAAGCCCCAGGAAGGCGAAGTCATCGCCGTCGGCGAGGGCGCGCGCAAGGATTCCGGCGAGCTGATCCCGATGGCCGTCAAGGCCGGCGACAAGATCCTCTTCGGCAAGTGGTCCGGCACCGAGGTTAAGCTCGACGGCGAAGAGCTGATCATCATGAAGGAGAGCGACATCCTCGGGATCATCACGCCCTCCGCCGCCGCGAAGGCCGCCTGAGCGCGCCCGGCGACTGACCCTTTCAACGCATAAAGGAGCATCCACATGGCTGCCAAGGACGTGAAATTCAGCACCGACGCGCGCGACCGCATGCTGCGCGGCGTCAACACCCTCGCCAACGCGGTGAAGGTGACGCTTGGCCCGAAGGGCCGCAACGTCGTGATCGACAAGAGCTTCGGCGCGCCGCGCATCACCAAGGACGGCGTCACCGTCGCCAAGGAGATCGAGCTTTCCGACAAGTTCGAGAACATGGGCGCCCAGATGGTCCGCGAAGTCGCTTCGCGCACCAATGACGAGGCCGGCGACGGCACGACGACGGCGACGGTTCTCGCCCAGGCGATCGTCGTCGAGGGCATGAAGTCGGTCGCGGCCGGCATCAATCCGATGGACCTGAAGCGCGGCATCGACCTCGCGGTCGCCAAGGTCGTCGCCGAGATCCGCGCGATGTCCCGCCCGGTGAACGACTCTGACGAAGTTGCGCAGGTCGGCTCCATCTCCGCCAACGGCGAGTCCGAGATCGGCCGGCAGATCGCCGACGCGATGCAGAAGGTCGGCAACGAGGGCGTCATCACCGTCGAGGAGAACAAGGGCCTCGAGACGGAGACGGACGTCGTCGAGGGCATGCAGTTCGACCGCGGCTATCTCTCGCCCTACTTCGTGACGAACGCGGAGAAGATGATCGCCGAGCTCGACGATCCCTACATCCTCATCCACGAGAAGAAGCTCTCCTCGCTGCAGGCGATGCTGCCGATCCTCGAGTCGGTCGTGCAGTCGGGCAAGCCGCTGCTGATCGTCGCCGAGGACATCGAGGGCGAGGCGCTCGCCACGCTCGTCGTCAACAAGCTGCGCGGCGGCCTCAAGGTCGCGGCCGTCAAGGCTCCGGGCTTCGGCGATCGCCGCAAGGCCATGCTCGAGGACATCGCCATCCTCACCGGCGGCACCGCCGTCTCCGAGGATCTCGGCATCAAGCTCGAGAACGTGACGCTCGACATGCTCGGCCGCGCCAAGCGCGTGCGCATCGAGAAGGAGAACACCACGATCATCGACGGCGCCGGCTCGAAGGACGACATCGAGGCCCGCGTCCAGCAGATCAAGGCGCAGATCGAGGAGACCACCTCGGACTACGACCGCGAGAAGCTGCAGGAGCGCCTCGCCAAGCTCG
>JAUIDE010000171.1 GCA_030429105.1 Alphaproteobacteria bacterium
GGGTGGGCGACGTCTACGACGACGGCTCGGGCGCGCACGTCCTCTCGTCCGGATCGGGCGACGTCTTCGCCAACTAACGAGGCTCACGATGGGAAAGTTCATCGTCACCGGCGCGGGCGGCTTGCGCCCCGTCATCGCGGGCTCGCCCCGGCGCATCGGCGATGTGATCGCGCTGGCCGACGCGGAGGCGAAGCCTGCGCTCGACGCGGGCGTCCTCGCGCCGCTTGAGGACGAAATGCGGGGCAGGAAGCCGCGCGGCGCTTCGCAGGCGCGGGACCGCGCATGAGCGACGCCAAGCGTCGTTCCGCCCGCAGAGGCGCGAAGCGCGGCGCCGCTGACAGCGGGCGAGACGACCCGGCGCTGATCCGCTCGATGGAGCGGCTGCGCGCCTTCGACGGCATCCTGCCGCAAGCCGGCGAGCTGAACCACGACACGAGCTGGATCAAGCCGCGCAAGAAGCCGTGGATGTTCGGCAGAAAGGGAAGCGATCCATGACCAGGACCTACATCGTCACCGACGCCGCCGGCCCGCGCCCGGACGTCGCCGGCGCGCTGCGCCGCCCTGGCGACGAGATCGCGCTGACGGACGCCCAGGCCGAATGGGAGATCAAGCGCGGGATCATCCGCCCGAAGGTCGAGGCGTCCTTTGCGCACACGTCCGAGCCGAGCGAGAGCCCGGCCGCCTCTCGCACGCGCCGCAAGGGCTGATCCATGTCCTCGGTCGGCCTCGATCGGCGCACGGGCCGCGTCCTGACAGGCTTCGATCACGTCGTCCAGTCCATCGAGGTCATCCTCGGGACGCAGATCGGCGAGCGCGTGATGCGCAGGACCTTCGGCTCTGTGGTTCCCCGCCTCCTCGGCGAGAACCTGGTGCCGCCGACCGTGCTGCGGTTCTTCACGGCGATCATCGTCGCAATCGAGCTGTGGGAGCCGCGATATGCGATCGTCCAGATCGAGATCAGACCCGAGCTGAACGAGGGCGACGCCCTGCGGGACGGACGGCTGCGGCTCGCGCTCGTGGGCGAGTATCGCCCGCGCGCGCATCTCGGCGACCCGACGCCTGAGGGCGTGCGCACGATCTCCGTCTCCGCCGGTGAAGCCGGGCTCGTCCTGGAGGGCGCGTCGTGAGCAACCCGATCCCGAGCTTGCCGCCGCCGCAGATCATCGAGGAGCTGGACTTCGAGGCGATCTACGCCGCGATCAAGGCCGACTTCCTCGCGCGTTGGGATGGGCTGCGCGCCGATGATCCAGCGCTGCCGGCCTTCAACACGCTCGATCTCGACAGCGAGCCGGTTGCCGCCGTGCTCCAGGCGGCGACGTATCGCGAGATGATCCTGCGCGCGCGGATCAACGACGCCATCCGTGCGAACCTGCTCGCCTTCGCGCTCGCCTCCGATCTCGATCAGCTCGCCGTCTTCTACGGCGTCGATCGCGCCGTGCTCGACCCGGGCGATCCCACGGCGTCACCGCCGCGCCCGCCGGTCTTCGAGAGCGACACGCGGTTTCGTGCGCGGATCAACGACCGCATCCGCGGCTTCTCGACCGCCGGCGGCGCGGCGCATTACCGCTACTGGACGCTGACGTCGAGCCCGCTCGTCGCGGACGCCGCCGTGTCCTCCCCGCAATCGGGACAGGTCGCGATCGCTGTTCTCTCGACGCAGGGGGACGGGACCGCAAGCCCTGCTCTGCTCGATCAGGTCCGCTCGGTCGTCCTCGCCGACGACGTGCGCGTCCTGACCGATACCGTCGGCATCGCGAGCGCGCGGATCATCACGGTCGATATCGAGGCGCGCGTGTGGCTGCTGCCGGACACGCCGATCGAGGTCTTCGACGGGCTCGAAGCGCGCCTGCGCGCCGCTCACACGGAGGAAGGCGGGCTCGGCTGGGACCTGACGGACTCGTGGATCATCGCCCAGCTCCACCCGCGCGGCGTCTTCCGCGTGGAATTGCTCTCGCCGGCCGCATCGGTCGTCGCGCTCGCTGACGAAGCGACGGCGATCGGGACCGTCACCCTGACCTTCGCCGGGCGCGATCGCTGATGATTTCGCTACTGCCGACGAATACGACGCGCCTCGAGCGCGCGCTCGATCTCGCATCGGCGGCGGAGCCGCGGGTGGCGGACGGCCTTCGCGCCGTCTCGCGTGCGAAGCTCACAGACATTCCCGATGCGCTGATCCCGTGGCTTTTGTGGGAGTACGGGCTGGGCGAGCTGCTGCCCTATCTGCCCGATCCGCGCGTGGCGATCCGCGACGGCGTGCTCTGGCAGCGCATTCGGGGGACGCCCCGGTCCTTGCAGATCGCCTATTCCTGGCGCGGGCTGGAGCGCGTCGTCGTCGAGGAGGAGCAGATCGGCCGGGCCTTCGCCGAGTTCCAGATCGGAACCGGCGCGGTCCCGTCACCCGGCGCGGTCGACGACCTGATCGTCCTGTCGCGCCTCGCCGCGCCAGTCCGCTCGCTGCTGTCACTTCGTCCTGTCGCAAAGCGACTGGGGCGATCTGCTCTCGAACTACTCCGGCGTCCTTTACGATCCGAGCCGCCCCTTCGAGCGCAACAACCCTTACCTCTCCTTCGGCCGCGGCATCGAGCGCGGCGTTCTAGGGAGCGAGGGGCAGGCGGCCGCCGCCGGCATCGAGCGCTTTCACGGCGAGCTGGTCAACTACGGCGACCGCGCCATCCTCGACGCCTGGCGCTTCGACGAGCCCTGGTCGGTCCTGAACCACCCGCTCTCGCACGGGCATCTGTTCTCGTTTACGGCGATCAACCGCCGCGGAACGGCGGACGATCCGGCGGCGCGGGTAATGCCGCCGCTCACCTTCCCGCGGTCTGAGATCGTTCTGTCCGACGACGGATACCGGCTCGGCGACACGCACGCGCGCTTCGCCGTCCGGCTACCGCAGCAGGAAGGCGACGCCTACCGCCTGTCCGACGACGATCTGGCGCTCGGCGAGCACATCTTCCGCAGCGTCTTCGTCCCGATCGACGAGGTGTTCGATCGCGATACGGGCATCAACCTGCTTGTGCCTTTAGCGATCGCGCGCGGTGCGACGCGGGCGGCGCTGCGCGGGATCAGCTGGTCCGAGCCCGCTTACTGGCCGACGCTGTCAGGCTCGTATCTGGACGATGCTTTTGCTGCCCTGGGTGACGATCCGCTCTCCCCTGCCGGCACGGCCTTCATGCCGCTGGTCGGCGGCATGTCGATCATCGCCGGCCGCTTCTACGAGACGGTCGAGGTCGGCGGACCCTACCGCCTCTCGGACGACGATCGGCTTGGCGAGCACGTCTGGTCGATCGACGTTGTAGAGATCGAGCAGGCGACGTTGCCGGGACCGACGCCTGACGCGACGATCCCGCTGTCCGATCTCGTGGCTCCGGTCTCGGCTCCGCGCTCGGCCTTCGCGCCCGATCTCGGCCGCCCGCCGCTCAATCACCCTGCTCTGCGCGCTGCGCTGCGCGTCAGGGGCATCGATGCCGATTTCGGCATCTCCATACCGCCCGCTCCTAAAACGCCCTCTGGCGCCCCGTCTGAGGGCCAGCAATCGCCGGCCGAGGTCGAGGTCGAGGGCGAGAGCGGGGGCGAAGCTGACCTGATCGAGATCGGCGGCGTCTACGTCCTCTCGGACGATGCGCCCCTCGGCGAGCATGTCTGGCGCTACGAGCCGGCAGTTCC
>JAUIDE010000172.1 GCA_030429105.1 Alphaproteobacteria bacterium
AGTCGCCGACGGGGACGTTGGTGAACTCGTACTTGCCGTCGGCGTCCGTCACGGTCTGGATCGGCTGGCCGTTGACGTCGAGCACGTTCGTGCCGTCCACGTTGAGCAGGAAGACGGTGACGCCCTCCTTCGGCGGCTCGGGGGTGCGGACGACCTTGTCCTGCCCCTCGAACTGAATGTTGTCGATACGGACGAACTCGCCATGCTCGCCGTCGACTACGAGCTTGATCTCGGAATGCTCGTTGATCGCGACGTCGCGGATCACGAAATGCGAGAAGCCGCCGTGGTCGGAGCCGCCGCCGTCACTGTCGCGGTCGAGCCGCACCGCCTCGACGAGCTTACCGTCGACGAGAAGCTTGATGACGCTCTTGCCGTCATTCTCGTCCTGCACGCGGATCGTGACGTCATAGACGCCCGTCTTGCCGTCGAACGTCGTCTTCAGCCAGCCGTCGTCGCCGGCGCACTTGAGCTTCACGCCCGCGCCGCCGGAGGCCTGGGAGCCGTGGAAGGTGATGAACTCGTGCGAGCGGATCATGTGCTCCGCTTCGATCACGTAGTCATGGCCGGGCTCGACCGTGATCGTGCCGTCGATGCCGTCATGGTTCGTGTCGCAGAACACCGAGCCGCAGATCGAGCCGGTCGGCGCATCCTTCAGGCCGGCGTCGATGTCGGAGGTCTTCTGGTCCTTGTTCACGGTGAAGACGTCGGAGACGCCCGCATCGTTCACATCCGAGTCGATCCGGTCGTCCCCGCCCTGGTTCTGCGAGGTGAACACCGTGCCGTCCGGCGCGACGAACTTCACGCGGTAGTCGCCGACGGGGACGTCGGTGAACTCGTACTTGCCGTCGGCGTCCGTCACGGTCTGGATCGGCTGGCCATTCGCGTCGAGCACGTTCGTGCCGTCCGCCTTGAGCAGGAAGACGGTCACGCCCTCCTTCGGCGGCTCGGGCGCGCGGACGACCTTGTCCTGTCCCTCGAACTGGATGTTGTCGATCCGGACGAACTCGCCATGCTCGCCGTCGACGACGAGCTTGATCTCGGAATGCTGGTTGATCGCGACGTCGCGGATCACGAAATGCGAGAAGCCGCCGTGGTCGGAGCCGCCGCCGTCACTGTCGCGGTCGAGCCGCACCGCCTCCACCAGCTTGCCGTCGACGAGCAGCGTGATGACGCTCTTGCCGTCGTTCTCGTCCTGCACCCGGATCGTGACGTCATAGACGCCGGTCTTTCCGTTGAAGGTGGTCTTCAGATAGCCCTCGCCGCCCGCGCAATCGAGCTTGACGCCCTGGCCGCCGGAAGCCTGCGAGCCGTGGAACGTCGTGAAGCCGTGCTCGAACATGTGCTCGGCTTCGATCACATAGTCATGGCCGGGCTCGACCGTGACGATCCCGTCGATGCCGTCATGGTTCGTGTCGCAGAAGACGGAGCCGCAGATGGAGCCGGTCGCCGGCTCGGGCTCGGGCTTCGGGCCGCTGTCGAGGTCGTCGAACTTCAGCCAGTCGCCCCTGACGTCGCAGGCCCCATGAACGGTGAGGTGCGCGCCCGCGGGCGGAACCGTGTAGCAGCCGCCGGTGAAAAAGGCGAAATAGTCCTCGCCCGAGCCTTCCTGCTCGATCTCGATCAGGACATACCAGTTGCCGTGCTGGTCGGAGACCCAGTGATAGCTCTCGGCGTAAATCTGCCGGCCGTTGCCGACCTCGTCGCCGTTCGCGTCCATGATCTTGGCGGTCTGGAACGACCAGTCGTCGGCGTTCTCGTTGTGCCGCGTGTCGCCGGAGAGGAACCGGTCATTGTCCGCGACGGTGAAGCAGACGCTCGACGACGCCGGCATCACGAACTTGTCGCCGCAGCTCAGGCTGTGGTCGCCCGCCTTCAGCAGATCCGCCTCGGTGAAGGCGGTGAATTCATAGTTAATGACAGAATTGCTCGACCACGTCATTGCAGCGCCCCTTTTTCATCACGCGCAGGGACGCGCTCCCGGAATGGTCGCAACTCGCCCCTTCAGACCAGACGCCCGTCCACCGCCACACCGCGACCGACCGACGCCAACACCGTGAGAGAGGTGATACCCGAAACTTTGGCTGAATTGTGCGAAATTTTGCGCCAGATGCGGATTTTTCCGGTTAATGCGCCGCCCGGGTTAGACAGTGCCAAGATTTTTCCTCCATCGCTTGAGACTGGCGAAACCCGCTCGCCCGGAGATTGCGCGCGGCGCGGCTATTGGAGGCGAATCTCCCTCCGACCGCGAATCAACGCGGCGGCGATGACATCGGGCGCCGGCTCGGCGATACTGCCGCCGAGCGAAGCGGGAACGACATGCGCATACTCCATCTCTCGGCCGATTATCCGGACCCGCTGCAGCCGGCCAAGACGCGGGCGGTCTCCAACCTTCTCGCCCTCGTTCCGGAGCATGAGCACCGGGTGATCTCGCTCAACCGGGTGGACTGGCGGCTCGGGATCGAGGCGACGGATTTCGCGGACGAGGCGGGGCCGTCGCACCGCGCCGTCGCCTATGGCGCGCCGCCCAAGGGCCTGTTCATGCATCGCTTTCTGATGCGGCTGGCGGACTGGGCGGCGGCGGATTGCGAGGCGGCGGGGTTCCGGCCCGACCTCGTCCACGCGCACAAGCTTTCCGTGGAGGGGCTCGTCGCGCTCGAACTCTCGCGGCGCTGGAGCGCGCCCTTCGCCGTCTCGATCCAGGGGGACAGCGACCTCGCCATCACCGGGGTGAAGCGGGGGCTGCGTCCGCTCCATGCGCGCATCTGGAAGGAGGCGGCGGCGGCCTTTCCCTTCGCGCCTTGGGCGCGGGATCGGCTGGACGCGCGGCTCGGAAGGCGGGAGGGGCGGACGATCCTCCTCCCCTGCCCCGGCCCCGCCGACGCCGTGATGGCGCCCGCCGCGGCGCCGCCCGTGATCGTCACCGCCTTCCATTTCGCCTCCGCCGGGCGGAAGAACGCGGCGGCGCTGATCCGCGCGCTCGGCCGGGCGGCCGAGGCGGAGCCGGAGATCCGGCTCGACGTGATCGGCGGGGGCGACCCGGCGGCCTTCGCCCGGCTCTCCGCCCTCGCCCGCGCCGCGGCGCCGGGGCGCGTCCGCTTCCTCGGCGCGCTGCCTCATGGCGAGGTGCAGCGCCGCTTCAACGCCGCCTGCGGCTTCGCCCTCGTCTCGAAGCGGGAGAGTTTCGGGATGGTCTTCGCGGAGGCGCTGCTGGCCGGCGCGCCCTGCCTCATCCCGCGCGGCTGGGGGATCGACGGCTATCTGGAGGAGGGTTCCGCCGTCATCTCGGCCGATTCCGGAGACGAGGCGGAGATCGCCGCGGGGCTCGTCCGCCTCGTGCGGGAGCAGGCCGCGCTGAAGGCGCGGCTGGCGGAGATCGGCGCCGCGGGCGGGCTGGAGCGGTTCCGGCGGGGCGCCATCGCCGCCGCCTATCGCGAGGGGCTGGAAGGGATTTCCGGCGGGAAGGCGCAGGCGGCTTGAGGGGCGCCGCTCTCCTCCTCGCGCTCTTCGTAGCGCTCGCGGCCCCGCCCTCGCCGGCGGAGGACTGGCGGGGCGTGCCCGTGCTGGAGATTCCGGCCGCCGCCGCCGCGCTCTCCCTCGCGGAGGCGCAGGCCGCCGCGGGCGCCGGGGCGGAGGCGCGCGCCGCGGTCGAGG
>JAUIDE010000076.1 GCA_030429105.1 Alphaproteobacteria bacterium
ACCGCATCAAGCAATTCAGAGGCCTCGCAACCCGATACGACCGATCCCCGGACAACTTCCTCGCCGCTCTCAAGATCGCCGCAATCCGAATTTGGATTGCAAAGATATGAGTCCGCTCCCTAGCGCCGCCGGCGCGCACGAAAAGCGCCCGCGACTCCGATCTGCTCGAGGGCCACGCCTTCGGGCCGCCGACCCATTGACGCCCCAGACACGCCGCCTTCTCATGCCCGAAACAGGAGGGAACAATGGAAAACGTCTCTATGCCGCATCTCCCGGTGCGGGAGGATTGGCTGGCGCTGAACGAAGAAGCGCCAATAGAGCCCGCGCGGCCGATCGTCGACCCGCATCATCATCTCTGGGAGCGGCCGGGCGCGCTCTATCTGTTCCACGACCTCCTCAAGGACGTCTCGAAGCGCAACATCCTCGCCACGGTCTACATCCAATGCCGATCCATGCACCGGAAGGACGGGCCGCCGGAGCTCGCCCCGGTCGGCGAGGTGACCTTCGCGGCGGGCGCCGCCGCGATGGCGGAGAGCGGGCACTATGGCCCATGCCGCATCTGCGCCGGGATCGTCGGCAATGCGGACCTGACGCTCGGCGCCGGGGTGGAGCGGGTGCTCGACGTGATGGAGGCGGCGGGCGGCGGGCGGCTCCGCGGCATCCGCTATCCGATGGCGAAATCGGGAGACCCGGCCATCGTCGGCTCGGTGGTGGATCCTGCGCCCGGCCTCATGGCGGAGTCGGTCGTCGCGGAGGCTGTGCGGACGCTCGGGCCGCGCGGCCTCGTGCTCGACACATGGTCCTTCCAGTCCCAGCTGGACGACCTCCTGACGCTGGTGGACCGTGCGCCGGAGACGACCATCGTCGTCGACCATGTCGGCGGCGTCATGGGGATCGGGAGCTACGCCGGCCGGCGGGAGGAGCTTTTCCCGGTCTGGCGGGAGAAGATGGCGGCCCTCGCCGCGCGGCCCAACACGCGGGTGAAGCTCGGCGGCCTCGCCATGCATTCCGTCGGATTCGGCTTCGAGGCGCGGGAGACGCCGCCCTCCTCGAAGGAACTGGCCGCGGCGTGGCGGCCCTATGTCGAAACCTGCATCGAGCTCTGGGGCGTCGGGCGCGCGATGTACGAGTCGAACTTCCCCGTCGACAAGGGGCAGGTCAGCTACGCCAATCTCTGGAACGCCTTCTTCCGCCTCTCCTTCGGCGCCTCGGAAGCGGAAAAAGACGCGCTCTTCCGGCGGACGGCGGCGGAGACATACCGGCTCGATGTCTGATTTCGCGAAGCCCCACGGCGTCATCCTCGCCGGTGGGCGGGCGACACGGATGGGGGGCGGGGACAAGCCCCTGCGCCTTGTCGCCGGGCGGCCCCTCCTCGCCCGCGCGGCGGAGCGGCTCGCCCCGCAGGTCGCCGCTCTGGCGATAAACGCGAACGGGGACCCGGCGCGCTTCGCGGCCTTCGGGCTTCTGGTCATCGCGGACGAAGCGGCGGATTTCCCCGGCCCGCTCGCCGGAATTCTCGCCGGGCTCGACTGGGCGGCGGCGCGAGGCGCGCGCCATGTGCTGACCGCGGCGGGGGACACACCCTTCTTCCCCGCCGATCTCGGCGCCCGGCTCTCCGCAGCGCTCTCGGCCGACGCGCCGATCGCGATAGCGGCGGCGCCGGATGGGTCCCCGCATCCGACCTTCGGGCTCTGGCCCGTCGCGCTGCGGGAGGATTTACGCGCCGCGCTCGGCGCCGGGCTCCGTAAGGTCTCGCTCTGGGCGGAGCGCCACGGGGCAGCCTTCGTTCCCTTTACCGACAAACCCTTCGATCCCTTCTTCAACGTCAACGCGCCGGATGATATCGCGGCGGCGGAGCGGATCGCTGCGGAGCACGGATTGTGAAGGTCTTCGGCGTCACCGGATGGAAGAACGCGGGCAAGACCACGCTGATGGAGCGGCTTGTGGCGGAGATCGCGGGGCGCGGCCTCTCCGTCTCAACGCTCAAGCATGCGCATCACGGCTTCGACATGGACCAGCAGGGCAAGGACAGTTTCCGCCACCGCGAGGCCGGGGCGCGGGAGGTGCTCGTCGCCTCCACCGCGCGGTTCGCGATCCTGCATGAGCTGAGAGGCGAGGAGGAGCCGCCGCTGGAGGCGCTGATCGGGCGGCTCGCCCCGGTCGATCTCGTCCTTGTCGAGGGATGGAAGCGGGACCGGCATCCGAAGCTCGAAGTCTGGCGCCGCGTCACGGGCGCCGCGCTCATCGCCACGGATGACGAGACGATCCGCGCTGTCGTGAGCGACGACGCGCCGGAAATCGGGCGGCCTGTGATGCCCTTCGGAGACATCGCGCGGATCGCCGATTTCGCGCTCCGCGAGGCGGCTACGCTTTGATGCCCGCCGGGCTCGCCGGCTCCTCGGGCTTCTACGTCTTCTTCTTCCTCGCCATCGGCGCGCACATGCCGTTCTGGCCGCTCTGGCTCTCGGACTGGGGGCTTTCGGCGGCGGAGATCGGGGCGCTGACCGCATCCGCCGTCGCGGTGCGGGTGGTCGCAGGCGTCGCGCTTCCCTACGCGGCGGACCGGGCGGGGCGGCCGTGGCGCGCGCTGGCGCTCCTCTCCGGCGTCGGCGCGCTCGCATTTCTCGCGCATGAATGGGCCGGGAGCCGCGCGCTCCTCTACGCCGCGACGATCCTCGCCGGCGCCGCGCTCGCCGGGGCGATGCCGATAGCGGACGCGCTGACGCTCCGCGCCGCCTCGCGCGGCGGCTTTTCCTATGCGCTGGCGCGAGGCATCGGCTCCGCGGCCTTCCTCTCGGCCAATCTCCTGGCGGGCGTCGCCGTCGCCGCCTACGGTTCCGGCGCGGCGCTCTGGTGGATCGTCCTCTCCCTCCTCCCCTGCATCTGGTTCGGGCTGCGGCATCCGGGCGGCGCCGGCGCGCCGCTGCCGAGCCCGAAACTGGCGGAGGCGGCGGCGCTCCTCCGCAGGCCGGAGTTCCTCCTCATAATGTTCGCCGCGGCGAGCCTTCAGGGCAGCCATGCCGTGCTCTACGCCTACGGCTCGCTGCACTGGAGCGCGGCGGGGATCGGCGACGGGACGATCGGGGCGCTCTGGGCTTTCTCCGTCCTCCTCGAAGTCCTGCTCATGGTCTTCTACGGGCGCCGGTTCATCGCCTGGGCGGGCCCTGCCGGGGCGATGGCGCTGGCGGGCGGGGCGGGCCTCGTGCGCTGGGCCGCGATGGCGCTCGACCCGCCGCTCGCGCTCCTCTGGCCGCTCCAGGCGCTTCATGCGCTCACCTTCACCGCCGCCTGGCTCGGCGCTGTTGCGATGACGGAGCGGGCGGCGCCCGCCGCGCTCGGCGCCACGGCGCAGGGCATGGTCGGCGCGATGGCGGGGGGCGCGATGATGTCGGCCGCCGGCTTCGCCGGCTCTTTCGCCTATCCCGCCTTCGGCGCGGGCGCGTTCTGGATCGGCTTCGGGCTCTCGCTTCTCGGGCTCCTCGCCGCGCTCCGGCTCAGATGAGGCCGAGGGCGCGGAAGCTCGCGTCCCGCTCCTTGCCGATCACGACATGGTCATGGAGAAGGACGCCGACGGCCTGAAGCGCAGCGGCGACCTCCTTCGTCATCCGTATGTCGGCCTGCGACGGCGTCGGGTCGCCCGAAGGATGGTTATGCGCCATGACGAGCGCGGAGGCGTCGAGCGCCAGCGCGCGCTTCGCCACCTCCCGCGGATAGACCGAAACGCCGGAGACGTCCCCTTTCGCCTGCAGTTCGTCGGCGATCAGCACATTCTTCCGATCGAGGAAGAGGAGGCGGAACTCCTCGACGCCCTGATGCGCCATCCGCGTCTTGCAGTACGTCATCAGCGCGGACCAGGAGGTGAGCGCCTCCCGCCCGATCACCCGCGCCTGCGCGAGGCGCTGCGCCGCCGCCTCGACGATCTTCAGCTCCCGCGCCGCCGCCTCACCCATCCCTTCGACAGCGAGGAGGCGGGACAGCGGGGCGGATATCGCATGGTTGAAATCCCCGAATTCGCGCAGCAGCCGCTTGGCCAGCGGCTTCACGTCCCGCCGCGGAATGGCGCGGAAGAGGACGAGTTCCAGCATCTCGTAATCGGCCAGCGCCTCCGCCCCCGCGCGGTCGAACCGCTCGCGAAGCCGAGCGCGGTGATGGGCGTGATCCGGCTCCGCGCCCGGCCCTGCAAGGCCGGGAAGCGCAGCTTCAGCCATATTCGCCCGCTTCGCCATCGCGCCATCCTCCCCGCGCGCGCGCCGCTTGCAACAGAAAAGACGGGCCCATATGGTCAGGAGAGACATCGGGCGCGCCCACCGCGAAATCGCAGTGGGCGCGCGTTGCATTGACGCCGCAGGAAGGGCTGCGCGGGAAGGAAAGAGGCCAGGATGGTCGAGAAGGCGCCGATGACGGCGGCGGGCTACGCCGCCCTGAACGAAGAGCTGAAGGACCTGAAATCGGTCCAGCGGCCGGACGTGATCCGCGCCATTGCGGAGGCGCGCGAGCACGGGGACCTCTCGGAAAACGCGGAATACCATTCGGCGCGGGAGCGGCAGAGCTTCATCGAGGGGCGGATCAAGGAGCTGGAGGGCCTCATCTCCCGCGCCGAAGTGATCGACCCGTCGAAGCTCTCAGGCTCGCAGATCAAGTTCGGCGCGACGATCACGGTGGCGGACGAGGACACCGACGAGGAAAAGACCTACCAGATCGTCGGGGAGACCGAGGCGGACATCGCCGCCGGCAAGCTCAACATCCGCTCCCCCCTCGCCCGCGCACTAATCGGCAAGGAGCCGGGCGACAGCGTCGAGGTGATGACCCCGGGCGGCGGCAAGAGCTATGAGGTCATCTCCGTCGAGTTCCGCTAGGGCGATGGCGGGCGCGGCGGCCGGCGGCCTCCGGCGCCTCTCGGGCCTGATCCGGGGGGACCGGCCATTCGCCACCGCGGCGCTGCTCAGCCTTTTCTGGATCGGTGGAGTCGTCGGCTACGGCGCGGGCTTCTTCGGCCTCGTCGCGAGCGTTGTTGAAGGACCACGACCCGCCTTCGCGCTCGAAATCGCTCTCTTCCTGCTCGCAGCCCTCGCGCCGGTGACTTTCTTCTTCCTCGCCGCCCATCTCGCCCGGCAGGCGGCGCGGCTGCGGGAGGAGATCGCGGAGCTCAAGGCGTTGCTCGCGGAGCGACCGGCCGACCCGGACCTCGCCTCCGCGCTGGCCGTCGCCGCCCGCGCCGCGCTCGCCGAGGAAAAGACCGCGCTCGCGGCCTCCATCGCCGCGCTCGACAAGGCGGCGGAAGAGACAAAGGCCATGGTCGCGCGGATCGAAGGGCGGGAGAGCGCGGCGCGGCGGGAGGCGAAACTCGCCTTGCCCCGCAAGGCGCAGGACGCGGCGCAGCCCGCACTCCCCCTCGGCGCCGAGCCGCCGGCGGCGGAGGGGCTCTCCTGGGTCAATGTGGTCCGCGCGCTCGACTTTCCGCGGAATGAGGGGGACAAGGCGGGCTTCGCCGCGCTCCGCGCCGCGCTGCGCGAGCCGGAATTCGCCACGCTTCTGCAGGCGGCCGAGGACATGCTGACGCTCTTCTCCGAGGACGGGCTCTACATGGAGGATGTCGCCGCCGGGCAGGCGAGCGCTGAGGCGTGGATGCGTTACGCCGCCGGTGCGCGCGGCGCCGAGATCGCCGAGGTCGGCGGGGTGACGGACGAAGTCGCGCTGGCGCTCGTGCGCGCGAGAATGCGTAAGGACGTGATTTTCCGCGACAGCGGGCTCCATTTCCTGCGTCGGTTCGACCGCCTGATGCGCCGGATGGCCAAGGAACTGGGCCCCGATCCGCTGATCCTTGAGGCGGCGGACACACGCTCCGGCCGGGCCTTCCAGATCCTCGCGCGGGTGACGGGGGCCTTCGACTGATTGTTTCCGCGATGGCGCCGAATCGTGACGGGCGCGGCGACGATCTCGCTCTATCTTGCGGCACCCGACAGAAGGAGGAACACATGCCCCGCAACGCCCCTCTCACCCGCCGCGCAGCACTGGCCGGCCTTAGCGGCGCCGGCCTCGCCCTCGCGGCGAGCCCGGCCTTCTCCGCCGCGCCGATGCTCGGCCCGCTCCGCCCGACGGTCAACCGCGTGAAGCTCGGCGCCTTCGAGGTCACGACGATCTGGGACGGCGCAGCCGTGCTCGACGGCCCGCATCCGATCTTCGGCGAGAATCAGGAGGCCGCTGCCGTCCAGGCCCTCGCCGCGGAAAACGGCCTGCCGGGCGACAAGATGGAGATAAGCTTTACGCCGGTCCTCGTGAACACCGGTTCCGAGCTGATCCTCTTCGACACCGGCAACGGCGAAGGCGCACGCCCCGGCCGCGGCAACCTGCGCCCGCATCTCGAAGCGGCGGGCTACAGCCCGGAACAGGTGGACGTCGTCGTGCTGACCCACATGCATCCCGACCACATCGGCGGCATGATGGAGGGCGGCGCTCCGGCCTTCCCGAATGCGCGCTACGTCACCGCGGCGGCGGAATACGACTTCTGGTCTCCGGAGGAGCGGCTCTCCGGGCCGACCGAGCGCGTGGCGACGCTCGTCCAGTCCAACGTGAAGCCGATGGCCGAGAAGATGACCTTCATCAAGCCGGGCGACAGCGTCGCTTCCGGCGTCGAGGCGATCGACGCGGCGGGCCATACGCCCGGCATGACGAACTGGCACATCGAGAGCGAGGGCCAGCGGCTCGTCATCATCGCGGACACGGCGAACCATTTCGTTGTCTCGATGCAGCGGCCTGACTGGCATGTCCGTTTCGACATGGACAAGGAGGGCGCGGCGGCCACGCGCAAGCGCGTGCTCGGCATGATCGCGGCGGACGGGATTCCCTTCACCGGCTACCACATGCCCTTCCCCGGCATCGGCTATCTCGAGGCGGCGGGCGAGGGCTTCCACTATACCGCCGCGGCCTATCAGTTCGCGGTCCGCGGCTGATTGCGGCCCGCCGCGCCCCGTGCGAAGCTGGCGCGCCGCCCGATGGACGGGCGGCGCGTTCTCGGGGCGGAGCGGAATTCCCCACCGGCGGTCACAGCCCGCGAGCGCCCTCATCGCCTTCGGGCGGGGAGGGGTCAGCAGATCCGGTGAAATTCCGGGGCCGACGGTCACAGTCCGGATGAGAGAGAACGAGCGAACGGCGCCGGCGCTTCCGCGCCTGCGCCGCCGTTCGTCGCCCTGATTCGACGCTTCACCTATGGGAGCAGACGATGAATCAGAGCACCGAAAGCAGAAAGACCCTCCGTTTCGCCTTCATCGAGGCCCGCTGGCATGACCGCATCGTGGATCAGGCCCGCATCGGCTTTCTCGAAGAGCTGGCGCGGCGGACGAACGGGGCGGCCGAGACGGACGTCTATGACGTTCCCGGCGCCTTCGAGATCCCGCTTCTCGCGCAAAGGCTGGCGAGGACGGGGCTCTATGACGGGATCGTCGGCGCCGCCTTCGTGGTGGACGGCGGCATCTACCGGCATGACTTCGTCGCGGAGACGGTGGTGGGCGGGCTGATGACGGCCCAGCTTTCCACCGGCGTCCCGATCTTCTCCGTGGTGCTGACGCCGCACCATTTCCAGAAGAGCGCGGCGCATGAGGCCTTCTTCACCGCCCATTTCGTGAAGAAGGGGGAGGAGGCGGCGCGCGCCGCACTCGCCACCGTGGCCCTCGCCGCGACGCTGCCCAAGGCGGCCTGACCCTTCCGCCCCGGCGCGCCCGTTCGCTCGCCGGGGCGCACCTGTTCAGGCTTCGTTCGCCCGCAACATGCCCTGCAACTGGCCGATCCGGGCCGCGCCCGCCTCCGCCATGATCTCTTCGAGCTTGCGATAATGGGCGAGCACGACCTCTCCCGCCTCCGTCAGGCGCGCGCCGCCGCCATGGGGGCCGCCGCGCGAGGACTCGACCAGCGGATCGCGAAAGGCGGCGTTCATCTCCTCCACCAGCATCCAGGCGCGCTTGTAGCTCATCGCCATGCTGCGCCCCGCCGCGGCGATCGAGCCGGTCTCGCCGATGCGCTCCAGAAGGTCGGCCTTGCCGGGGCCCAGCATCGCGTCGTCGCCGAAGACGATGCGGATGCGGAGCTCCGGTCTGTCTGAACGGGAGGTCGCCGGTTCGTTCATCCGCGCGTTATGCCCAGCGCGCGATCCGCCGCGCAAGCCATATCGCGCCCCGTTCGCCGCACCTTGGCTCAGCCCGCGGCCCCGACATCGGCCGGTGCGACGGCGACCGACTTGACGACCGCATGGACTGCGGAGCCGGGGGTGAGGCCTAGCGCCTCCGCCGAGCGCCGCGTGATCCGCGCGAGCAGCCGCCCGGCCGGCGTGTCGAGCGCTACCATGGCGCCTGGCCCTTCCCCCGCGCGGATCTCCGCCACCGTTCCGGGCAGGATGTTCAGCGCGGAGAGCCCCCCGGGCCGGGCCCGCGCAAGCAAAACGTCATGCGCTGCGATACGGACGCGGATCGTGGCGCCGGGCGCGCGGTCGATCCGCGGCAGGAAGAGCGCGCAGCCCCCCGCATCAAGCTCGCTCAGCCCGTCCGCGTGATGCCGCACGACGCTCGCGGTGAGCACCGCGCCGGCCTCGCGCGCGCCGGCGGGCAGCACGGTCGGGTCGCCAAGCACCTCCGCCGCGGGACCCTGTGCGATCACGCGGCCGGCTTCGAGGGCGACGACGGTGGTGGCGAGCCGTGCGACCTCGCTCGCCGCATGGCTGACATAGAGGATCGGGATCGCCACCTCATCCCTCAGCCGCTCGAAATAGGGGAGGATCTCCGCTTTCCGGGCCGCGTCCAGCGCCGCGAGCGGCTCATCCGCCAGCAGGAGTTGCGGCGCGGAGAGCAGCGCCCGCCCGAGCGCGACACGGGACTTCTCGCCGCCTGAAAGCGCGCCGGGGCGCCGGCCGAGGAGAGGGCCGATCCCGAGCATCTCGACAATGCGCCCGAAATCCTCCCGCTTCGCGCCGCGCGGCGCGAACCATGAGCCGTAGAGCAGGTTCCGGCGCACGGTGAGATGCGGGAAGAGCCGCCCCTCCTGGAAGACATAGCCGATCCGCCGCCGGTGCGGCGGCAGGAACACCCCCGCCCTGATATCCGTCAGCGGCCGCCCGTCCAGCGCGATGCGCCCGGCGGAGGGGCGGAGGAGGCCGGCGACGGCGTTCACGATGGTCGTCTTGCCCGAACCCGAACGGCCGAAGAGCACGGTGATCCCCGGCGGCGCGACTAAGGCGATGTCGAGCGAGAAGGCCCCGAAGGAATGGCGGAGGGCGACGTCGAGCGTCATGCGCCGGCGATCCGACGCGCCACCGCCCGGCTGATCCATTCGGAAAGAAGGAGCGCCCCCATCGCGACGATGACGGCGAGGAGGACGAGCCGCGCCGCCTCGTCCTCCCCGCCCGGAACCTGCAGGAAGGTGTAGATCGCGCTCGGCAGTGTCTGCGTCTGGCCGGGAATGTTGGAGACGAAGGTGATGGTCGCGCCGAACTCGCCCATCGCCTTGGCGAAGGCGAGGATGGCCCCCGCGATGATCCCGGGCAGGATCAGCGGCAGCGTGACCGTGGCGAAGACCCAGACGCGCGAGGCGCCAAGCGTCGCGGCGGCCTGCTCAAGCTTCGGATCCACCGCCTCGATCGCGAGCCGGATGGCGCGGACCATGAGCGGAAAGGCCATGACGCCGGCCGCCAGCGCCGCGCCCGTCCAGCGAAAGGCGAAGACGAGTCCGAACCACTCGTCGAGATATTGGCCGACCGCGCCACGCCGGCCGAAAGCGAGGAGGAGAAGATAGCCCGTCACGACAGGCGGGAGGATCAGCGGCAGATGGACGAGCCCGTTGAGCGCCTGCCGGCCCGGAAAGCGCCAGCGCGCGAGCGCATAGGCCGTAAGCACGCCGAGCGGAAGGCTAACAGCCGTCGCCCAGAAGGAGACGCGGAGCGAGAGCGAGAGCGCCTGCCATTCCGTAGGGGAGAGCCAGTCTGACATGGGCTGCGGGTCAGCTCCGCGAAAGGCGGAGGCGCAGGGCGGTAGGGGCGGCCGGAGGCGGAAAGCGGCGATACCCGGTCGGAAGCAAGGAGGTCCCTCCGTTCTGGACACTGAGGCGAGAAGCTATCGCAAGCGCGCCGGAGCCGGGCAAGCGATAACTTCGACGAGACATATCGCTCACCCTCAGCCCTGCGGATAGGCGATTACCGAGAGATAGCGCGCCGGCAGCTTCACCAGCGTCTCGGGCCCGTGCCGCGCGTCCGCATCGAAGAGCAGGCTGTCCCCCGGCTTGAGCGGATAGATCGTATCGCCATGCCGATAATCCACCTCGCCTTCGAGCATGTAGAGAAGCTCCAGCCCCTCATGCTGGAAGGTCGGAAACCGGTCGCTCTCCGCGGTCAGGGTGATGAGATAGGGCTCGACGACCACGCCCGAAGCATTCGAGCCGACATGACCGAGCAGATGATACTGATGCCCCGCGCGGGTGCCCCGACGCTCGATCTCCACATGGTCCCCGGCGCGGACATGATGCGCCTCCCGTCGCTCCTCGAAGCTGCGGAAGAAGGCGGTGACGGGCGTGGAAAGGGCGTGACCGAGCGCCTGTAGCGTGGTGAGCGAGGGGGAAGTCGCGCCGTTCTCGATCTTGGAGAGCATCCCGAGGCTCAGCCCGGAGGCGCGCGCAAGCTCAGCCACCGTGAGCCCCTGCTGGCGCCGGAGGTTCCGCACTTCCCGCCCGATCGCGGCTTCGAGATTGCGGCCCCCGGCGTCGCGGACGCGGTGCGGATCCTGATCCAGGGCCGGCTTGCGCGGCCGCCTTGCGGGTGATGTCGGCATGGCCTCTCCCTGGAGTGAAGTATTCAAGCGGATTTTCACTAATGGGAAAACTTCACACCGGCAATCATGCGACAGAGGCGCTCGCCCGTCTTTCCCCTTGGAGAATCGACTTGCGCGCCAGTGAAAAAACATTCCCTTTAGGGTGAGACAGGGAGAGATCGCATGTGCGGCATCGTGGGGTTGTTCCTCAAGGACGCGTCGCTGGAGCCCCGGCTCGGCGCGCTGCTTACCGACATGCTCGTGACGATGACGGATCGCGGGCCCGATTCTGCGGGAATCGCGATCTACGGTCGGCCGGAGACGGATCGCGCGCGGCTCACGCTCCAGTCCGCGAACCCGGAGGCGGACTTTCCCGGTCTGGCGGACGCCGTCTCCCGCGCCCTCGGCTGCGAGGTTTCACTCCGCGTCAAGGACACGCATGCGCTGCTCGAGCTTCCCGCGGACCGGCTGGACGCGGCGCGGGAGGCGGCGCTGGCCGCCCGGCCCGGGCTGAAGGCGATGAGCGCCGGCGAGCGGATCGAGATCTACAAGGAGGTCGGCCTGCCGCGGGATGTCGCCCGGCGGTTCAGCCTCGCGGACATGGGCGGCACGCACGGGATCGGCCACACCCGCATGGCCACGGAATCCGCAGTGACGACGATGGGGGCCCATCCCTTCTCCACCGGGCCGGACCAGTGTCTGGTCCATAACGGCTCGCTCTCGAACCACAATTCCGTCCGGCGCGAGCTGCGGCGGAAGGGCATGGCCTTCGAGACGGAGAACGACACGGAAGTCGCCGCCGCCTTCATCAGCGAACGGATGCAGGCCGGCGAAAGCCTCGGCGACGCGCTGGAGGCGACGCTGAAGGAGCTGGACGGCTTCTTCACCTTCGTCGTCGGCTCGCGCGACGGCTTCGGCGTGGTGCGGGACCCGATCGCCTGCAAACCGGCCGTCATGGCCGAGACGGAGCGCTACGTCGCCTTCGGCTCCGAATATCGCGCGCTCGCAACGCTGCCGGGGATAGAGGCCGCGCGCGTCTGGGAGCCGGAGCCCGCCACCGTCTATTTCTGGGAGCGCTGAGCCGATGGAGACCTTCGACCTCGTCGCCGCCCCGCTCCGGTCGCTGAACGCCGCGCTTCATTCCCTGAAGGGGCAGGAGACGAACCGCACCGAATGGGAAGTGCTTAACCCCCGCGGCGCGCATGCGGTCGCCACGGGCGTGGACGCGCCGGTGGAGATCAGGGTGCGCGGCTCCACGGGCTATTACTGCGGCGGCATGAACAAGCAGGCGACCATCCGCATCGAAGGCTCGGCGGGCCCCGGCGTGGCGGAGAACATGATGTCGGGCGCCGTCATCATCGAGGGCGACGCCTCGCAATACGCCGGGGCGACGGGGCGCGGCGGGCTCCTCGTCGTCAAGGGCTCCGCCGCCTCGCGCTGCGGCATCTCGATGAAGGGGATCGACATCGTCGTTCACGGGAATATCGGCCACATGTCGGCCTTCATGGCCCAGTCAGGCCGCCTTGTCGTGCTCGGCGATGCGGGGGAGGCGCTGGGGGATTCGCTCTACGAGGCTTTGATCTTCGTCCGCGGGTCGGTGAAGTCCCTCGGCGCGGACTGCGTGGAGAAGGAGATGCGCCCGGAGCATTTCGAGATGCTGGAGGACCTGCTCCGCCGCGGCGAGGCGGATGGGAAGGCGCGGCCGGAAGAGTTCCGCCGCTACGGCTCCGCCCGCCGGCTATACACGTTCAGCATCGACAACGCGTCGTCCTATTGAGGCCCGCCCTGTGAGCGACTTTCCAAGAACACCGCCTCGCTTCTCCGCCACCTTCACCCCGGCGGTGAATGCGGAGATCCGGCGCGCGGCGGCGACCGGCATCTATGACATCCGCGGCGGCGGCACGAAGCGGAGCCTGCCGCATTTCGACGACCTTCTGTTCCTCGGCGCCTCGATCAGCCGCTATCCGCTCGAAGGCTATCGCGAATCCTGCTCGACCGATGTCTGGCTCGGCACGCGGCACGCGAAAAAGCCGATCCATCTCGCCATCCCGGTCACCATCGCCGGCATGTCCTTTGGAGCGCTTTCGGGCCAGGCGAAGGAGGCGCTGGGCCGCGGCGCGACCGCCGCCGGAACCTCGACCACGACGGGCGACGGCGGCATGACGGAGGAGGAGCGCGGGCATTCGAAAACCCTCGTCTATCAATACCTCCCCTCCCGCTACGGCATGAACCCGGACGATCTCCGCCGCGCCGACGCGATCGAGATCGTGGTCGGACAAGGCGCGAAGCCGGGCGGCGGCGGCATGCTGCTCGGCCAGAAGATATCGGACCGGGTGGCGGAGATGCGCGACCTGCCGAAGGGCATCGACCAGCGCTCCGCTTGCCGTCATCCGGACTGGACGGGGCCGGACGACCTCGAGATCAAGATTCTCGAACTTCGCGAGATCACGGACTGGGAGAAGCCGATCTATGTGAAGGTCGGCGGCTCCCGCCCCTATTACGACACCGCGCTCGCCGTGAAGGCGGGGGCGGACGTGGTGGTGCTCGACGGGATGCAGGGCGGCACTGCGGCGACGCAGGACGTCTTCATCGAACATGTCGGCATGCCGATCCTCGCCTGCATACCGCAGGCCGTGAAGGCGCTGCAGGACCTCGGGATGCACCGGGAGGTGCAGTTGATCGTCTCGGGCGGCATCCGCTCCGGCGCGGACGTGGCGAAGGCGCTGGCGCTCGGCGCCGATGCGGTCGCCATCGGAACTGCGGCGCTGATCGCGCTCGGCGACAACGATCCGAAATGGGAGGCCGAATACCAGGCGCTCGGCTCCACCGCCGGCGCCTATGACGATTGGCACGAGGGGCGGGACCCTGCAGGGATCACGACGCAGGACCCGGAACTCGCCGCCCGGCTCGACCCGGTTCTCGGCGGGCGGCGGCTCTCCAACTATCTGAAGGTGATGACGCTGGAGGCGCAGACCATCGCGCGCGCCTGCGGCAAGAGCAGCCTTCGCAACCTCGAACCCGAGGACCTGGTGGCGCTGACGATCGAGGCGGCGGCGATGGCGGGCGTTCCGCTCGCGGGGACGGACTGGATACCCGGCCGGTCGGGCCGGTTCTGAAGGGGCGCGGGAGAGGGAGAGACGGCGATGGGACGAAACCTGGCGGACTGGGCGCGCGAGAAGGGCGTCCGCTATTTCATGATCTCCTACACCGACCTCTTCGGCGCCCAGCGCGCCAAGCTCGTCCCCGCTGCGGCCATTGCGGACATGCAGACCGAAGGCGCGGGCTTCGCCGGCTTCGCGACCTGGCTCGACCTGACGCCGGCCCATCCGGACCTCATGGCGATCCCCGATCCGGAGGCGGCGATCCAGCTGCCGTGGAAGAAGGAGGTCGCCTGGGTCCCCGCCCGCGCGACGATGCAGGGCGCGCTCGTCGCGCAGGCCCCGCGCAACGTTCTCGAGCGCCTCGTCGAGGAGGCGGCGGCGGACGGGCTCCGGATCATGACGGGAGTTGAGCCCGAGTTCTTCCTCCTCAATGCGGAGGGAACCGCGGCGTCGGACAGCCTCGATACCGCGGAGAAGCCCTGCTACGACCAGCAGGCTGTCATGCGCCGCTATGACGTGATCTCCGAAATCTGCGACCATATGCTGGAGCTCGGCTGGGAGCCCTACCAGAACGACCATGAGGACGCGATCGGCCAGTTCGAGATGAACTGGAAATACGACGACGCGCTCGCGACGGCGGACAAGCACAGCTTCTTCAAGTTCATGGTGAAATCGGTGGCGGAGAGGCACGGCTTCCGCGCCACCTTCATGCCGAAGCCGTTCGAGGGGATCACCGGCTCGGGCTGCCACGCCCATATCTCCGGCTGGTCGCCGGACGGGGCGACGAACGCCTTCGCCGACGGGGGCGCGGAGCTCGGCCTCTCCGCGAAGGGCCGGGCCTTCCTCGGCGGGATCATGCGCCACGCGAAGGCGCTCGCGGCGATCACCAACCCGACAGTCAACAGCTACAAGCGGATCAACGCGCCGCGAACCGCCTCGGGCGCGACTTGGGCGCCCAACACGGTCACATGGACCGGGAACAACCGCACGCACATGGTGCGCGTGCCGGGGCCCGGACGGTTCGAACTCCGGCTGCCGGACGGCGCGGCGAACCCCTATCTCCTGCAGGCCGTCATCATCGCGGCGGGGCTGGATGGCGTTCGCACTTCGGCCGACCCCGGCAAGCGCAGCGACCTCGACATGTACGCCGAAGGCCACAAGGCGAAGGGCGCGCCCCGGCTGCCGCTCAACCTCCTCGACGCGCTCCGCGAATACGAGCGGGACAGGACGCTCGCCAGGATGATGGGAGCGGACTTCTCGGCCGCCTATGTGAAGCTCAAGACGCAGGAATGGCTGAGCTACACCGCGCACTTCTCGCGCTGGGAGCGCGAGAACACGCTGGACGTCTGAGCGCCGAACCCCGATTCAGGCCGCGACGGCTGCGTCGGAAGCGGATGCCGATAGGGCGTAGCCGCCGCGCCGCGTCTCCACCAGCGGCGACGCGAGAAGCGCCCGCAGCTTCCGGCGGAGCGTGCAGATCGTGACGTCGACGATCTTCTGCCCCGGCTCCTCGCGCCCGGCATAGAGCCGGTCGAGGATCGCATCGCGGGAGAGCGTCTCGCCGCCCCGGAGCGCCAGCATCTCCATCACCCGGTATTCGAGCATGCGCAGCGGGGCGGCGACGCCGCGAACCCGCACCTCCCGCCGCTTGAGGTCGATCACCGCTCCGCCGCCGCAGGCGATGCGCTCCGCGCCGCGGCCAGCGAGCCGGTCAAGCACGATGCGGCGAAGCCGCTCCGCCGTCGGCCCGGGCGCAAGCGGGCGGGCGAGCGTATCGGCGGCTCCGGCGGCGCGAAGCCGCGCCGCCGCCGCCTCGTTCCGCGCGTTCCGGAAAGCGACCACGGCGGCGGCGCGGGCGAAGCGGCCGGTCGCCGCAACCGCCTCGTTCAGTTCGAGCGACGGGCCGAGCGCGACAAGCTCAGCCATGCTTGAAAGGGCGAGCTCCCGCGCCTGGAACAGATCGTCAGCCTCGACATGGCCGAACCCGGCCTCGTCGAGCGTGCGGCGCAACCAGTCCCGGAAGGGGCCTGCGGGCTCCACGATGAGAACGAGCATGGCGACCTCCTCAGCTTGCGACGGCGGCGGGACGAAGCTCGGCGCCGAGGCCGGCGGCGGCGTCCAGGAACGAAAAGAGATCCTCGGTCATTCTGCCTGCGCCGTAATGATCCAGCGCGACGAATTCCGGGCTTTCCGCAAAGGCGCGAGCGGCCACGAGCGCAGCGCGAACGCGCCGGGCATGGGCGCCGGCGCCGAAACGCGCGGCGGGGATGCGGATCACGTTGCCGGAAGACGCCGCCGGATCGTCGACCGCGAGGCCGGCCGCCGCGCAGCTTTCCCGCAGCCCCTCGCGGCGGCGGATCGCCCGGAGCACGGTTTCGTAATAGCCGGCCCAACCGGCGATCCAGCCGCGCGTGGCACGGAAGACGGCGAGGTCGAACGGGTCGCCTTTAGCATCGCTCAGATGCGCCTCGGAATTGAGAAGCATCAACTCCGCCAGCGCGCGGCGGGCGCCGTCATAGCGCGCCTGCAGCGTCTCCCCGGCGACATGGCCGATCAGCGTCTCGTTCATTTTCGTGCCCCTTCAGGATACAGTCGCAACATCACGCCGGGCTTGGATCCCGACCCGCTGCGCCCCCTGCCGACCGGCTCCGGGGGAGCGGATCGTTCGGAAACGCCTAAATACCGATAGAGGCGGCATCCGGATTCGTCCCGGCCGCGAAAGCATCGGCGGCCGGTCGTAAAGGAGGGGGTGGGTCTCCGAAGGGATAGGCGGGCGGAGCGCGCACGGCGAGAAAGGCGAGTCGGCCTATCCTTTGGTATAGGGCGGCTCTCTTTTGGAATGATGCCCAAACGGTCCAGATCGGTTACCACTTGTTCACCATCTTCGCGGCCTCTGGAGAGATCATGAGACAGCGCCTTCCCTTCATGCGCGCGGCGTTCTTCGCCGCCCTCGCCCTCATCGCCCTCCCCGCCGCGGCGGACGATGGAGAGCAACTCGTCATCGTTCCGGAGCCCGGCGCTGCGCCGGTCGCGCTGGACCGCGCCGCGCTCGAGGCGATGCCCGCGACGACGATCGAGACGTCGACGATCTGGACGGAGGGCGTGCGGACCTTCACCGGCGTGCTGCTCGCCGATCTCGTGGCCGCGCAGGGGATCCGGGGCGAGACTATGCGCGCCGTCGCGCTGAACGACTACGCCGTGGAGATCCCGCTCTCGGACGCCGAGCCCGGCGGGCCCATCGTAGCCTACAAGCTCGACGGCGCGGAGATGTCTGTGCGGGACAAGGGCCCTTTCTGGGTCATCTATCCCTACGACTCCGATGCGAGGTTCAGAACCGAGACCATCTATTCGCGCAGCATTTGGCAGCTGACGAGGATCGAGGCGATTGAGTGACCGTCTCCGCCAGCGTCGCCGCGTCGCCGTCAGGGCGCTGATCGGCGCCGTCTTCGGGCTCGGGTTTCTGGCGTCGGGGTTCATCGGGCTGAGGTTGTGGGAGGAGATCGCGGCGCTCCGCGCCTCTCCTTCCGACAACGTGCAATGGACCTTCGCGCAAGTGGAGGTGGACCTCCTGAATTTCCGCCGCTCCGCGGCCGAAGCGACGGCCGGCGAGGCGACACCCGCCGAAATGCGCCGGGCCTTCGACCTTTTCTATAGTCGGATCAGAATACTGGAGCGTGGGGCCGTCTTTGCGGCATTGCGCGCAGAACCGGAGGTCGGCCAGTCGCTCGACCGCATCCTCGCCTTTATCGCAGCCGCGACCCCGGTCGTGGACGGACCGGACGACGCGCTGCTCGCCGCTGCGCCCCGGCTCAGGCGAGAAGCCGCTGCGCTTCAGCCGCTTGCGCGCGCGATGTCGCTCACCGGCGTCCGCATCTTCGCGCAACTTTCTGACGCGCGCCGCGCCAGTTTCCGTTCGACCCTGGCGGCCGCCGCAGCGCTCGCCGCGGGGCTGATCGCGGCGCTTGTCGTCAGCCTTTTCGTCATCAACCGGCAACGGGCCGTCTCGCTCCGCCGGGCGGCTGCGGCCGAGAGGATCGGGCGGCGGCTCGCGGCGACGGTGGAGGCGTCGCTCGACGCCGTGATCGTCGCCGACGCGCGCGGCGTGGTGACGGACTGGAACAGGGCCGCAACCCGCATTTTCGGCCACAGGCCGGAAGAGGCGCTCGGCCGCGACATGCAGACGCTGATCGTGCCGCATCGCTACCGCGCGGCCCATAGCGCGGGCATGAAGCGCTTTCTCTCCACGGGGGAACGGCGGGTGATCGGCGCCGGGCGGGTCGAGATGACGGCGCTCCGCGCCGGGGGCGACGAATTCCCGGTCGAACTGGCGGTCGCCGTTTCGGAAGATCACAAGGGACCCATCTTCGTCAGCTATCTGCGCGACATCTCGGACCGGCTCGCGGCGGAGCGGGACCTGCGCGACGCGCTCGATGCGGCGATGGCGGCGGACCGCGCGAAATCCGATTTCATCGCGGTGATGAGCCATGAAATGCGGACGCCGCTGAACGGAGTCCTTGGCCTGATCGACCTTCTCCTGAGATCCAGGCTGGACGAAAGGCAGCGTCGCTTCGCAGAAAGCGCGGCCGCCTCGGGGGAGATCCTGCTGCGGCATGTGAACGACGTGCTGGACATCGCGCGCGCCGACGCCGGGCGTCTCACGCTGGCGGAAGAGCCGATCGACATCGCCTCCGTCGTGCGCGAAGCGATCGAAATCGTGAGGCCGCTGGCGGAGGAGCAGGGCGACCGAATCGACTTCGATCCCGGCGAGGGGTTCGGCCCGCTCCGCGGAGACGCGCGGCGCGTGCGCCAGATCGCCCTCAACCTCCTCGGGAATGCGGTGAAGTTCACGGAGGACGGCAGCATCCGCGTCTCCCTCGCAATGCTTCGCGAAGATGAGGCCGGCGCGGAGGTCGAGCTCGTCGTCGAGGACACAGGCTGCGGCGTTCCGGAAGCCGACAGGGAGCGCATCTTCGAGGATTTCGTGATGCTGGACCCTTCTTATGAGCGGGAGGCGTCAGGCTCAGGCCTCGGCCTCGCCATCGTCCGGCGTATGGCGCAGGCGATGGGCGGCTCGGCGCGGGTCGAGGCGGCTGAGGGCGGCGGGAGCCGGTTCCGGGTCGTCATGCGCCTCGCCCTCGGCGAAGCCGCGGAGGCGGACGCGGAGCAGGAGCCGCCGGCGCCATCCGAGCCGCCGGCGACGCCGCTTCGCGTCCTGCTGGTCGAGGATAACGGCGTCAACCGTATGGTGTTCGGGGAAATCCTGCGCGCCGCCGGCCACGAGGTCGTGGAGGCGGCGGACGGACGGGCGGGCGTCGCGGCGGCGGAACGCGAACGTTTCGACGCCGTTCTGATGGACATCTCGATGCCCGTGATGAACGGCGTCGAGGCGTCGCGCGCAATCCGCAGCGGCGAAGGGCCGAACCGGCTGACCCCGATCGTCGGGCTGACGGCGCACGCCTTGCCCGAGGAACTGGCGCGCTTCGCGGAGGTCGGCATCCGGCCCTGTCTCACCAAACCGCTCCGGAGCCGCGATCTCGAGCGCGCGCTCGCCGCGCTGCCGGACGCCGGGGAAAGAGTCGCGGCGGCGGATGCGGATCCTGTGGACGATGCAGAGGAGGAGGACCCGCTCTTCGACGACGAGAGCATCGCGGAACTCGCACTGAGCCTTGACGAGGCGCGGCTGAAGAAAACGCTCCTCGCTGTCGCCGCGGAGCTGGAGGCGGGTCCGAAGGACCTCGCCTCGGGCGCATGGCCGGAACGCCGGGCCCTTGCGCATCGCCTCGCCGGCTCCGCCGCGCTTGTCGGCGCGTCGCGAGCGAGGGGCGCGCTGGTCGCGCTCGAAACGGCGCTCGCCCGCGAAGACGCGCCCGCCGCAGACGAAGCCGGAGCCGGCTTCGCGGCCGCCTTGCCGGATACGCTCTCCGCCCTCCGCGAATACGCCGATTCGGTCGGGCGCTGAGGGCGCGTCTCGCACGGGTTGCGGCGCGCTCCGGCTGCGGCGATGATTGCGGCGCAACCTGAGAAGGCGAAAGCATGAGGATTCTCGTCGCAGACGATCACGAGCTGGTGCGCGACACGATCTCCGCCTATCTCGAACGCGAGCCGGATATCGAGGCGCGCGCCGCCTCCTCGATGGAGGAGGCGGGCCGCATGATCGAGACGGAGGGGCCTTTCGATCTCGTCCTGCTGGACTACGCCATGCCTGGCGTCTCCGGCCTCGAAGGGTTGCGCCTCGCGATGCGGCTCAACGGCGGCAAGCCGGTCGCCCTGATCTCGGGGGCGGCGGGGCAGGACGTGGCGAAGGCCGCGCTCGCCGCCGGCGCGGCCGGCTTCCTGCCCAAGACCATGGCGGCGCGCTCCCTCGTCCACGCGATCCGCTTCATGGTATCCGGAGAGCAGTACGCCCCGATCCAGTTCCTGCAGTCCGTCGAGGAAGAGCCGGCCGATCCGTTCGAGGCGCGGCTGACGCCGCGCGAGAAACAGGTGCTCGGGGGTCTATGCCGCGGCCTCGCCAACAAGGAGATCGCGCGCGAGCTTGACCTGCAGGAGGTCACGGTGAAGCTCCACGTCAAGACGATCTGCAGGAAGCTGGACGCCCGAAACCGCACCCATGCGGCGATGATCGCCAAGGAAGCCGGTTTCTCCTGAGGGACAAGTCGTCTCCGCCGCTCGGCGGCCGAAGCAATAGAGACGTCGCGGCGTTGACACCTGCGCCCGCGGGATGTATCGCACCCCCGCAACGCTTGGGGAATAGGTTAACGGTAGACCCACGGACTCTGACTCCGTTAGTCCTGGTTCGAATCCAGGTTCCCCAGCCAAATCTCACTTTTCGCCGATTTGGCATTCTCGCCCGCCTTGGTGCGGGCGACGGCCGTCGCCGTTTCCGCAAGCATGTCAAAGGGTTGACGGAAGGTGGCGACCACTTCGCCATCCTCCCAAGTGCAGTTCGATAGCACGAAGTTCAGCAAACGGCGTTTTTCACGCGGTTCCTGCTTTGCGAACAGCCTTTGGGCGTTGCGGGCGAGGTCGAGCAGTGCGATGCCTTCGTCCTTGTAGGATTTATCGGCATTCTGATGCCGATCAATTTCGCGTTGGCAGCGATTCTGTTCCTCGCGCCAGTGGTTCGAAATTCGATCGTAGAAGGCCGTGTCCACCAGCCCGTCGAGCTTGTCGACATACATGGCGTTGAGGCGGTCCTGGAGCCGCTTGTGCTCGGCCTGATGGCGCTTGATCGCCTCCTCGTGCTCGCGGCGTTCGTCGGCGTGGCTGGCGTGCAGCGCGTCGCGCACCCATTCCAGCACCTCTTCGTCGAAACAAAGCTGCCCTAGTAATTCGGTGAACTGCGCTTCGAGCGCTTCCTCGCGCACATGCTTGCGGCGGCAGGACGCCGGGTTACCCTGGCACTTATCGGCGTAGCCGGTGCAATGATAATAGATGTAGCGTTGCTTCTTGATCTCTCCGACGACGGCGCAGCCGCAGGCATGGCAGGCGATAAGGCCCGAGAAGGCAAAGTCGTGCCGGCAGCGCTTGGCCTTGCTGGCGAACCGGCCGTCGAGTACGCCCTGCACGCGCTCCCATAGCTCGACCGGCACCAGCGCCTCGTGCTTGCCCTCAATGAGCTTGCCGTTCCATTCAAACCAGCCAGTATAGATCCGGTTGCGCAGGATGGTGTGAACCGTGCTCACCGGCACCTTGGCGCCACTCTTGGGATAGGTAAGGCCGTACGCGTGCGCCTTGCGCGCCGCTGGCCTGCCCCGATAGGGTGGTCCGGTTTCAGTCTTAGTGCATGACGGGTCTGGGCGCTACGGCTTGGGTGGCCGGCGTAGCGGTTCCAGGTGGCG